>NZ_JBFBAF010000025.1:0-165076 GCF_040682095.1 Amycolatopsis sp. NPDC051372
CCTGCACCACTACAACCACCACCGAGCCCACACCGCCCTCAACGGCCACCCACCCATCACCCGGGTCAACAACCTCACAGGGCACTACAGCTAGCCGCGCACCTTGGGCAGGAGCGCGAATCCGAGCGCCATGCCCAGCAACGCGGGCAGGCCGTGGTTGTCGTGCACGAGCGTGTCGACGACCGCGAGCGGCGCCACGAGGATCGGCACCACGAACGCCTGCGTCGGCAACTGCACGCCGTGGCGTGCCGGCGCCCGCAGCAGCGCCACGGCCAGTGCGCCGATGAGACCAGCGACGCACATCGAGTTGCCCGCACCGACCGGCTGCAGCCAGACGTAGCTCATGAACTGGCCGAACAGCCCGCACCCGAAGTACAGGACGAACATGCGCACGCGGCCGAAGTAGCTCTCCGCCAGCGTGCCGAAGATCGCCAGGATCACCAGGTTGAAGACGCCGCCAAGCAGTCCGCCGTCCTGGAAGAACATGCCGGTGAGCAGGCGCCACCACTGCCCGGTGTCGATCGCCGCGCCGTCGCGCCGGACGTGCTCCAGCAGCCCCGGCACCGCGAGCTGGGCGACGAGCGCCGCCGCCGTGACGAGGAACACCGCGCCAGTGAGGACGGGTGCCCGGCGCGGGCCGATCCGGTCGAAGACGGCCACGAACGGGTTGCTGTGCCAGCGTTCCGAGGTCGGGTTGGTCATGCTCTGAACGTAGGTGGAGACCCGGCTGAGCACCCCGGACATTTGTCATGACACGGCCGGGGCATGCGTCATGAGGAATGAATCCCGGCCCGGATGACTCGAAACAGATGACCGCGAAAACCCGGAAAGGATCTTTATGCGAGCGACACTCATCTACGGCGCCGGCGACGTCCGAGTGGAGACGGTGGCCGACCCGAAGGTGGCCCAGGCGACGGACGCCGTGGTCCGCGTCGTGCGCTCCTGCATCTGCGGCAGCGACCTGTGGCCGTACGGCGGCATGCCCGCGCAGGAGAACGGCAGGCCGATCGGCCACGAGTTCCTCGGCGTCGTGGAGGAAACCGGTGCCGACGTGACGAGCGTGCGCAAGGGCGACCTGGTCGTGGCGCCGTTCGTGTACTCGGACAACACGTGCGAGTTCTGCCGCGAGGGGCTGCAGACCTCGTGCCTGCACGGCGGCAACTGGGGCGTCGACGGCGTGGACGGCGGTCAAGGCGAGGCCGTGCGCGTACCGCAGGCCGACGGCACTCTCGTGAAACTCCCGCTGGCACTTGAAGAAACTTCCGACGACTTGCTCGCTTCACTGCTCACGCTGTCGGACGTGTTCTCCACCGGCCACCACGCGGCCGTGACCGCGGGCGTCGCGCCGGGCAAGGCGGTGACCGTGATCGGCGACGGCGCGGTGGGCCTGTCCGCCGTGCTGGCCGCGAAGCGCCTCGGCGCCGAGCACATCGTCCTCATGGGACGCCACCAGGCGCGCACCGACCTGGGCCGCGAGTTCGGCGCGGCGGATGTCGTGGCCGAGCGCGGCGAGGAGGGCATCGCGCGCGTGCGCGAGCTGACCGGTGGCCACGGCACGCACACCGTGCTGGAGTGCGTGGGCACCAAGGCGGCGTTCGAGATGGGCCTCGGTGTGGTGCGCGCAGGCGGTGCGCTGAGCCGCGTGGGCGTGCCGCAGTACCCGGAGGGCCCGATCGGGCGCCCGGTGTTCACGCGCAACATCACGATCACCGGCGGCGTCGCCCCCGCGCGCCACTACATCCCGCAGCTGCTGCCGGACGTGCTCGAGGGCCGCTACCAGCCGGGCCGCGTGTTCGACCGGACGATCGGGCTGGCCGACGTGCCCGCGGGCTACCAGGCGATGGCCGACCGCGAGGCGCTGAAAGTCCTCGTGAAGCCGTGAGCTCGTGACGCCGTGACCGACGCGCCGTGTGAGCCCCGTAAGGGTGGGGGTTCACACGGCGCGCACCGGGCCCCCATACCTTGGTACGCATGGACATGATCACCCCGGAGCCGCGGCGCGCGTGGGTCGCCGGACGGGCGGAGCAGGGGGCCGGGACCCTCGTCGTGCGGCACCCGGTCGACGGCAGCGAAGTGGCGACCGTGGCGGTGCCCGGCGCGGAGCAGGTGGAGCGCGCCGTGGCGGCCGCCGCGGGCGTCGCGCGGGAGTTCCGCCGCTCCCCCGCGCACGAGCGCGCGGCGGCGCTGGAGCACGTGTCGCGCGGGTTGCGGATGCGGGCCGAGGAGATCGCCGAGGTGATCACCGCGGAGAACGGCAAGCCGCTCAAGTGGGCGGAAGCCGAGGTCAGCCGCGCGGTTTCGGTGTTCCGCATCGCTTCCGAGGAGGCGCGGCGATTCAGCGGTGACGTGCAGCGGCTCGACGCCGACCCGTCGGGCGACGCGCGGCTGGCGCTCACGCGGCGGGTGCCGCGCGGGCCTGTGCTGGGGATCTCCCCGTTCAACTTCCCGCTGAACCTGGTGGCGCACAAGGTCGCGCCGGCGCTGGCGGTCGGCGCGCCGATCATCGTGAAGCCGGCGCCGCGCACGCCGTTGTCGGCGCTGATCCTCGGCGAGATCCTGGCCGAGACGGACCTGCCGGCCGGCGCGTTTTCCGTGCTGCCGCTGGGAAACGCGGAGACCCAGGCGCTGGTGGCCGACCCGCGGCTGCCCGTGGTGTCGTTCACCGGCTCGGGCCCCGTCGGCTGGTCGATCGCCGACGCGGCGCCGCGCAAGCACGTGGTACTGGAGCTCGGCGGCAACGCGGCGGCCGTGGTCCTGCGCGACTGGCCCGACCCCGAGGGCGCGGCACAGCGCATCGCGACGTTCGGCAACTACCAGGCCGGGCAGTCGTGCATCTCGGTGCAGCGCGTGATCGTCGACGCGGCGGTGGCCGAGGAGTTCGTGCCCGCGCTGGTGGAGGCCGTGGAGGCGCAGCAGACGGGTGATCCCTACGACCGCAACACCGACGTCGGGCCGGTCGTCGACGAGGCCGCGGCCGAGCGGATCATCGCGTGGGTCGAGGAAGCCGTGGCCGCTGGCGCGAAGGTGCTCACGGGCGGCACGCGCGAGGGCACCCAGGTCGCGCCGACGCTGCTCACGGACGTGCCGCCGGACGCGCGCGTGTGGTCGGAGGAGGTCTTCGGGCCGGTGCTGGTGGTGTCCGTTGTGGACGGTGTGGACGAGGCCTTCGCGGCGGTCAACGACTCCGCGTACGGTCTGCAGACCGGTGTGTTCACCTCCGACGTGCAGCTGGCGTTCCACGCGTCGGCCGAGCTGGAAGTGGGCGGCGTGATCATCGGTGACGTGCCGTCGTACCGCGCCGATCAGATGCCGTACGGCGGCGTGAAGGGCTCGGGCGTCGGGCGCGAGGGCGTGCTGTCGGCGATGAACGACCTCACCGAGGAGCGGGTGACGGTGTTCACCGGGGTGGACCTGTAGGACTCGTGGGTGCCGGTCTCGCGCCGGCACCCACGAGCTCGTTACGCGGACTGGGCGAACTTGAGCACGCCGTCCGGGTCGTAGGTCTTGGCGACCTGCTCGAGCCGGGCCGCGTTGTCGCCGTAGTAGGCGGTTTTCCAGTCGGGCATGGCGGGATCGAGGTAGTTGACGTAGCCGCCGCCGGCGCCCGCGTCGGCGAGGCCGCTGACCACAGTGGACACGGACTTGGCGACGGTGGTGTGGTTGCCGGTGGTGGCGGGCGCGTAGACCTGGATGCTGGCCAGCGCCTTGCGGTGTGGGAACGCGGTGTCGGCCGGGGCGACGTCGGCGACCGCGCCGCCGAGACCGTCGATGAGCAGGTCCATGCCCTTGTGGCCGGCGGCGAGGTCGCTGACCTTCCCGCCCGCCACCGGGTCGGTGATGATCCGCGACGAGGCCACGAACGTCTGGCGCGCGGAGCTGCCGGAGAAGTAGTTCATGGCGCCGCCGTAGCTGAGGCTCTTCATCGTGCGGCTGGACGGCGACGCGTTGAGCTTGCCCAGCAACGCGGTGAGCTCGCTGGTGCCGCCCACGAACGCGCCGCCGACGCGGCACGCGACCGGCGAACCGCCCGATACGACGAGGTTCGACCAGAATTCGGGTGGCGTCGTCGGGAGCCACTGCTGCCACGCGTCGAGCACGTCGCCCGCCGAGCCGCCCGGGAAGTGCAGCGAGAACACCGTGATGCCGGGCGCGGGGTCGGTGCGGAAGGTGAACGACGTGACGATGCCGAAGTTGCCGCCCCCGCCGCCGCGCAGGGCCCAGAACAGGTCGGGCTCGGAGTCGGCGCTCGCCGTGCGCAGCTTGCCGTCCGGCGTCACGACCTGGGCGGAGACGAGATGGTCACAGGTGAGGCCGTACTTGCGCGCCACGACGCCGATACCGCCGCCGAGGGTGAGCCCGGCGATGCCGACCGTCGGGCACGAGCCGGCGGGCAGGCAGCGGCCGGCTTTGGCGAGCGCCGCGTAGACGTCACCCAGCCGCGCGCCGGCGCCGATCACGACCTGGTCGCCCTGGACCTGGACGCTCGACATGCTGCCGACGTCGACGATCAGGCCGCCGTCGGGCACGGAGTAGCCGGCGTAGCTGTGGCCCCCGCTGCGCGCGGCGATCGGCAACCTTCCCGCCACCGCGCCGAAGCAGGCCTGCACGTCCTCGGGCTTTTGCACCTTCGCCACGGCGGCCGGGGTGTGGCCGTCGAACAGCGGGTTGAAGCCGCGCTTGGCGGTGCCGAAGCCGCTGTCGGCAGGCAGCACGAGGTCACCGCTGAGCTTGCTCCTCAACGCGTTCCAGTCCGGCGGCCCGGACGGCTTCGTCGACGGCGGCGGTGCTGTTGTCGTCGGCGTTGTCCTCGCCGGCGGCTGCTGCGGCGGCGCGGAGTTCGGCGCGCACGCTGCCGCCACCGCGCCGAGCGTGGTGAGCCCGGCGGCCCGCAGCAACGTCCTTCTCCCGACAGTCATATTGATCAGACGTTCCGGACACCAGGGTGGTTCATTCCGTCGCCCGAGCGGGTGTCAGGAGCAGATCGGGTAATCCGCCAGGAACCCACCGAGATCGGGGTCGGCCTCGATCGCCTTGCGGGCCCGCTCGACGTCGGAGTGCACCTCGTCGGCCGCGGCGTGCAGCGCGCGCTTGAACTGGTCGTAGTCGGTGGTGGACAGGTTCTGCGTCGTCTGCTGCGCCTGGTCGAGGGCGGTGTCGAGCTGGGTGTAGATCGCGGTCAGCCGGTCGCGCACGGCACCGGCCGGCGCCGCGGCGACCTGGGCCGCGTTCTCACGCAGGTAGATGGCGATACTCCGCACGCTCTGCGCGGCGATGGCCCTCGTCGACTCCATCTCGGACGTCGTGGACGACGGGTACATGTCCGTCGCGGCCGGCAGGAACGACAGGTACTGCTCGGTGTTTCTCGGGTGCGTGCAGAAGTCGTCGACCCACTGCCGGGCACGGGGATCGGCGGGCGGCGCGCTGGAAACGGGCGACGGCTTCGGCGGTGCGGCCGGCGGGGGTAGTGCGGGAGTCGAGCAGGCCGAACCGGCCAGCACCGTGACCAGCACGGTCACGACCGGACCAAGGTGCATCCACTGCACTTTCCGCACTTGATCAGTGAAGCACGTCACCGCTGCCGGTGATCAGAGGAGGCAGGTACCGGCCGTCGCCATGAAGCGTTGGGTGGCCGAGTCGGCGCCGATGGTCTTCCGCGCGGTTTGCAGCGCGGCTTCAACCTCCTTCGAGATCGCCAGTAGCGCGGTGCCGAACTGGGTGATCTCGGTGTCCGGCAGCTGGTCCACGTGGTGGCGGGCCTTGGTCAGCGCGTCCTCCAGCTTCCGGTAGGTCGCGATTAGCCGATCACGCGCCGCGCTGTGCGGCGCGGCGGCGACTTTGGCCGCGTTGCCGTGCACGGTCTGGACCAGGTCGTCGGTGATCTGCGCGGCGCTCTGCTTGTCCTGCTCGCGCTGGGCGAACGTGCTGGTCAGCTCGCCCTGCGTGTAGGCCGCCCGCGCGCCGAGGTTCGTCAGCTCCGCCCGGTCGGCCTTGGGCGCGCTGCAGAGGGCACCCACCCAATGCCAGGCCAGGTCTTCGGCCGGCGAAAGGGTCGGCGCCGAGGGCTTGGGCGGGGCGGGCGGCGGGCTGCCGCGCAACCCGAGGCCACCGCCAGCACGACCACGATCGGCAACCACCAGGCCGTTCTCACGAGCAGACCGGGTGGTCGCGCAGGAACCGCGCCGTGCCCGGCTCAGCGGCGAGGACCTGGCGCGCCGCTTCGAAAGCGGCGTGGACCTGGCCGGCGGCGGCCGCGAGCCGGGGGCCGAAGGTGGCGGCGGCCGCGGGCGACAGGGCGGTGACGCGCTGCTGGATGCCGAGGAGGTCGGTCCGCAATTGGGTGTACACGCCGGTCAGGCGGTCGCGCGTGGGGCTCGGCGCCGCGCTGGTCACGGCGGCCGCGTTGGAACGACGTCGACCAGCGTGTTGAGGTTCTGCACGGCGCTCTGCTGGGCTTTCTGGCGCTCGGCGGGGGTCGCGTCGGCCATGGCCCCGTAGGGGATGTCGTTGTAGCCGGTGTTCTTGAGGGCCGGCAAACGCCGCCGAAGGGCCGCTGCAGAACTCGCCCACCCAGTGGTAGGCCAACCGCCTCACACCAGGGACTTGAACTCCGGCACGGGGCCCGCCAACGCGTCACCGGGGCCGCGGCCCGAGAGCCACGCCAGAAGGTCGCCGGGGGTGCCCGTGACGAGGCCGGCCGAGCCGTCGGCCATGGTCCACGTGTGGGTGCCGTCGGTGAGACGGATCGGGGGCAAGTCGCCGAGGTACATGCGGATCATGTTGGCCACGACGTCGTCGACGTAGCCGCCCAGCAGGGCGCACGCGCTGGTGAAGTCGTGGCCGGCGTCGAGGTCGACGAGGTGGATGGTGGTCTCGGCGAGGCGCAGCGTCAGGGCGTCGGCGCCGGTGATGGGCTGGCCGCCGCGGCCGCGGACGGGCGCGGTCCACGCGTGGTCCGGCAGCGTCGAAGCCAGGTCCACGAGCCGCTCCCCCGACGCGACGACGTCGGCGAGGATCTCGGCCGAGCCGCGGGCAGCGCCGGCGGCGATGTCGTCGTCGCGGGCCGTGCCGGGGCCGTACATGGGGTGCTCGACCCCGGTGGACGCCCAGGTCAGGAGGTTGCCGACGGCGTCGGCGTTGCGAGCGAGGTGCGTGAGCAGGTGCGCGCGTGTCCAACCGGGCAACGCGCTCGGCGCGCGCACCGCGGTCTCGTCGAGGGAGCCGATGACCAGGGCCCACTCGTCCTGCAGTTCCTGCACGCGGGTCAACGCCGTTGTCGTCACCCGGCGATCGTAGGAGCTATCGACGGAGTGCGGCAGGGGCGTCGGAGGGAACAGCGGGATTCTTCGGTGCCACCGCGTCGAGCCGCGCGTAGGCCGCGTCCTGCCCCGGGCGCTGGTCCGCCTCACCCTTGTTGGGCCAGAACGAGAACGCCCGCTCCGCCTGCGCCGTGATCGTCAGCGACGGGTTCACGCCCAGGTTCGCCGTGATCGCCGAACCGTCCACAACGGACAGTCCCGGGTAGCCGTAGACCCGGTGGTACGGGTCGATCACACCGGATTCCACGCTGTCCCCGATCGGCACGCCGCCGATGAAGTGGGCCGTGAGCGGGATGTCGAAGATCTCACCCCAGGTGCCGCCCGGCATCCCGCCGATGCGCTCGGCCGTGCGGACGTTGGCCTCGTGCCCGGCCGGGATGAAGCTCGGGTTGGGCTCGCCGTGGCCCTGCTTCGACGTGTACTTGCGCCGCCCGAAGAGCCCGGGCCGCGTGTACGTGGTGATGGAGTTGTCGAGGCTCTGCATCACCAGCAGGATCACCGTGCGCTCGCTCCAGCGGTAGCCGTTGAGCAGCTTCGCGGACTGCAGCGGGTGCTTGACCAGGAACGTCAGCGCCTGCCGCCAGCGCGGCACCGGCGAAGCGCCGTCCGTGGAGACGGTCTGCAGCAGGCTCATCGCGTTGCTGCCCTTGCCGTAGCGCACGGGCTCGATGTGGGTGTTCTCGTCGGGGTGGATCGACGACGTGATCGCGACGCCGCGGCTGAAGTCGCGCGCGGAGTCCACCGCGGTGCGCGCGGCGCCGATGATCGCCTCGGAGTTCGTGCGCGTCAGCTCGCCTAGGCGCCGCGACAGCCTCGGCAGCGCGCCCGTGTCCTTCATGCGGTGCAACAGGTTCTGCGTCCCCCAGGTCCCCGCGGCGAACACGACCTGGCCCGCGGTCACGGTGGTGCGGAAGCGCTTCGAGCGCGTGCCGGTCTTCTGCAGCGTCACTCGGTAACCGTCGCCCGCCGGCTCGACCGACGCGACGGTGGTGAGCGGGATGACCTTCGCCCCGTCCCGCTCGGCGAGGTACAGGTAGTTCTTGACCAGCGTGTTCTTCGCCCCGACGCGGCACCCCGTCATGCAGGCGCCGCACTCGGTGCAGCCGACGCGGTCAGGCCCGGCGCCGCCGAAGAACGGGTCGCGCACGGTCTCGCCGGGCTTGCCGAAGTACACCCCCACCGGCGTCGGGTGGAAGGACTCGCCCACGCCCATGTCCTCGGCGACGTCGCGCATCACCACGTCGGACGGCGTCATCGTCGGGTTCGTGACCACCCCGAGCATCCGGCTCGCCTGGTCGTAGTGCGGCGCGAGCTCGGCCTCCCAGTCGGTGATGTGCGCCCACTGGCGGTCGGCGTAGAACGGCTTCAACGGGCGGTACAACGTGTTCGCGTACACCAGCGACCCACCGCCGACGCCCGCGCCGGCCAGCACCATCACGTCGTTGAGCATGTGGATGCGCTGGATGCCGTAACAGCCGAGCTGCGGCGCCCACAGGTACCGCTTGAGGTCCCACGACGTCTTCGCGAACTCGTCGTCCGCGAACCGCCGCCCCGCCTCCACCACGGCGACGCGGTAGCCCTTCTCGGTGAGCCGCAGCGCCGCCACGCTGCCCCCGAACCCGGACCCCACCACGACGACGTCGTAGTCGGGCCCGCCCTGCGCTGTGGTGGTGTTACTGGCAGTCACAGGTCCGAGCGTAACCCGGCGATGTCCTTCTGACCAGAGGTAAGTTACTCGCCGGTTACATCGCCGAACCGCGGAAGCCGAGCTCGGCCAACCGATACGATGCCCGCCGATGACGGTGAATTCGGTCCGAGCCCGGAGGCGGGCCGGCGCGGCGAGCCAGGCCGGCGTGAAGGTGCGCCTGCGGGAGATCCGTCCCGCCGACCACCGCGTGCTCGCCGGGTTCGACCGCGACGCGGCACGCGGCCACGACCTGCGCCTCGGCGGCTACCGGCATTGGGCCGCGCACCGGGGCCGCGCCGCAGATTCAGGCGACGACTTCCACTTCGCCATCGAGGCGCGGCACAGCCGGGCAGTGGTCGGGTCCATGTGGATCCAGGCCGATCCGGCGACGCGCCGCTTCAGCTACGGCATCGGGATCGGCCCGCAGCACCGCCGTTGCGGATATGCCGCCGACGCCGTCACCGTGCTGCTCACGGTCATGTTCGAGCAGCACGGCTACCGCGAGTGCGTGGTGAGCGTGAACGGCGCCAACTTCGCTTCCCTTGCGCTGCACGGAGAACTCGGCTTCCGCGAGGAAGGCCGGCCGCGCGACACCGAGCTGCGCCACGGGGAAGTGCGGTATCCCGTCCTGATGGGACTCACGGCGGCCCGGTTCGCCGCGCACCAGCCGGCCGGGCGCGGTCCCCTGCGCCCCGAGCGTGGACGGCACTGGCGCACCCCGCGCCGAGGCCGGCACTGGGCGTCTCGCACGGCGTCCTGAAAGTCGTGAAAGAGGCCCCCACGTCCAGGACGCGGGGGCCTCGGCAAGCGACGATCAGCGGCGGACGGTCAGTCCGACCCGCTGGAACTCCTTCAGGTCCGAGTACCCCGTCTTCGCCATCGCGCGACGGAGGGCCCCGAAGAGGTTCACCACGCCCTCGGCGTCCGAGGACGGGCCGAAGAGCAGCGTCTTCAGGTCCACCGCGTAGTCGGAGTCCGGGCCGGCGACGACGCGCGAGCGGGGCAGCGACGGGTGCGCCGCGGCGGCGGTCCAGTAGAGGCCCTGGCCGGGAGCGTCGGAGGCGGTCGCCAGCGGCGCGCCGAGCATCACGGCGTCGGCGCCGCAGGCGATGGCCTTGGCGATGTCGCCCGAGGTGGTCATGCCGCCGTCCGCGAGGACGTGGACGTAGCGGCCGCCGGTCTCGTCGAGGTAGTCGCGGCGGGCGGCGGCGGCGTCGACGATGGCGGTGGCCATGGGGACGCCGATGCCGAGCACGCGGTCGGTGCTGGTGACGCCCGAGGTGTAGCCGTGGCCGACGATCACGCCCGCCGCGCCGGTGCGCATGAGGTGCATGGCCGTGCGGTAGTCGCTCACGCCGCCGGCGATCACCGGCACGTCGAGGCGGCCGATGAACTCCTTGAGGTTGAGCGGTTCCGCGTCGCGCTGCACGTGTTCGGCGGAGATGATCGTGCCCTGCACCACGAGGATCTCGACACCGGCGGCCAGCAGGTCGGGGGTGAGCTCGGCGGCGTGCTGCGGGCTCACGCGCGCGGCCACCGTGACGCCCGACTCACGGACGGTCTTGATGGCCTCGCTCAGCAGGTCGAGCCGGACCGGCGCGGCGTGCAGCTCCTGCAGCTCGCGGACGACGGCCGCGGGGTCCTCGGTGTCCTCCGCGGCGCGGACCAGCCGGAAGATGGCGTCCTCGACGTTGGCGTGGCGCGCCCACAGGCCCTCGGCGTTGAGCACGCCCAGACCGCCCAACTCGCCGATCGCGACGGCCGTGCCCGGCGACACGATGGCGTCGGTCGGATGCGTGACCAGCGGCAGGTCGAAGCGGTAGGCGTCGATCTGCCACGAGGTCGACACCACCGACGACGACCGCGTGCGCCGCGAGGGCACGATCTCCACGTCATCGAGGTCATACGCCCGCCGCGCGGTGCGACCCATCCCGATCTCGACCAGATCCCGCACGTGATGTCCCTTCTCGCACCGACGACAACGCCGTCCATTGTCGCTAGTCCGCGTGGGTGACCAACGCACGGGGCCCGTACTGCGCTGTTTTTGCCAATCCGACCACAGCCACAGCGGAGACCGCCGGCTTGCACAAGCACGTCCGGTTGGGCGTCCGCCTACTTTTGGCCGGATTGGCAAGGGGCTGACAACCGCAGGTTGTGCACCGCGTCACGAGGTTGTTTGCCACCGCCGTTTCGCGCGCTGTTGGATGCGTCGGACGACGACAGGGGGACCAGAGTGGCGCTGGGGCAGGACTTCCGACGGCTGTGGCTGGCGTACGCCACGAGCACCGCGGGCACGTGGCTCGCGCTCGACGCGTTCCCGTTCATCGCCGTGACGGTGCTCCACAGCAGCACCACGGAGGTCTCGGTGCTGGCCGCCGCGGGCCTGGCCGTCGGCGCGCTGATCGCCGTGCCGCTCGGGCCGTGGGTGGAGTTCCGGCGCAAGCGGCCGGTGCTGGTGGCGATGGATGCTGTGCGCTTCGTCGCACTGCTGACCTTGCCACTCGGCTACGCGCTGGGCGGGCTCACGTTCGGGCAGCTCGTGGCCGTGTCGGTGGTCGTGGCGGCCGCGAACATCGTGTTCACGGCGGCCAGCGGCGCCTACCTCAAGGGCATGGCGACGGGCGAGGACCTGCTCGTTGCCAACGGCCGGTTCGAGACCACGCAGTGGACCGCCACAGCCGTCGGCCCGCCTTCGGGCGGGGCGCTGATCGGCGTGTTCGGACCACTCACGACGGTGGTGCTCGACAGCGTCAGCTACCTGCTCTCCGCGCTCGCGATCGGCGCCATCCGCACGCCCGAGCCGCCGCCCACCGCGCGCCCCGCGACGGTCCGGACCAGGGACGTCCTCGACGGCTGGCACTACATCCTCGGCCACCCGCGGCTGCGCGCGTTGTTCCTCAACACGACGCTGGTGAACGGCCTGATCATGGCGACGTCACCGCTGCTCGCGATCCTGCTGCTGCGGGAGCTCGGGTTCGCGGCGTGGCAGTACGGGCTGGCGTTCGGCGTGCCGTGCCTCGGCGGGCTGCTCGGCTCGCGGCTGTCGCGCCGGATCACCGCGCGCTTCGGCCCTGAGCGCGTGCTGCTGGTGACGGGGACGCTACGCGTGATCTGGCCGGTCGCACTCGCCTTCACGCCGCACGGGCCGGCGGGGCTGGGGTTCGTGATGCTCGTCGAGTTCGGGCTGATCCTCACGATCGGCATCTTCAACCCCGTTTCGGCCACCTATCGGCTGCAGGAGACGGAGACCTCGCGCGCCGCCCGCGTGCTGTCCGCCTGGGGCATCACCGGCGGGGCGACGCGGGCCGCGCTGATGCTGGTGTGGGGCGCGCTCGGCGCGTGGCTCGGCACGCGCGAGGCGATCGGCCTGGCGGGGCTGCTGATGCTGGCCACGCCCGTGCTGCTGTGGCGGGTCAGAACAACGTCGCGCCCGCCACGGCCCCCACGACCGCGGAAAGCAGGCCCACCACCAGCGACACCCGCAGCGCCCGCTTCCCGCCCCGCACCATGAGGAACACCGCGTAGGCCAGCACGATCACCCCGATCACGCCGCCCCAGACGGGGCCGACGAACAACGAGGTGCGCACGATCGTCGTCTCGCCGCCGCTGCGCACCGCGCGCACCGCGCCGGAGTGGTCGGCCCGGGTGAGCTCCACGGAGGCGCCGACGCCGGCGTCGAGGCCCGGGTCGTCGCCGGAGACCTCGACGTCTTCGCCGATCTGGGTGGTAAACCGGACCACGTACCGGATCGTGCGGTCGCCGGCGCCGGGCACTTCGCGGCAGCTCACGACCTGCGCGGCCTCGACGTGCGCCGGTCCTCCGTACTCCACCACAAGACCCGCCGCGACGGTCGCCGGCACGGCGAAGCCGACGACGACCACGAACAACTCGGCGAGACGATCCGCTTTCACCGCACCACTCAGCCGCACCGCGGCCGTCGCCGTGAGGGGACAAATGCCGCTCGGCGCTCAGGGCCCCGAAAACCGCGTCAGAAGGAGACGCGCTCCACGGAATCCGTGCGCAGCACCGGCTCCTGTCGAAAGCAGCTTCTTGTAGTCGGTGCGGATCTGCTCGAGGTCGGTGTCGGCGTCCGGCTTGCCCGACATCCCGCCCGTCCCCTTCGAGAAAGATCAACGTCTCGAAGAGTGCCGGGACGGGCGGGATGTCGGGAAGATCCGTTCGGGCGGAGTTACCGCGCGGAGTAGTTCGGGGCCTCGACGGTCATCGTGATGTCGTGCGGGTGGCTCTCCTTCAGCCCGGCCGCGGTGATGCGCACGAGCTGAGCCTCCTGCAGCTGCGCGATCGTCTCGGCGCCCGCGTAGCCCATGCCGGCGCGCAGGCCGCCGACGAGCTGGTGCACGACGTTGGCGAGCGGCCCGCGGAACGGGATGCGGCCTTCGATGCCCTCGGGGACGAGCTTGTCCTCGTTGAGCACGTCGTCCTGCGCGTAGCGGTCCTTCGAGTACGACTTGCCCTGGCCGCGCGACTGCATCGCACCCAGGGAACCCATGCCGCGGTAGACCTTGAACTGCTTGCCGCCGACGAGGATCAGGTCGCCGGGCGACTCGGCGGTGCCGGCGAGCAGGCTGCCGAGCATCACGCTGGACGCGCCGGACGCGATGGCCTTGGCGATGTCGCCGGAGTACTGGATGCCGCCGTCGCCGATCACCGGGATGCCGGCCGGGCGGCAGGCCTGGTCGGCCTCGTAGATCGCGGAGATCTGCGGCACACCGACACCGGCGACGATCCGCGTCGTGCAGATCGAGCCCGGGCCCACGCCGACCTTCACGCCGTCCACGCCCGCGTCCACGAGCGCCTGCGCGCCCGCGCGGGTGGCGACGTTGCCGCCGACGATGTCGACGGTGTCGCCCAGCTCCTTCTTCAGCAGCTTGACGGTCTCGACCACGGCGCGGGAGTGGCCGTGGGCGGTGTCGACCATCAGCACGTCGACGCCGGCCTCGGCCAGCGTCATCGCGCGCTTGTGCCCGTCGGCGCCGACGCCTACGGCCGCGCCGACGATCAGGCGGCCGTCGGTGTCCTTCGTGGCGTTGGGGTACTGCTCGGTCTTCACGAAGTCCTTGACCGTGATCAGGCCGCGGAGCTTGCCCGCGCCGTCGACGATCGGCAGCTTCTCGATCTTGTGCCGGCGCAGCAGGCCGAGCGCGGCGTCGGCCGTGACGCCGACCTGCGCGGTGATCAGCGGCGCCTTCGTCATGACTTCGCTGACCAGGCGCGTGTAGTCCACCTCGAACCGCATGTCGCGGTTGGTGATGATGCCCACGAGCGAGCCGGACGCGTCGGTGACCGGGACGCCGGAGATGCGGAAGCGGGCGCACAGGGCGTCGACCTCGGCGAGCGTGTCGTCGGGCGAGCAGGTGACCGGGTCGGTGACCATGCCGGCCTCGGACCGCTTCACCACCTCGACGGCGGCGGCCTGCTCGTCGATTGGCAGGTTGCGCTGCAGCACGCCGATGCCGCCCTGGCGCGCCATGGCGATCGCCATGCGGGCTTCGGTGACGGTGTCCATGGCGGCGGAGACCAGCGGGACATTGAGGGTGATGTTGCGTGTGAGGCGGGTACTGGTGTCGACCCCGCTGGGCACCACGTCGGATTCGGCCGGCAGCAGCAGCACGTCGTCGAAGGTCAGGCCCAGCATCGCGAACTTGCTGGGCACGGGGGCGGTGATGCTTTCGCTGGTCATAGCGGGCGAAGGGCCTTCCTGGCGGGGGTGAGCGATCTGGCCGAGGGGCTGGCTGAGCCTTCCCCTCATGATATCCGGGGTTCACCCCTGACCCGGGTGGGTGGGGACGGGCGCCACACGGCGGGTACCGTGCAGGCCGTGCCGCACGACGTGTTGCCCCCCGACCCCTTCGCGGACGACCCGGACGATCCGGCTCGGGCGTTCCTCGATCCCGAAGACCAGCTGGACGAGCCCATCAGCCCGGACGAACGCACCGAGCTGCTGGCCGACCTCTCCGACCTGGCGGTGTACCAAGCCCTCCTGGAGCCTCGTGGCGTCCGCGGCATCGTCGTGGACTGCGGCGAATGCGACGAACCCCACTATCACGACTGGCACCTCCTGCGTGCCAGCCTCGAACAGCTCCTCGCGGACGGCCGCATGCGACCCCACGAGCCGGCCTTCGACCCGAACCCCGGCGACTACGTGAGCTGGGACTACTGCCGCGGCTTCGCCGACGGTGTGACGGCGAACGAGAGCGCGTACTGAGGTTTGTGGTTGCGTTGAACGGGCCCTGGTGAGACTGCTCACCAGGGCCGCTCTCGTCTGCGGCAGGGCCGAGCCGGGCCGGAGACGAGAAACGCCCCGGCCGGAGCCAGGGCGTTTTCGAGGTGAGGTCTTACGGGTTCTCCGACGAGCTGTTCTGACCGCCGGCACTCCCGCTTTCCGAGGATTCGTTGCGGGGGCTGACGCCGCCGCTGCCGGGGTCGTTGCCCGTCGCGTTGCCCGTGGCGTCGGTGGGTGTCGTGGGCGGCGTGGGCGTGTCGGTGGTGGTGTCCGGGGGCGGCGGAGGCGGGGGCGGCGGCGCCGTGACGCTGGTCGTGTCCGGTTGGCTGGTGGAGCCGGTGCCGGGCAGGGACGTCGGCTGGCCGCTCGACTGCTGCGACGCCGTGTTGGCCGGGTTGTTGACCGGCGGCGGCGTGGACGGGTCGTTCGGCGGGTTCTGGCCCGTGGTGGGCACGGCGGGGGCACCGAGCTGGGCGGCGAGCTGGCGGTGCTGCTCGAGCAGCTGGTCGCGGTTCTCGTCGTCGGTGACCTGGTTCAGGGCGGCCTGCGCGTCGTCGAGGGCCTTGCGGGCGTCGGCGAGGCGGTTGTCGGCCAGGGCGAGGTTCGCCTTCTCGAGGTCGAGCTTCGCCGCCGCGGCGGCTTCGACCGAGTGGGCGTGGTCGGTGTAAAGGACCTTCGTCAGGCCCCACAGCGTGTCGCCGGGCTGGGCGTCACGTGCGGCGAGGCCGGTGCCGGCGAACGCGATGGCCACCGCGGCGCACGCGGCGGCGACCGGCACCAGGATGCGGCGCCGTCGGCTGCGGTCGGCGCGTTTGCGCGCCAGCGAGGCCGTCTTCACCGTGGTGACGGCGGTGTCGACGTCGACCAGCTCGGCCAGCGGCTCGCTGTCGATGTCGCGGCGCCAGGCGAGCAGCAGCGCGTTGAGATCCTGGTCGCCGAGCCCGTCGGCGATGGCCGGGTCCGTGCCGCCGAGTGCGTCGAGCAGTGCGTCGTCGGCCTGGATGGCCGTGAGATCACCGTCGGCCTCCGGGTCGTAGGCCGTCATGCCGCTCGTGAACGCGGACGGCGACAGGTCACGATCGTCGTCGTGATCGGTCACTCAGATCACCTCCTCGGCGGCGAGCACCTTACGCAGGCGAGCAAGCGCTCGGTGCTGGGCCACTCGAACGGCACCCGGGGTCGACCCGACGGCCTCCGCGGTCTCTTCCGCCGACAAGCCCACCACGACGCGCAGCACGACGATCTCGCGCTGTTTGTCGGGGAGCACTTGCAGCAGCTGCGCCATCCGTTCGTTCAGCTCGCCCTGCAACGCGCGCTGTTCCGGACCGACGCCGACCTCGACCTCGTCGGGGACCTCGGCCACCGGTTCAGCCCGGTTGCGGGCCGCCGCGCGGTGCGCGTCGGCGACCTTGTGCTGGGCGATGCCGTAGACGAAAGCCAGGAACGGGCGGCCTTGTTCACGGTACGAAGGCAATGCCGTGAGCACCGCGAGACACACCTCCTGCGCAACATCGTCTGCCGAAGCGAACGAACGCTCCTGCCTGCCAACTCGAGCGCGGCAATACCGCACTACCAGGGGGCGGATGGCCGCCAGCAGCCGATCGACTGCCTGGGGGTCTCCCTCCACGGCAGCGGCGACCGGCTCATCCAATCCGTCCCCCACATTGGCCATCGCAGACAACAGTCCCAGTGTTACGTGTAGGCGTGCAAAGAATCCGGCGCGTGGTCATCGTGCCCCGCCCGCCGGTGACAGTTACCGTACCGTCGGCGACCTTTCCGACAACCGCCAGAGGTGGTCACCGGTGTGCCGCGTCCGTGGACCCGGCCGCACCGCACATGTCGACCAGAAGACCAACGAGCGGCTGACCTGCGGGGTACGGCTTGCTGCCCGGGAGGGTGGCGCCGGCTGGGGAGCCTGCCCGAGCGGTGGGGACGAAGGCGACGAACGTGACAGGTGACACATTTGTCACCGATGACACGGGTCAAGACCCGAGGACACAGGTACGGGCCAGGGCGGCAACCCTGGCCCGTCGTCACCGTGGCGTCAGAACGGACAACCTGTCACGCGGAGCGTGGTTTAGCAGTTACTGATTTCAGGACGCAGCGCTCAGGACACGAGGCCACGGCGGAAACCGTGGGCCACGGCCTGGGCGCGGTCGCGGACGCCGAGCTTGCGGAACAGCCGCCGCGCGTGCGTCTTCACCGTGTCCTCGGACAGATAGAGCTCACGGCCGATCTGGCCGTTGCTCTTGCCCTGGCTCATGCCGCGCAGCACCTGCAGCTCGCGCTCGGTGAGCTGCACGCCGGGGTCCGACGGCTGGCGCGGCGCCGGAACCGAGGTGCTGGCGAGCGTGTGGGCCAGTGCGGCGACCAGCTCGGGGCGCGAGGCGTCCCAGCGGAGGTAGCCGCGGGCACCGCCGGCGATGGCGGCAGCGATGCTGCCGGCGTCGTCGGGGGCACCGAAGACGATGACATTCGCCTGGGGGTTCGCGGAGACGAGCCGCCGAGTGGCTTCGACGCCCGTCGGGACCGCGCGCTGCGTCCCGACCAGCACGACGTCGACCGGCTGACGGGTGTACCGGGCCAACAGCTCGTCACCGTGCGCTACGCAGTCGATGCGACTGACCCCAGGGACCGCGGACATCACACGGGTGAGCCCTTCGCGGACACTGCGTCGGTCGTCGCAGATCAAGACCGTCGTCACGGGGTTTCCTTCCTGCAGCCGGGTGACATTCCACTTCCCCTATCGGACGCTTTAGCCCGAACCTTGACACGATCCGGTGGCTTTTTTTGAAGTTTCTTAGCCCGGATGCCGGAACGGCGTTTCCAGAGGGCTCAACCCGGCCTCTCGGGCACCCATGGTGAATCCTCTGCGATCCGCATCACGCAAGGATCTGCGTGCCGTAACACTGCGTGCAACACCTCAAGGCTTCTGAATCGATACTTCTCGGCGTGTCCGGGGTCCAGATCGGCCGCCACGCGTGTCGCCACCCAAATAAGTGAATGGAGTTCGTATTTCTCGGCGGCCATGGCGGCATTTGTGACGACGTCGAGTGCAGTAGCGCGTTGCTCCGGTTCCCCGGCCGTCGCGAGTGAGACTCCGAGCACGATGTCGGATTTGACGACGTGGCGAGACGAGCCGCGCACCCGCGCGGTTTCCGCAGCTCGCCGCGCGGGCGCGATCGCTTCTCGCGGGCGGCCGGCGGCCAGCTCGATCTCGGCCCCGACCCAGCCGCCGCGGACGGTCGCGCGCCACCGGTCGTCGGCCTCCGCCGCGCGGGCCGCCAGACGCCGGGCGGCGGCGAGGCGGCCCAGGGCGAGGTTGTCGGCGGCCAGGCCGAGCAGGGCGTCGGCTCGCGCGCCGGCCGCGTCGAGGCCGTCCGGATCCACGCGAGTCGCGCCGGCACCGTCGAGGGCCACCAGCGCCTCCCCGTCCAGCGCCCGCGCGGCGACGTGCCCGCCGAGCTGACGGCGGTGCGACGCCAGCGTGGTCGCGGCCAGCGAGGCCACCACCGGGTCGGCACCCCGGCGCAGGTCGGCCAGCGCGGTGGCCGCGGCGGCGTAGCGGCCCTGGGCGCCGAGCACGACCGCGGCCAGCAGCCGGTGCCGGGGCGCGGCGGAGCGCGGCGCCGTGACCGGCACCAGCGGCGGCACGAGATCGCCGAACGCGAGCTCGACGAGAGAGGTTCGGAGCACGGGACCTTTCTAGCGCCCCGCCCCGACAAGAACGTGCTCGACGCGGCCCGCGGCGGCGGGCAGATCGGCGAGCAGCTCGACCTTGTCGGGCAGCGTGGCGACGTCCCAGCCGGGCCCGCACGCGAACAACCGGCTGCGCTGGCGGCCGCGCGACACCCGCGCGAACAGCCGCGGGTCCCCCACATCGCGCCGGTGCGCCCACAGCACCACCGCGGCGGGCGCGCTGCGTCGCACGGCCACCGCCAGGACCTCCGCGGGCAGCGGCACGCCGAACAGCTGCGCGCCGATCCGCCGCCCGGCCAGCGCGGCCGCGAGCGCGTAGACCGGCATGGTGTCCCGTTCCTCCGGCACGCACGCGAGCAGCACCGGACGCAGGTTGAGCGGCGCGTCGAGCACGGGCGTCGCGCGCACGAGCGCCGCGTACACGCACTCGGCCAGCAGGTACTCGACCTCGGCGCCGGCACTGACCCCGCGCCAGCGCGCGCCGAGCGCCGTGAGCACCGGCTCGACCACGCCCGACCACGCGGCGAGCACGCCTAGCTCGTCGAGCGCCTCGGCCAGCATGCGCTGCACGGCGCCGACGTCCATGGCCAGCGCGGCCGTGCTCAGGCGCCGGGCCAGGCGCGACGGGACCTCACCGTCGGCGGGCGCGGCGTGTGCCGGGGTCGCGAGTTCGTCAGCGGGCTGGACGATCTCCGCGCGCGGCATCTGCTGCAGCGCGTAGCGGGCGGCTTCGGCCGTCGAGGCGCCGCGGAGGAGGGCGCGCTGCATGAGCTCGAGGCGGTCGATGTCGGAGCTGCCGTAGCGGCGGTGCCGGCCGTCGGTGTGGCGGCTGGGGCCCAGCCCGTAGCGACGGTCCCAGGTACGGAGGGTCGACGGGGCGACCCCGAGCCGGCGAGCGACCGAGGCCACCGGCAGGGTGGGTTCTCCTTCACGCGCTCCGGATCCCACCCGGCCAATATCCAGGCCCGCGAGAGTCACGGCAACCGGAGCCAAAACCCCTGCTCACCATTCCGGGGGATGCCTAACGGCTGAATCATCCCGAAGCCCTTGAACAACTATTGGCGCGCTTCTAACGTTACCGCCGTTGCACCGAATGGAGTATCGGCACCACAGCAGAGCAGCTAATGGCATCGACCGGATGACGGAGGCGGTCAGGATGGCAGACACGCGCAGGCTTCCCGGTCCCAACGCGGACATGTGGGACTGGCAGCTGGAGGGGTCGTGTCGGGGGATGGACAGCGCGGCGTTCTTTCACCCGGACGGCGAGCGGGGGCCGGCTAGGGCACGCCGCGAGGCCAGGGCGAAGGCGGTCTGCCTGGCCTGCCCGGTGCTGGACATGTGCCGGCGGCACGCACTGGCCGTGCACGAGCCCTACGGGATCTGGGGCGGACTGTCCGAGTCCGAGCGGGAGAACCTGATCAAACAGGACAAACGAGTGCTGAGCATGTCCGGCGGCTGAGCGCGATCACGAACTCGCGACAGGGGCGGTGTCCACTTCGGACATCGCCCCGGTGTCGTTTCCGGGGTTTTCCGGCCAGCACGTGAGGGCGGTGTCGATGACCGCCGTGAGCTCCGGCAGGCCGGCACCGTCGCGGGCCTGCACGGACAGGCCGAACAGGACGGTCGCGTAGTAGCCGCCGAGCGCTTCGACGTCGGTGGTCTCCGGCAGCTCGCCGGCCTCGACGCCGCGCCTCAGCCGGGTGCGGATCAGGTCCCGGACGTGGGCGCGGGCCTCGCCGAGAAGCTCGCACACGGGCCGGTTGGCGGGCGAGCAGTTCGTGGCGGCGAGCACGACCATGCAGCCGGTGGGGTGCGCAGGATCGACGTACACGCGGACGTTGTCGCGCAGCATCGCTTCAACGGCGGCGCGGGCCGTCGGCTCTTCGGCGAGCGCGCGGGGCGTGTGGCTGCCGTAGGTGGCGCTGTACTGCTCCACCGCTTCGCGGAACAGCGCCTCCTTGCCACCGAAGGCCGCGTACAGACTGGGCGGGTTGATGCCCATCGCGCCGGTGAGGTCGGCCAGCGAGGCGCCCTCGTAGCCGCGCTCCCAGAAGACGAACATGGCCTCGGTGAGCGCGCGTTCCCGGTCGAACGCGCGCGGCCGGCCGCGCGGTGACATGGACCACCTTCTTTAGTGAGCGATACAGAAAAACTTGACGACGCCATCGTACGGCGTCTTTTATGTAGTCATCGATACAGAAAGGAACCTTCTGATGGGAACGCTGGACGGCAAGGTCGCCCTGGTGACAGGCGGCAGCCGGGGCATCGGCGCGGCGATCGCGAAGCGGCTGGCCGCGGACGGCGCCGACGTCGCCATCACCTACGAACGCTCGGCGGACAAGGCGGCCAAGGTCGTCACCGAGGTCGAGGAACAGGGCCGGCGCGGCCTCGCGCTGCAGGCCGACTCCGCGGACGCCGCCGCGGTGACCTCGGCCGTCGACCGTGTCGCCGAGGAGCTCGGCGGGCTCGACATCCTGGTCAACAACGCGGGCATCTCCATCGCGGGGCCGCTCGACGGGCTCTCGCTCGACGACATCGACCGCACGCTCTCGGTGAACGTGCGCGCCGTGCTGGTCGCCACGCAGGCGGCGCTGAAGCACCTCCCCCGCGGCGGCCGCGTGGTCTCGATCGGCAGCGACCTTGCCGAGCGCGTGCCGTTCCCCGGCATGAGCCTGTACTCGGCGAGCAAGGCGGCGCTGATCGGCTTCACCCGCGGCCTGGCGCGCGACCTCGGGCCGCGGGGCATCACCGCCACCGTGGTCCACCCGGGCTCGACCAACACCGACATGAACCCGGTCGACGGTCCCGCTTCGGCGGCCCAGGTGCCGCACATCGCACTCGGTCACTACGCGGAAGCGGCGGACGTCGCCGCGACCGTGGCCCACGTGGCGGGCCCGGACGGCCGCTACCTGACGGGCACGGCGATCACGGTCGACGGCGGGTTCACCGCCTGAGCCGCGGGGCGCCGGTTCCGGCCGGCGCTCACCGTGGCCGCGCCGCCAGTCCGGTCCAGAACCGGAGGGCGGCGCGGTCCAGCTCGAGGGCCAGCTGCGTGGCGTGGTCGGACGCGGCGGCGCCGTGCCGGGCGATGCGGCTGCGGTGCTGCTCGGCCTGTTCGGCCGCGAGCAGCGAAAGGCTCTCGGGGTCGGCGAGGTCGCTGAACGCGAGCTTGAGCCAGGCCACGCCGCGGATCTCGGCCGGCTCGGCGTCGGGCCGGCTCAGCCACTCCCGCAGCACGCGATGGCCAGCTTCGGTGACGCAGTAGGTCTTGCGGCGGCGGCCGGACGTCTCCTGGGCACCTTCGAGCAGGCCTTGTTCCTGCAGCTGGCCGGAAATCGCGTACAGCTGCGCGTGCGGGATGGGCCAGTACCGCCCGATCGAGCGGCGCAACGCCTGCTTCACCGCGTACGGCGTGGTCACGCCGAGCTGGGCGACCATGCCGAGCACCACGTAGGCCGTGGCGGAAAGCTCTCGCGTTCCCGAAGTCATCGGCGCCTCCAGTAGTTACATTGAGACTACTGGACGGCGTCGGGAAAACCGGCGGCCAGGATCTTCCGCACGCGATCGGTCAGGCCACGGCGCCGGCTGACGGCGAGCTGCAGGTCGAGCGGCGCGACCGGCACGTCGTGTCCGCGCCGGCGCACGTGGTCGAGGCGACCGGTGGGGCTTTGCTCGTGGGGCTCACCCGTCTCGTGGACGCCGGCGATCCACTCGATCACGCAGCCCGCGAACGCCCGCCCGCCACGGTCGGCGACCCAGCCCGTGAACTCGGTGACCGGCTCGACGAGCAGGTCTTCGAAGAGCCTGCCGGCGAGGTGGGCGTCGACGACGGAGAAGTCGAGGTCGCCGGGGCCGACGTCGATCCCGCGCACGGCCAAGGCGCCGGAGCCGTAGAGGAACCAGCTCAGGCGGCTGCCTTCGACGCGATCGAGGAAGATCTCCAGCGCGTCCTCCCACGGCACCGGGCGGCGGCGGACGCTCTGCAGCAGCATTTCCTCGAGGTGGCGGGCGAAGTTGGCGTGTGTGCGCCGGACGTCGCCGGTGGCGGACAGCGTGCGCAGGAACCGGTCGCCTGCGGGCGCGAAACCCAGGTGCACCAAGCGATTTTGGTAGAGCTGCACATTCGTGCGGACCTCGTAGGTCGCGCGGTCGCCGTCGACGTCGAGCGAAGTGGCGAGGTTCACGGCAGATCCCTTGGCGCACACGAAACCGGGGCGGCACCCCCTCGGAAGGGAGTACCGCCCCGGTTCGGCGTGCTGGTGGAACTAGTGCGAGTGACCGTGGCCGTGGCCGGCGTCGGGTTCCTCGTCGACCGGCTTCTCGACCACGGCGCTCTCCGTGGTGAGCACGAGCCGGGCGATGGACGCGGCGTTGGCGACCGCGGAGCGGGTCACCTTGACCGGGTCGACGATGCCGCCCGCGATCAGGTCGGTGAGCTCACCGGTGGCCGCGTTGAAGCCCTGGCCCCAGCTCTGCTCCTGGACCTTGTTCACGATGACCGCGCCCTCGTGGCCCGCGTTGGTCGCGATCCAGAACAGCGGGGCGGTGAGCGCGTCGCGGACGATGCGGACGCCCGTGGCCTCGTCACCGGTCAGGCCGAGGTCGCCCTCGAGCTCCTTGACCGCGTGGACCAGAGCCGAGCCACCGCCGGGGAGGATGCCCTCCTCGACGGCCGCCTTCGTGGACGCCACGGCGTCCTCGATGCGGTGCTTGCGCTCGTTGAGCTCGGTCTCGGTGGCCGCGCCGACCTTGATCACGGCCACGCCGCCGCCGAGCTTCGCGAGCCGCTCCTGCAGCTTTTCGCGGTCCCAGTCGGAGTCGGTGGTCTCGATCTCCTTGCGGATCTGCGCGATCCGGCCGGTGATGGCGTCCTTGGAGCCCGCGCCGTCGACGATCGTGGTGTCGTCCTTGGTGACGACGATCCGGCGCGCGCGACCCAGCGAGCTGAGGTCGATCTCGGACAGCTTCACGCCGATCTCGGCGGACACGACCTCGCCGCCGGTGATGAACGCGAGGTCGTCCAGGAACGCCTTGCGGCGGTCGCCGAAGAACGGCGCCTTGACCGCGACGGCGGTGATCGTCTTGCGCAGCGAGTTCACCACGAGAGTGGACAGCGCCTCGCCGTCGACGTCCTCGGCGATGATCAGCAGCGGCTTCTTGGCCTCGACGACCTTCTCCAGCACCGGGAGCAGGTCGGCCAGCGCCGAGATCTTCTCGCGGGACAGCAGGATGTAGGCGTCCTCGAGGATCGCCTTCTGGTCCTCGGGGTTGGTCGCGAAGTGCGCCGACAGGAAGCCCTTGTCGAACTGCACGCCCTCGGTGATCACGAGCTCGGTCGCCAGGGTCGACGACTCCTCGATGGTGATCACGCCGTCCTCGCCCACGCGCTCGACGGCCTCGCCGAGCAGCTGGCCGATCGTGGCGTCGCGGGAGGTGACGGTGCCGACCTGCGCGATGTTCTCGCGGCCCTTGACCGGGGTGGCCTTGGACTTGAGGACCTCGATGACCTTCTCGGCCGCGGCCTCGATGCCCTTGCCGACCGAGGTCGGGTTGGCGCCGGCGGCGACGTTGCGAAGGCCGTGCTTGACCAGCGACTGGGCGAGCACCGTGGCGGTGGTCGTGCCGTCACCGGCAACGTCGTTGGTCTTCGTGGCCACGTTCTTGGCCAGCTGCGCGCCGAGGTTCTCGAACGGGTCGTCGAGCTCGATCTCACGGGCGACGGTCACGCCGTCGAGGGTGATGGTCGGGCCGCCGAACTTCTTGTCCAGAACGACGTGGCGACCACGCGGGCCGAGGGTCACCTTGACGGCGTCGGCGAGCTTGTTCACCCCGCGCTCGAGCGCGCGACGAGCGTCCTCGTCGAAACTGATCTGCTTGGGCATAGCGTGTTCCGCTTACCTTTCAGGGGTTTTTGAACGCAAGAACGCCCCGTCCCCCGGCTTGTGCGGGGCCCGGGGCGTCATGCGCTTCGAGCGGACGTCAGTTGATGACGGCCAGCACGTCGCGGGCGGAGAGGATGAGGTAGTCCTCGCCGTTGTACTTGACCTCGGTGCCGCCGTACTTGGAGTAGATCACGACGTCGCCCACGGCCACGTCGAGCGGCACGCGGTTGCCCTTGTCGTCGATCCGGCCCGGGCCCACGGCCAGAACCTTGCCCTCCTGGGGCTTTTCCTTGGCGGTGTCGGGGATGACGAGGCCGGAAGCGGTCGTCTCCTCGGCCTCGCTCGTCTGGACAACGATCTTGTCCTCGAGCGGCTTGATGTTCACGCTCACCGGGTTGACCTCCACGGTCGTCGAAAGCGTCGGCAGGATGACTTACGGCTCCTACCACCCCCGCCGTCGCGGGTGCCGGGCGTGTTCGGGCCGTTCGATTAGCACTCTAGCCATGGGAGTGCCAGCATTGCAAGGAGGGTCCATCTGACGTGGGGGAATCCTCGGCGAAGCGGGCTGACCGGGGGTTGTTTCGCACTGGTTCCGCCACCCGCGGCTAGGCGCCGTCGGTCAGGATGAGCAGGCCGATGCCGATCAGCACGGCGGGCAGGACGATGTGGCCCCAGCGCGCGAGCGCCCGTGCGACGGCGGGGCGCGTGGCGAGGTGGCGGCCGGCGGCGAGCCAGGCGGCGACCAGCACGAGGAACACGACCGCGTAGACGATCGTGCCGCCCGGTCCGGCGGTGGCGAAGACGGGGACGTAGACGCCGATGTTGTCGCCGCCGTTGGCGAACGTGACGGCGGCGACTTCGAGGGCCCGCGGGCGGCCGGGCCGGCTGGTTTCCCCGTCGTCGCCGCGGTGGCGCCAGGCTCGGACGGCGGCGCGGATCCCCAGCGCGATCGGCAGCAGGCCGAGGTACGGGTCGAAGCCGGCCGGCAGGAACGTCACCCCGAATGCGGCCGCCACGGCGACGGCGAGGATCGCCAGGAACCCGAGGTACTGGCCGATCGCGACGGCTCGGGTCGCGCCGGGAAGGCCCGCGCCGCGGGCGAAGAACAGGGCCAGCACCAGGAGGTCGTCGACGTTGGTCACGGCGAACAGGCCCACGGCCTGGCCGACGACGGTCAGGTTCACCCTTGCGACAGTGCCAGGATCCGGTCGGTCAGGCGGGTTTGGTGGCGCGGATGATCGCGGAGTGCATGCCGTCGGCGATGGGGTGGGTCGGGGCGATCTCGATGCCGGTGAAGCCGGCCGCTTCGAGGCCATGGCGGTATTCGGCGAAGGACAGGGCGCCCGCGATGCAGCCGACGTAGTCGCCGCGTTCGGCGCGCTGGGTCGGGCTGAGGGTGTCGTCGGAGACGACGTCGGACACCCCGATCCGTCCGCCGGGCTTGAGGACGCGGAAGGTTTCCGCGAAGACGGCGGGTTTGTCGGTGGACAGGTTGATCACGCAGTTGGAGATGACGACGTCGATGGTGTTCGCGGGCAGCGGGATGGACTCGATCGCGCCGCGCAGGAACTCGACGTTCGTGGCGCCGGCTTTGGCGGCGTTGGCGGTGGCCAGCGCCAGCATCTCGTCGGTCAGGTCCAGCCCGTAGGCCTTGCCGGTGGGCCCGACACGGCGGGCCGACAGCAGGACGTCGATGCCGCCGCCGGAGCCGAGGTCGAGGACGTGGTCGCCGGGTCGGAGGTCGGCCACGGCGGTCGGGTTGCCGCAGCCCAGGGAGGCGGCGACGGCATCGGCGGGAAGTGCGTCGCGTTCGTCGGCGGCGTAGAGGGTCGAGCCGAACTTCTCGTCCACCTCGACCGGCGACGGGCCGCAGCACCCGGCCCCACCTGAGGTGACTTCGAGAGCGGCCGCGGCGTAGCGCTGTCGCACGGTTTCGCGCAGGTCGGTCATCGTGCTTCTCCTTGCTGGATCAGCTTGTATCGATGTTTGTGGAAATAAGCTTGTGCCTTGGATCGGCGGATGTCAATATAGAAAGATGTCAATGCAGGAGTTGGTCGACCAGTCCGCGGGGTGTTGCGCGGGACTGACCTCCGCACCGCTCGCCGAAGCCGAAGCCGCCGAGCTGGCCCGCGTGTTCAAGGCGCTCGGCGACCCGGTGCGGCTGCGGCTGCTGTCGATGATCGCCTCCCGCGAGGGCGGCGAGATGTGCGTGTGCGAGCTGACGCCCGCGTTCGACCTTGCGCAGCCGACGATCTCGCACCACCTGAAACTGTTGCGCCAGGCCGGTTTGATCGACTGCGAGCGACGAGGGACGTGGGTGTACTACTGGGCTCTTCCGTCCACAATGGAGCGTCTCGCGGCTGTTCTGCGCGCGCCGCAACGGTGACCACGTCGGTCTGGCGGCGGTCCGTCGCCGAGGCCATCGGAACGGCGTCCCTGGCGGCCGTCGTCGTCGGCTCCGGCGCCCAGGCCGCCGAGCTGTCGCGTGACGTCGGTGTGCAGCTGCTCGCGAACTCGCTGGCCACCGTTTTCGGGTTGGGTGTGCTGATCGCGTTGTTCGGGCCGGTGTCCGGCGCGCATTTCAACCCGCTGGTCTCGCTGGCGGCCTGGCTCACCCGTCGCGATGGGTTCGCGTTGCGCGACGTCGCGGCCTACGTGCCCGCGCAGCTTGCCGGCGGCATCGGCGGCGCGATCCTGGCCAACGCGATGTTCGCCCGCCCGCTCGTTCAGTGGTCCGGGCACGACCGTGCGACCGGAAATCTGTGGCTCGGCGAGGTGGTGGCGACGGCGGGGCTGCTCGTGCTGATCTTCGGGCTCGACCGCACCGGACGCGGGCACCACGCACCGGTGGCGGTGGCGTCGTTCATCGGCGCCGCTTACTGGTTCACCTCGTCCACGTCGTTCGCGAACCCGGCGGTGACCGTGGGGCGCGCCTTCACCGACACGTTCGCCGGGATCGCGCCAGGTTCGGTGGGTCCGTTCGTCGCCGCGCAAGTCGTCGGCGCCGCAGTCGGCATCGGACTCGTCGCGCTGTTGTTCCGCGTTGCCCGTACCCCTCAGGAGGCCCTGTCATGACTCGGTCCGTGCTGTTCGTCTGCGTGCACAACGCGGGCCGGTCGCAGATGGCCGCCGCGTTCCTCGCGGACCTCGGCGGTGACCTCGTCGAGGTGCGCTCGGCCGGGTCCGCACCGGCCGACAGCCTCAACCCCGTCGTGGTCGAGGCCATGGCGGAGGTCGGCATCGACCTCACCGCGGAGACGCCGAAGGTCCTCACCGCCGACGCGGTGCAAGCGTCCGACGTCGTCATCACCATGGGCTGCGGCGACGCCTGCCCCGTGTTCCCCGGCAAGACCTACCGCGATTGGGCGCTCGACGACCCGGCGGGCAAAACCCTCGCCGAGGTCCGCGTGATCCGCGACGAGATCCGCAACCGTGTGCGGGCGCTCGTCCGCGAACTTACCTACGGCGGCGGGCGGCCCAAGCTCCTCGAAGAGTGCCGGAACGCGAGGACCTGCTCGACCAGGTCCGGTTGCGGCCGCGGATGTGGGTGCGGAAGGGGTCGTTGCAGGAGCTGCAGACCTACCTCGTCGGGTACAGCGCGGCGCTGTTCGTGCACTGGGTGGACGAGGAGTTCGTGATGGAGCCGACGGGACCGTTCGCCGAGTGGGTCCGCGGGCGAACCGGCTGGTCGATGTCACTGGGCTGGGCCGCGGCGATCGAGAGGCACGCCGGGGACGAGGACCCGCTGGACGTGTTCTTCCGGCTGTTGGACGAATATCGCCTGAGCGCGGCCGAAGATCGCTAGGCTCGCGCCCGTGAGCAGCAGGCTGGCCGACGGCAGCGCCGGCGACGCGGACTACGGCGAGATCAGTTTCGACGCGGCCATGGCGACGTTCACCGTGCACCAGTGGCCGGATCTCGCGAAGGGGCTGGGCGAGGTCCGGCGCGTCACGAAGGGTCCCGTCGTGATCCTGACCTGCGATCCCGATCGGGTGCGGGACTTCTGGTTGTACGAGTACGCCCCGGAAGTACTCGACACGGAGGCGCGAAGGTACCCGGCGATCGGCGAGATCGCGAAGTACCTGGGCGACACCGTGGTCGTGCCCGTGCCGGTGCCGCACGACTGCGTCGACGGGTTCAACGAGGCGTACTTCGCGCGGCCGGAGATGCTGCTGGAGCCGGCGGCGCGTCAGGCGTGTTCGGCGTGGAGCTTTGTCGACGAAGCGGCCGAGGAGCGCTTCACCCGCAAGCTGACCAGCGATCTCGCCGACGGGACCTGGGCCGCGAAGTACGGCGCGCTCAAGGAGCAACCCGCGTTCGACGGCTTCCTCGTGCTCGTGATCAGCCGCTGACGACCGCTGGGCGAAACCGCCGTCGCGGAGGCTTACGAGGCGCCGCCGTTTCTGGTTAAGTTTTGCCGGAAAAGCACCGACACCTGGGGGTCCCACCGATGTTCCACTCCGTTACGCGGCGGCTGGCCGTCGCGGGCGGGGCGGGGTTGCTGGCGGTCGCGTTGGCGACGTCGGCACCTGCCCAAGCCCAACCAGCGAACCAACAGCGCCAGCAGGACTTCGCGAGCGCCGCGCAGGAGTTCGGCGTCCCGCTGGACGTGTTGCTCGGCGTCTCGTACCTGGAGTCTCGCTGGGATTACAACGCCGGTACGCCCAGCACCGCCGCCGGTTACGGGCCGATGCACCTCACGGATCTGCGCACGGCCGGCGTCGTGACCAGTGAGTTCGACCAGAACGGCGAAGACCCGCGCGGCGACGACGCCCGGCCGGCGCTGCACCCGAAGCCGACGCAGCAGCCCGCGGCCATCCCGCCCGGCCTGCAGACCGTGGACCAGGCCGCCGCCCTGCTGCACACGGACGCGGCGACGCTGCGCACCGACCCGAAGCAGAACGTCCGCGGCGGCGCGGCCCTGCTGGCCGAGTACCAGCGCAAGCTCGGCGTACGCAGCGAAGACGCGAAGGACTGGTATGGCGCCGTCGCCGCGTACAGCGGCTCGGAGGACGTGACGGCGGCACAGACCTTCGCCGACGAGGTCTACAGCACCATCGCCACCGGCGAGACGCGCACGACAGACGACGGCCAGGCCGTCACGCTCGCCGCGACCCCCGGCGTCGCACCTGACAAGGCACAGGCCGAGCGGCTGGGCCTGCGCACAGACGCCCCGCCCGCCACCGAATGCCCGAAGTCCGTGGCCTGCGAGTCCGTGCCGGCGCCCTACCAGGAGCTGCCCGGCGGCGACTACGGCAACCACGACATCGCGAACCGCCCGCAGAGCCAGAAGATCAACACGATCGTCATCCACGACACCGAGGGCTACTGGGACGACGCGCTCGCCCTGGCGCAGGACCCGACCTACCTCGCGTGGCACTACACCGTGCGTTCGCAGGACGGCCTGATCGCGCAGCACGTGCCGACGAAGGACGTCGGCTGGCACGCGGGCAACTGGTACGTCAACGCGAAGTCCATCGGCGTCGAGCACGAGGGCTTCGCCGCGCAGGGCACTTGGTACACCGAAGCGATGTACCGGTCGTCGGCGAAGCTCGTCGGCTACCTGGCGAAGCGCTACGACGTGCCGCTCGACCGCGCGCACATCATCGGCCACGACAACGTGCCGGGCACCACGCCCGCCACGATCGCCGGCATGCACTGGGACCCAGGCCCCTACTGGGACTGGTCGCACTACTTCGACCTGCTGGGCGCGCCGATCAAGGCCACCGGCCGGGCCGGCTCGCCGATGGTGACGATCGCGCCGAAGTTCGCCGCCAACCAGCCCGTGTTCACCGGCTGCGACAAGATCGGCTCCGGCACCCCGTGCGCCGCGCGCGGTTCGGAGGCCGTGGTGCTGCACACCGCGCCGGACGCCGCGTCTCCCCTGCTGTCCGACGCCGGGCTGCACGGAACCGGACCGTCCACTATGGATGTTTCCGACGTCGGCAGCCGCGTGGCCACCGGCCAGCAGTACGCCGTGGCCGGACGCCAGGGCGGCTGGACCGCGATCTGGTATCTGGGCCAGAAGGGCTGGCTGCCGAGCAACACCGTGGTCCCGGCGAGCGGTCTCGTGGCCACGCCGAAACCCGGCAAGGCGACGATCCCCGTGTACGGGCGGGCGTTCCCGGAGGCGTCGGCCTACCCGGCGAACGTCGCGGTGCAGGCCTTGGCGCCCATGCCTTACACGTTCGCGGCGGGCCAGAAGTACTCCGTCGGCGGCGTCGTTCCGTCGGAGTACTACTCGGCGACGACGTTCGACGTGTCGGACCACGTGGTGGTGCGCGGCAAGATGAAGTACGTGGAAGTGCAGTTCGGACACCGCGTCGAGTACGTGAACCTCGACGACGTGGTGCTGAAGCCGGCTTTCTGAGTCTGCACAACGAAGAAGGGCCCCTCCGCGGAGGGGCCCTTCTCTCGTCTCAGCTGTCCAGCGCCACCTTCACGCCGCTGGTGACCTCGGTGTTGCGCCGCGTCTTGGACCAGCCGTTGCGGCCGCGCACGAGGCGGATCACGGCGCGCCAGGACGTGATGTAGAAGGTGTAGATGTAGGCCGCGTACAGCAGGCCCATGCCGAGGCCGCGGAAGATGTTCTTGCTGCCCAGGCATTTCATCTGGTAGATCGGGCCCCACACCACGAACGGCAGCAGGCCGAACGAGCCGTAGATGGCGAAGAGGATCCAGGCGCCGCCGGTGAACCAGGTCCAGACCTGCGACGGGTCGCCGGCCGTGGTCACCAGCAGGAGGATGAACGGCACCGGGTAGAGCAGCGAGCCGAGCAGCTGCATCCACGGCTGCGCCAGGTAGTACATCATCTCCGCAGCGCCCAAAGTGGACACGTGCGGCGAGTCCCAGATGCGGCGCAGGTACCGCGAGCACTGCATCGTGCCCTGGCCCCAGCGTGTGCGCTGCACGAGGAAACGCCGCAGGCTGTAGAGGCCTTCCTGCGCCACATGGGAATCCGGGGTGAAGCCCGTGCGCCAGCCGGCCGTGAGCAGGTGGACGCCGAGCTCGAAGTCCTCCAGCAGGGAGCCGCGCCAGGGCTGGTGCTCGTCGCCGCCGATGGAGTCGAGGGCGGCGAGGCGGGTGAACTGGCCGTTGCCGCCCATGGAGATCGTGCCGGTGAAGCCGCGGGACGTTTGGATCGCGGCGATCGCCGTGCGGAACTCCAGGTCCTGCAGCTGCGCCAGTTTGAGCCCGAACGCGCGCGCGAACCAGGTGTGCCCCGGCGGGCGGGTGCGGACGTTGCTCATGCGCACGTCGAGCTGCACCGCGCCGATCTTCTCGTCGCCGAAGAGGTGCTCGGCCGCGCAGACTTCGAGGCAGTTGGCGGCGGGGCGGCCGTCGGCGTCGACGACCACCACGACCACGCGGTCGCGATCGGTGCCGGGCTCGAGCCATTCGTTGAGGGCCTGGTAGGCGGCGTTGAGGGCGTCGCCCTTGCCCGTGCGCGCCTCGGGGCGCTTGCGCGCCACCAGGTGCAGGTTGGGGTCGTAGCCGCCGTTGCGCCGCCAGACCGAGCGGACGACGCGGGCGGTGCGGTCGTCGGAGTCGTCGTCGACCACCCACACGTGCGCGCGGCGGAAGGTGGTGCGCAGGTAGCGCACGGTCTCCCGAATCACGGCTTCCTCGTCGCGGCACGGCACGAAGAAGTGCCAGGCGAACGCTTCGGGGTTGCCCACCGGGGCCGGTTTTCGGCGCAGGTAGGGCACCACGATCATCGCGACGTAGACGACGAACGCGACGCTCATCGTCAGCGCGAACGCCTGGGTGATCGAGAGCAGGACCTTGAAGCCGGTGTCGTTCACGCGGCGGTGCCCTGGTTCTTCTCCGCCTTCGTCCTGCGGGTCGCGAGCCAGACGAACAGCACGAGCGACACCGCGCCGCCGAGGACGCTGACCATCGAGCCGAGCAGGGTGTGGCCCCAGTAGTAGCCCTCGTCGGTGCCCAGTGCGTGGACCAGACCGACGATGGTGAGAATACGCAACTGATTCACGAGAATGACGGCGATCGCGGAAATTACCAGCGAGAGAAACAGTCGTCGCGCATTCTGCGGGCGGAAGTAGAGGAGCACCGCGGTCACGAGCAGAAGTGGCAGTAAGAGGAATACAGAAGAGCATTCCGGGGTCATTCTCAACCCGAACGGAGTAGCGCCGGTCAACCCGAAGTACACAGATTCGCGACTACCGGCCACATAAACACCCGATGAGGTGATGACCCTCAGTATCGCGCCCGCGAGCTGCACTTCCAGTTCGCGGTAGGACCGCTCCACGAGCACGAGGACCACGCCGAACGCGACCACCCCGAGAACCGCCATACGCAGCGGAAACCGGGAGACGGGGGACACAGGTGTGTTCGCTACTGCCACGACGACCCTCTCAGCCGGAAACGTTCGGAAGAACGGCGGACCCCGGCGCCAGCGTAGGACAGGGGTGCCGGAACTTTCGACAGGTATCCCCCTTATCAGGGATCTCCCAGCGCCTTTCGGCACGAATGGCGAGAACCTTGCTAGGCCGTTCAGGTGATGCCCGCACCGACGTGGGGACCGGTCCGGCGAAACCACCCGATACGGTGGTCTCCCCGGAATTGTGTGCCATTTCCGGCAACGCCACCGATATTCGGTCAGCGTGCCGACTCTTGTTCAGCGGGATTCGTCCGTGCACCGGCTCGCCCTGACAAAAATCGGAGGACCAGTGAAGAAACACCTCTTGCGACGAGGCGGGATGCTCGCCGCTGTGGTGGCGAGCATCGCCCTCGCCGGAGCAGTTCCGGCTTCGGCGGCGCCCGGTGACGGCTCCGCCTACGGCGTGAACGTCGACGTGAAGCTGCTCGGCGCGTCCGCGGTCAAGCTCGGCCCGCTGGCGGCGGCGAACACCGACGGACCGACGAGCAACAGCACGGTCAGCGCCAACGCCGCCGGGATCCTCACCGCCGGGGTCATCAACACCTCGGCCGTCCGCGACGACAACTCGGGCGCGGTCACGGCGAAGGCGAGCACCGCCAACGTCGGGCTGCCGCTGCTGAAGGCGGCTCTGGGCAACGTCGGGATCAAGGCCGTGGAGGCCGTCTGCACCGCGACCCAGGAAGGGGTCAAGGGCAGCTCCACGCTGGTCGGAGCCGATCTGGGCAGCGTCGGCGACGTCGACTCGAACCCGGCGCCGAACACGCAGATCAAGGTCGGCCTCGGCCCGGTCAACGTGGCGACGCTGATCCTCAACGAGCAGATCAAGAACAAGGACGGCAGCCTCACCGTCAACGCGCTGCACCTGAAGCTGCTGGGCGGCGTCGTCGGCGCCCTCGGCAGCGGCGACGTCATCGTGTCGTCGGCGACCTGCGGCCCGGCCGCTCCGCCGATGCCGCTCGCGTCGGGCGCCGGCCTGTGGGTGGGCCTCGGCGTGCTCGCGGCCGTCGCCGTGCCGGTCGGCCTGCGGTTCACCCGTCGTCGCTCGGTCGCCTGACCGGTCCGGGGTGATCGACTGATGTACAAGATGCCAGGTGCGGGCGTCGGCGTCGCCGGTGGCGGCGTGGGCACCCTCGCTGCCACCGGCGCCGACGTCGGCTGGTGGATCACGGTCGGCGCGCTCCTCGTGGTCCTCGGGACCGTCGCGGTGATCGCCGCCTACCGCCGCAACCGGCGGTTCGCCCGCGGTTAGCAGCGCCGTGGGCCACCGGATCCAGCCGGTGGCCCACGGTTGCGCGATACGTGCGCCGGGCTGCTCGCCCCCACGGGCAGCCCGGCGCCACTTCACAGGCCGAACTACAAAAAGAGGGCGACCGGCCACAAGCGACAGCAATCGCGGCGCCACCGTCGGCTGCGCGCAGAGCCGGCGCCACCCACGCGGCGCTCCCGGGCCGATGCGACGGCAACGAACCGAAGACCACAACTAACGCCCGCACGTGATCGCAACGGCGGTACCACCGCGGCCGCCATCGACCGGCGCCGCGCGCCGACTATCGGCACGCGCCGATCGTCCCGGGGTGGATACGAACCTGGGGAACCTTCCCAGGCCACCTCGGCGACCACCCGGCGCAGTCGTCGCAAGCAGCGTGGGCGCAGGCAACCGGCAGGACCCGGGCGACCGGCACCCGCCGGTCGCCCGGCAACGGCGCGAACCGCGGAGCCTCAGGGCGCGCGGCAGCAGTACGCACAACCGAACAGCACAAAACCCCCGTCAGCCGCACCTCGCTGCGACGCGTGTGTGGCGCGCGGTGAAAGACCCGGCCGTTCGCTCGAACGTCGGTGGGCTGGGGTTTCCGGGACACTCGAAAGTGTGGGACACGTGGACGTGATGTTGCTGGCCGGCACGCGGCCGGAGGCGGTGAAGCTGGCGCCGCTGATTGTGGCGCTCGAGGGGCGCGACGGGGTGCGGCCCGTGTTGGTGCACAGCGGCCAGCACCAGGGGATGGTGGAGCAGGCACTGGTGCCGTTCGGGCTGGGTGTCGACGCGTGGCTGGACGTGCCGGCGCGGGTGAGCGGGACGCAGGCGGAGCTGGTGAGCGGGCTGCTGCCGGCGTTGGACGCGCAGTTGCGGAGCCTCCTGCCGGCGGCGGTGGTCGTCCAGGGGGACACGACGACGGGGCTGGCGGGGGCGCTCGCGGCGTTCTGGCTGAGGATCCCGGTGGTGCACTTGGAGGCCGGGCTGCGGACGAACGATCTCACCGCGCCGTTCCCCGAAGAAGGCACGCGGCAGATGGTGGCACGCATCGCGGCGTTGCACCTGGCGCCGACCGAAGCCGCGGCGAAGGCGTTGCGCGCGGAGGGCATCGCCGAGGAGAAGATCGTGCTGACCGGGAACACGGTCGTCGACGCGGTGCTGGCGATCACCGCGCGCGACCTGCCCGCGCACGATCCGGCGCTGGCGTTGCTGGAGATGGAGATCGCGGAGGCCGGGGAGCGGCTGGTGCTGGTGACGTCGCACCGCAGGGAGTCCTGGGGTGAGCCGCTGAACCAGACCCTGAGCGCCGTGCGGCGGATCGTCGAAACCCATCCGGACGTGCAGGTGTTGTACCCCGTCCACCCCAATCCGGCGGTGCGGGCGCAGGTCACCGCGACGCTCGGCGGTGTCGAGCGCGTGACGATCACCGAGCCGCTCGAGTACCCCGACCTCGTGCGCGCGCTGCGGCTGGCGTCGCTCGTGCTCACGGATTCAGGCGGCATCCAGGAGGAGGCGCCGACGTTCGGGACGCCCGTGCTGGTGCTGCGCGAAGTCACGGAACGCGGCGAGGCCGTCGACGCCGGGTGCGCGTGGCTGGTGGGCACGGATCCGGAGAAGATCATCGGCACCGCGACCCGGCTGCTGGCCGGGAGCCTGTGCCCCGCGCAGACGCCGAACCCCTATGGCGACGGCCATGCCGCCGAGAAGGCCACCATCGCGATCGAGCGCCTGCTGGGCGTCGAAACCGCGCTGGAGCAGGCCCGCTCCTACTGTGCCGATCGTTAGTAATCCGACCACAGTCACGGCCGAATGGCTTCGTAGCAACAGTTACCTGCCGCGTGGGGGTCGGCCTGCTTTTGGCCGGATTACTAAAGTGACACGATCTCCACCGAAAGCCCGGGGTTGGCGGAGAACTCCCACGGCGCCGTCGGCCGCCCGGCCGCGACGACGTGGGCGCCCAGCGCCGCGATCATCGCGCCGTTGTCCGTGCACAACCGGGGCCGCGGCACGCGCAGCTCGATGCCCGCAGCGGCACAGCGTTCGGCCGCCAGCGCCGACAGCCGCGAGTTCGCCGCGACGCCGCCGGAGATAACGATGGTCCCGATCCCCTGTTCTTTCGCCGCCTTCACGGCCTTCGCGGTCAACACGTCCGCCACGGCCTCCTGGAACGAAGCCGCAACGTCGTTCACCGGCACCTCGCCACCGTCGCGTTCGACGTTCTCCACCCACCGCGCCACCGCGGTCTTCAAGCCGGAGAACGAGAAGTCGAACTTCGCGTCGCGCGGGCCGGTCATCCCGCGTGGGAACGCGATGGCCGAGCCGTTGCCCAGCCGAGCCGCCTTGTCGATCGGCGGCCCACCCGGGTAGGGCAGGTCCAGCACGCGGGCGACCTTGTCGTAGGCCTCACCGGCGGCGTCGTCCACAGTGGACCCGATTTCGGTGATCTTCGACGCGATGTCGTCCACGCGCAGCAGCTGCGTGTGCCCGCCGGACACCAGCAGCGCGAGCACCGGCGACGGCAACGGCCCGTGCTGCAGCGTGTCCACGGCGATGTGCCCGGCCAGATGGTTCACGCCGTAGAGCGGCACGTCGAGCGCCGACGCGTAGGCCTTCGCCGCCGACACCCCGACCAGCAACGCACCGGCGAGCCCAGGCCCCGCCGTCACGGCGATGGCGTCCACATCGGACAGCTTCAGCCCGGCCGTCGCGAACGCCCGCTCGGCCGTGGGCACCATCGCTTCGAGGTGCGCCCGGCTGGCGACCTCGGGCACCACACCGCCGAAGCGAGCGTGCTGCTCGACGCTGGAGGCGACCTCGTCGGCGAGCAGTTCCACCGCGCCGTCGTCGTGCAGGCGGACGAGGCCGACGCCGGTCTCGTCGCAGGAGCTCTCGATACCCATGATGACGCGCGACATCAGCCGGCCACCTCATCTCGTGCCGGGGTCCGCGCCGGGCGGGCCATGGTGAACGCGTCGGCGCCGGAGGGCTGGTAGTAGCGCTTCCGGATGCCGAGCTTCTCGAAACCGTGCCGTTCGTAGAGGCCGACGGCCGTGTCGTTGTCGGTGCGCACCTCGAGGAACACGGGCGCCGACACCTCGTCGGCGCGGTCCAGCAGGGCGCGCAGCAGCGCCTTGCCGATGCCCTGGCCCTGCGCCTCGGGCACCACACCGATGGTGTGGATCTCCGCCTCGTACTCGCCGCGGCGGCCGACCACGGCGACGCCGCCGTAGCCGAGCAGCTCGGTGCCGTCGTCGGTGCGCGCGGCCAGGTAGAAGTGGCCCTGGTCGAGCTCGGAGTGGAACGCGCGGGCGCTCCACGGATCGTCGCCGGGGAAGAGCACCTGCTCGATCTCCGCGCAGCGCTTCAGGTCGCTGCGGCGCAGGCGGTCGAGCTTCACGGCGAGGTCACCCGCTTGCGGGCCGTCGGCTCGACGGCGTCGGGGCGGCGAAGGTACAGCGGCGTCAGCGGCTCGGGCGTCGCGCCGGCGAGCAGGGCTTCGCGGGCGACGCGGACCAGCCCGGACGGCGACGGGAACCGCGGCTCGATGGGCACCACGCCGATCGCGTCGGCGTACTGCAGCGCACCGTCACCCGCGGCGACGCGGGAAGTGGTCTCGACCTCGGCGGGCCGCTGAACGTGGGGACCACTCACGCGCGTGCCGGCCGCGTCGTACTCGGCCCAGTACACCTCGCGACGGCGGGCGTCGGTGAGCACGAGGAACGGCTTGTCGGTGCGCACCACCTCGGCGGCGATCGCGTCGAGGCTGCCGACCGGGTAGACGGGGATGCCGAGCGCGTGGCCGTACGCCGCGGCCGTGGCCATGCCGGCGCGCAGGCCCGTGAACGGGCCGGGGCCGACGCCGCACACGATCGCGTCGAGGTCGCGCAGGGTCACCCCCGCTGCTTCGGCCGCCGCGAGGGCGTGGGGCGTGATGAGCTCGCCGTGGGCTCGCGGGTCGACCGTGACGCGGTCGGCCCGGGTGGTCAGTTCCGACTCGTCCACGGCGACGATGCCCGCGGTCACGGCCGGGGTCGAGGTGTCGATCGCCAGTACCAGCACGGTTTCCCAGCTTACGTCCAGTCTCGAAGTGACAGGCTGGCGGGCCGAAGGGGCAACCCCGCAACCGTGTGAATCGCGTCGCAGGTGGCCGAGGTCACGGCGCGGTACGGTGCCGGTGAGACGCCCGCCGACGCCGCGCCGCAGGAGGTCCTCACCGTGCCCGATCCGCTGTTCCCCGCGATCACCGACGGCTCTGGCAAGGAGGCGGTGCGCTTCGGTGACCAGGCGCTCACCTACGCCGAGCTGGGCGCGGTCGCCGGTTCCCTGGCGAACGAGCTGCCCGCCGGCCGGGTCGCGGTGTGGGCGACGCCGACGCTGCACACCAGCGTCGCCGTGGTCGCCGCGCTGCTCGCGGGGGTGCCCGTGGTGCCGCTGAACCCGAAGATCGGTGAACGCGAGCTGACTCACATCTTGGCCGACAGCACGCCGGCGCTTGTGCTGGCCGAGGCCGGCGCCGAGCTGCCTGAGGGGCTGGCCGGGCTCGAGCGGCGCGACATCCCGCTCACCGGGTCGGGGTCCGTGCCCGCTGACGAGCCGGACGCCGAGGCGCCCGCGTTCATCGTCTACACCTCCGGCACCACCGGCCCGCCCAAGGGCGTGGTGCTCCCCCGCCGCGCGATCTCGTCCACGCTGGACGCGCTGGAGGACGCGTGGGAGTGGACCGGCGACGACGTGCTGGTGCACGGGCTGCCGCTGTTCCACGTGCACGGGTTGATCCTCGGCGTCCTCGGCCCGCTGCGCCGGGGCGGCTCGGTGCGGCACCTCGGGCGGTTCTCGACCGAGGGCGTCGCCCGTGAGCTGACCAGCGGCGCGACGATGATGTTCGGCGTCCCGACGATGTACCACCGGATCGCGGAGACGGTGGCGGACGACGCCGAGCTGGCCTCGGCCCTGCGCGGCGCGCGGCTGCTGGTGTCCGGGTCGGCGGCGCTGCCCGTGCACGACCACCAGCGCATCACGGCGGCGACCGGGCAGCAGGTCGTGGAGCGCTACGGGATGACCGAGACGCTGATGAACACCAGCGTCCGCGCCGACGGCGAGCGCAAGCCGGGCACGGTCGGCGTGCCGCTGGCGGGCGTCGAGCTGCGGCTGGTCGACGAGGCGGGCTCCCGAATCACCGAGCTGGAGACCGTCGGCGAGATCCACGTGCGCGGGCCGAACCTGTTCACCGAGTACCTCAACCGCCCCGACGCGACGGCCGCCGCGCTCGCCGACGGCTGGTTTCGCACCGGCGACATGGCGACGCGCGACGCCGACGGCTACGTGAAGATCGTCGGGCGCAAGGCCACCGACCTGATCAAGAGCGGCGGGTACAAGATCGGCGCCGGCGAGATCGAGAACGCGCTGCTGGAGCACCCAGGCGTCGCCGAGGCGGCCGTGACGGGTGAGCCGGACGACGATCTCGGTGAACGCATCGTGGCGTGGGTGGTGCCTGCCGGTGCGCGGCCGTCGGCTTCGGAGCTGGCGGATCACGTGGCGAAACTGCTGGCGCCGCACAAGCGGCCACGAGTCGTGCGATACCTGGACGCGTTGCCGCGCAACGACATGGGCAAGATCCTGAAGCGAGCGCTGGGGTGAGGCCCTCGGCCCGCGAGGTCATCGCGCAGGTGTCGACCGGGTTCACTGAGTTGTCCGATGTGGATAGTGGTGTGGACGACCCCCTCGATTGGCCCGGCTACCGCGAGGCCCACGCGGCGGCCGTGGCGCGGACGGGTGAGACGGAGTCCGTGGTCGTCGGCGAGGCGCTGGTGGGTGCGACGCCCGCGGTGCTGGTGGTGTGGGAATTCGGGTTCCTCGGCGGGTCGATCGGGCGACGGACCGGTGACCGGGTGGAGGCCGCTTTTTCCTGGGCGCGGTCGCGGAAACTGCCGGTGGTGGCGTTGATCGCGACGGGCGGCAGCCGCATGCAGCACGGCATGCGCGCGTTGTCCCAGCTGCAGCGGATCGCGCGCGCTTCGGCGGCGGCGCGGGCGGACGGCGTCGCCCAGATCTCCGTGCTGCGCGACCCGACGACCGGCGGCGGCTGGGCGACGCTGGGCGCGAGCGCCGACGTGGTCCTGGGGCTGCCGCTGGCGCAGGTGGGGTTCGCGGGCTCGCGCGTGCGGCCGGCGACGTCGCCTTCGGAGGCCTACACGGTCGAGGCGAAGTACGAGTGGGGGCAGGTCGATCAGCTGGTGTCGCCGTCTTCGCTGGCGTCGGTGCTGGAGCGGTGGCTGGTGTTGCTGACTTCCCGTTCTTCCTCGGCGGCTGCTCCCCCGGGCGCGTTGCGTTCGGTACCGCTGCCGGAGACGGGGTGGGACGCTGTCCGCGCCGCGAGGTCATCGCGCCGCCCCCGCGCGGCTTCGTACGTGGACGCGTACTTCGACTGGCACGAAACCCTTCGCGGCGACCGTACCGGCGCGGTCGACGACGGCGTCCTCTGCGGCTTCGGCCTGCGCGAGGGCCGTGCGGTGGCCTTCGCCGCGCAGTGCGGCACCGCCACGCGTCCGGCGGGCTTCCGCACGGCCGCCCGCCTCGTGCGCCTGGCTTCGCGGCTCGGCATTCCCGTGCTGACGCTCGTCGACACCCCGGGGGCCGCCAACGACGCCGACGCCGAAGAGGGCGGCGCCGGCCCTGCGATCGCGTCGCTGTTCGAGGCGATCGCCACCGCGGCCGTCCCGATCACCACCCTCGTCATCGGCGAGGGCGGCTCCGGCGGCGCGCTGGCCTTCGCGGCACCGGACAACACGTGGATCGCGCCGGACGCCTACTTCTCCGTCACCTCGCCCGAGGCTGCCGCCGCGATCCTCAAACGCCCGATGACGGAGGTTCCGGCCACGGCCGACCAGCTGCGGTTACGGCCTCAGGACCTCGTCGAACTCGGCTTGGCGCGGGGGATCGTGGAAGCCTGAAACGGTGTTGCGCCCGCGGTGATAATGGGGGCGTGAAGATCATCGCGGTGGGGGCGAGCGGGACCGTCGGCAGCGCGGTCGCCGCGGCGCTGGAGGCGGCCGGGCACGGGGTCGTGCGAGCGTCGCGGCGGGGGCCGGTGCAGGTGGATCTGGAGGACACCTCGTCGATCGAGGCGCTGTTCCGCGCGGTGCCGCAGGTCGACGCCGTGGTGTGCTGTGCGGCTAGGGGCATCTTGCCACCAGCGAAGGCACCCACCCCTGGCCTGGCACCTCGCCGGACGTGCGGCGGCGCGGCGCAGCCGCAGCCGGCCTGCCACCGGCGCGACAAGACGCCACCCGCCAGCGAGACTTGCCGATCACCGATGAGATTTGCCATCCGCGGTATGGCCTTGCCGCACGACTGGCAGCCTTGCCACGAAGCCGGGCACCTTGCCACTGGCGAAGCCACCCACCCCTGGCCTGGCACCTCGCCGGACGTGCGGCGGCGCGCCGGGGCCGAAGCCGAAGCCGGGGCCGGAGCCGGAGCCGGAGCCACCTAAGCCGACGGCAACGCCGACATCCGTGCCGCCCAAGATCCGTGAGGCTCAAGCGAAACCTCGCGCACGTCGTCGTCCCGACGGGACATCCGCACCACCAGGTAGTCGGACGACAGTCGTTCCGCCGAGCCCTCGCCCCACTCCACCACGACGGCGGAGCGTTCCAGGTCCGTGTCGAGGTCCAGGTCGTCGAGCTGGGCGAGGTCGCCGCCGAGGCGGTAGGCGTCGACGTGGATCAAGGGCACGCCGAGGGGACCCGCGGCGTGGACGCGGGCCAGGACGAACGTCGGGGAGCTCACGCGGCCGCCGACGCCGAGGCCGTCGGCGATGCCGCGCGTGAGCGTGGTCTTGCCGGCGCCCAGGGGGCCCGCGAGCAGCACCAGGTCGCCCGCGCGCAGGGACGCGCCCAGGGACCTGCCGAAGGCCATCGTGTCGTCGGGGGTCGCGAGAAGGAACGTCACCGTGTCCACCACCAGTTCCGCCGGTTGGGTGCGGCGCTCCCGGAACAGCGCTGCAGAAGATCGATGAGCCGGCCCGTGACGAGGTCGGGCTGTTCGAGCTGCACCATGTGGCCCGCGCCGCGCACGCGCACGAGCTCGGCCTCGGGCAGCTCGGCCGCGATGCGCTCGGCGTGCGAGAACGGCGTGAACCGGTCGGAGTCACCGCCGATCACGAGGACCTGGGTGTGCTTGAGGCCCGCCAGGGCGGCGTAGCGGTTGTGGCTGCCGAGCGTGTCGACGAAGTTCACCAGGCCCCGCACGGGCGTCACGGCGAGCATCTCGATCATGAAGTCCACCAGCCGCGGCGAGACGTCGCGGCTGCCGAACGCGAGGCGCCGCACGGCTTGCCGTTCCAGCTGCCCACCGGCCGCCCGCACGAACTCCACCAGGCCCGGCTGCCAGCCCGCGAGGTTGCCGACGCCGCGCGTCAACGGGTTGTACTTCGACAGCAGCGAACGCGGCAGCCCGCGCGCGCCCACCTCGCCCGCAGCCGTCGCGATGAACGCGACGCCACACACGCGATCCTCGAACAGCGAAGGGTTCTCCGCGGCCAGCTCCATGATCACCATGCCGCCCATGGAATGTCCCACGAGGACGATCGGCCCTTCGGGCACCATCGCGCGCAGCACGCTGTCGAGGTCGTGCGCCAGCTGTTCGATGGTGCTGGTCTCGGCCGTCGCCGCGCCGGACAGGCCGTGGCTGCGGTGGTCGTAATACACCTGCCGCACGCGCGGCAGCCGCAGCGAAGCGATCGCGCGGCGCTGGAAGTGCCAGGACTTGCGGGACAACGCGAACCCGTGCACGCCGACCAGCGTCAGCTCGGGCTCGCCGCCGTCCTCGGGGTCGATCTCCTCCACCGAAAGCGGCGTGCCGTCCTCGGCCGCGACCGTGGACGTGCGGTCGGGCTTCAGCTCGCCCAGCTGCTCGTCCACGTACTGGTCCTCACTCTGCCTGCGCTGTTGCGCCGCGACGAGGGCCGCGGCGGCCGTACCCGTGGCCACCGCGCCGAGACCGCCGACGATGGCCCACAACCGAGCCGAAGGGCTCACGGCCTCTCCCCCAGGTACCGCCGCTGCACGCGCGGGCGGTACATCGACGTGACGATCTCGTAGTCGATCGTGCCCAGCTTGTCGGCCCACTCGCGCGCGGTCGGCTCACCGCTCGCACCGGAAGCGAACAACACGACCTCCTCGCCGACGGCCGGGGCGTCGTCACCGCAGTCGACCACGAGCTGGTCCATGCACACGCGCCCGACGACCGCCCGGCGCCGCCCGCCCAGCCACACGTCCATGCGGCCCGACAGCGACCGCGGCACACCGTCGGCATATCCGGCGGGCACGAGCGCCACGGTGGTGTCGCGCTCGGCCGTCCACGTGTGTCCATAGGAGACGGACTCGCCGGCGGGCAGGCGTTTCGTGAGCGCCACGGCCGCGCGGAACGTCATCGCCGGCCGCAGGTCTTCGTGCTGTGGCACGGGGTTCAGCCCGTACATCGCGATGCCGGGCCGCACGAGGTCGAAGTGCAAGTCGGGCCGCGTCAGCACGGCCGCGGAGTTCGCCAGGTGCCGCAGCGGGTCCAGACCGGCGGCGCGCGCGGCGTCGTACGCGTCGGCGAAGCGCTTGGCCTGGATGTCGATCGACGGGTGGCCCGGCTCGTCGGCGCACGCGAGGTGCGACCACACGGCGACCACGTCCACGTCGGCCGAAGCCGCGGCGGCCGCGACCAGCTCGGGCCACTCGGCGGGCTGGCAACCGTTGCGCGACAAGCCCGTGTCGATCTTGAGGTGCACCCGAGCGCGGCGACCGACCTGCCGCGCCGCCGAAACAATCCGCCGAAGCTCGTCGACGGAGCTCACACCCAGGTCGATGTCGGCGAGAATGCCGGGCCCGAAGTCGACTTCCGGCACGTCGAGCCAGCTGAACAGCCGCACGGACAGCCCGGCGCGGCGCAGGTCCAGCGCCTCACCGAGCGAGCACGTGCCCAGCCAGGTGGCGCCGGCCTCCACCGCAGCCCGCGCGACGGGCACCGCGCCGTGCCCGTACGCATCGGCCTTGACCACGGCCATCACGGCCGAACCGGCGGCGCGGCCGGCCAGCAGGGCGACGTTGTGGCGCACGGCGTCGAGGTCGATCACGACCTCCGCGCGCGGGAAACTGGCAGTCATAGCGACCGCCAGTTTCCCACGCGGGTCCGAGAGTGCTGTGCGTCAGGGCAGGCGGAGCCCGCTGGTACCCGAGAACACGTGCAGCTCGTCGGGACGGATCCGCAGGTGCAGCGTGTCGCCCATCGACGGGGTCTGGCGCGGGTCCACGCGCACGACGACGTTCTTCGACGCGCCCTCGGCGGCCAGGTCACCCGCGCCGCCGGCGAGCTTGCCGTAGACGAACGCGTCGGAACCCAGCTCCTCGACCAGGTCCACCTTGATGGGCAGCGTTCCGTTGGTGTCGGTGGTGGCTTCGAGCGACTCGGGACGGAAGCCCAAGGTCACGGTGTCGCCGTCGGCGGCCGAGCGGATCGACGCCGCCAGCGGGACGCTCGCGCCACCGATCTCGGCGCCGTCGGCGGTGAGCTTCGCCGAGACGAGGTTCATGGCGGGCGAGCCGATGAAGCCGGCGACGAACACGTTGGCCGGGTGGTCGTAGAGCGCGCGCGGGGTGTCGCACTGCTGCAGCAGACCGTCGGACAGCACGGCCACGCGGTCGCCCATCGTCATGGCCTCGACCTGGTCGTGCGTCACGTACACGGTGGTGACGCCCAGGCGGCGCTGCAGCGCGGCGATCTGCGTACGCGTGGACACACGCAGCTTCGCGTCCAGGTTGGACAGCGGCTCGTCCATGAGGAACACCTGCGGCTCACGCACGATCGCGCGGCCCATCGCGACGCGCTGGCGCTGGCCACCGGAGAGGGCCTTCGGCTTGCGGTCGAGGTAATCCTCGATGTCGAGCAGCTTCGCGGCCTCGAGCACCTTCTGCTTGATCTCCGACGCCGGACGGCCCGCGATTTTCAGCGCGAAGCCCATGTTCTGCGCGACGGTCATGTGCGGGTACAGCGCGTAGTTCTGGAACACCATCGCGATGTCGCGCGAACGCGGCGGCAGCTGCGTCACGTCGCGGTCGCCGATCCAGATCGAGCCCTCGTCGACGTCCTCCAGGCCCGCGAGCATGCGCAGCGCGGTCGACTTGCCCGAACCCGACGGGCCGACCAGCACGAGGAACTCGCCGTCGGCGATCTCCAGCTCGAGTGCGTCGACGGCAGGTCGGTCGGTGCCGGCGTAGCGCCGGGTCGCCTTGTCGTAGGTGATGGTGGCCATCGGTCAGTCCTCTCCGAATTTCGCGGGAACCCCGTGCGCGGCTTCGCGCGCTTCGAGGTGGCGTCGCTGGATCTCCTTGCCCGCGGCGCGTTGCGCCTCGGCCGGCTCGTCCAGCACGAGCCGGTTTCCAGGTCCTTCGGCCACCCACGCGGGTGGTTCGGCGGTGCCGGCCAGCGCCCAGGCGGCCTGGCGCGCGGCACCGAGGGCGACGTACTCGCCCGTCTCGGGGATCACCACGGGCACGCCGAGCACGATCGGCGCCACGGCCCGCACGGCCGCCGACTGCGCGCCGCCGCCGATCAGCAGCACGCGCCGGACGTCCATGCCCTGCGCGCGCACGGCGTCGAGGCCCGCGGCCAGGCCGCACAGCATGCCCTCGACAGTGGCGCGGGCCAGGTTCTCCGGCGTCATGTTTTCCCTGGTCAGGCCGTAGAGCGAGCCCGTGGCATCCGGCAGGTTCGGGGTGCGCTCGCCGTCGAGGTACGGGAGGAGCGTGAGCCCGCCGGCGCCCACTTCGGCAGCGAGCGCGAGGCGGTCGAACTCGGCGAGGTCGACGCCGAGCATGGCCGCGCCCGCGGTGAGCACACGGGCGGCGTTGAGGGCGGCGGTGAGCGGCAGGAAGCGGCCGGTGGCGTCGGCGAACCCGGCGACCAGGCCGCTCGCGTCGGCCGAACCCGTCTCGGTCACCCCGAAGACGGTGCCGCTGGTGCCGAGGGAGATCACGGCGTCGCCCGGCGTGAGCTCCAGCGCCAGCGCGGCGGCCATGTTGTCGCCGGTGCCGGCGGAGACGAGCAGGCCGTCTGGAAGATCGAACCCAGTGTGGCCCGCGGTGTGTCCGGCGCGGTCGGCCGGGCCGAGCACGGTCGGCAGCTCAGGCGTGCGGCCGCCGAACGCGTGGGCCAGGACGTCCACGCGGTAGGCATTCTCCGTCGGCGAGAAGTAGCCGGTGCCCGACGCGTCGCCGCGGTCGGTCACGGCCTGCTCGGGCTTGCCGAGCAAGCGCCAGGTGAGCCAGTCGTGCGGCAACAGCACGCGCGCGACGCGGTCGGCGTTGGCGGGCTCGTGCTCGGCGAGCCAGCGCAGCTTGGTGACGGTGAAGCTCGCAACCGGCACGGAGCCGACGGACTTGGCCCAGACACCGGCGCCGCCCAGTTCCTCGATGAGGTCCTGGGCGGCCTGCGCGGAGCGCGTGTCGTTCCAGAGCAAAGCGGGGCGAACCACCTCGCCGGCTTCGTCGACGGTGACCATGCCGTGCTGCTGACCGCCGATGCCGAGGGCTTTCACGCCGTCAAGCACACCGTCGGTGGCCTCGCCGAACGCCTGCCACCAGGCCGCGGGGTCGACCTCGGTGCCGTCGGGGTGCGGCGCGCGGCCGGTGCGCACGACGGCGCCCGTGCGCGCGTCGCAGACCACGACCTTCGTCGACTGGGTCGACGAGTCGATCCCGGCCACCAGCTCAGCTGTCATAGGGCTGCCCCTCCTCGACGTGCTCCACGGTCTCCACGGCCGTGCCGGCATTGAGCGCGGCCTCGATCTCCTCGGTCGGGGTGATCTCGCTGGTGATCAGGAGGTCGTAGTCGCCGACGTCGCCGTGCGCGAAGGTCGCGGTGCGGCCGAACTTCGAGTGGTCGAGCACGAGCACGTTGCGGTTCGCGGCGCGCAGCACGGCCTTCTTGAGCTCGGCGTAGTCCTGCACGGGGTGGAAGAGCCGGCCGACGGCGACGGCGCTGACTGACACGAACGCGATGTCGGCGCGGGTGCGCTCCAGCAGCGCCAGTACGTCGGGGCCGGAGCAGGAGTCGTACTCGGCGTGGTACCGGCCGCCGGCGACGACGACGTTCACGCCGTCACCCAGCAGCTTGGCGGCGCGCAGGGAGTTGGTGATCACGGTGAGGCCGTCGATATCGGCGAGGCGCTCGACCAGGGGGAACAGCGTGGTGGAGTCGTCGACGAACACGGTCTGGCCGGGTTCGACGTGTTTGACGGCCGCCTCGGCGAGTGCTTCCTTCTCGGCGGAGTGCAGCGTGAAGCGGCTGGCGGTCTCCATCGTGAGCGCCGGGTAGGCCTCGACCTTGCCGCGCAGCTTGCGCAGGAGACGGCGGTCGGCCAGGTCGTCGAGGTCGCGGTGCATCGTCATGAGGCTCACGCCGAAGCGGGTGGTGAGGTCGTCGATCCGCGCCTCGCCGTGCTCGATGACGTGGTCGAGGATGTCCTGCCGGCGCTGCTCGACGGCCGCGTCGGACGGTCGGGTCCTAGGCACGGCGCACCTCACCGTCGACCCGGTTGAGGGTCACCTGAACGGGGGCGCCAGTGCTCACACCTCGTTCTTACCAGATTTTGTCGCACTAGTTAACGGGTAACTCGATAACTTCTACGTCGGTGTTGCCGGTGGTGCCGCGGACGAGCTTGAGGGCACCGGGGATGGCATCGACCAAGCCGGACGCGGAGGTCGGCACGCCGTCCGCGGCCAGCGCCCCGGCGAGCGAGTGCACCTGCGCGCCCGCGGCGGCGGCCAGCCACGGGTCGAGGCCGGCGGCGAGCAGCGACCCGACGAGGCCGGTGAGGACGTCGCCGGAGCCGGCCGTCGCGAGCCAGGAGCCGCGCGGGGTGTTGACGGCGACGCGGCCGTCCGGCGCGGCGATCACGGTGCAGTGGCCCTTGAGGAGGACGACGGCGTTGTACTTCCTGGCGGCGTCGCGAGCGGCCTTGACCCGGTCGGCGCCGGGACGGGTGCCCATGAGGCGTTCGTACTCGCCGGCGTGGGGCGTGAGCACGAGCGGGGTGTCGGGGTCGCGGGCGTCGAGGACGTCGGGGTGCTGGGCGATGATCGTGGTGGCGTCCGCGTCGGCGCAGACCGGCACGCCCTGGCCGAGGATGTGGCGCAGCACGTCGCGGCCTTCGGAGCCGGTGCCGATACCCGGGCCGACGACCCAGGCCTGCACGCGGCCGGCGTCGGTGACCGAGCCCGTCGCGACGATCTCGGGCCAGCGGCTCCGGACGACGTCGGCCGCGGGGCCGGCGTAGCGGACCATGCCGGCGGTGGCGCGCACGGCGGAACCCGAGGCGAGCACGGCCGCGCCCGGGTAGGTCGCGGAGCCGGCGGCGATGCCGACGACGCCCTGGGTGTACTTGTCGTCGCCCGCGCCGGGGATGGGCCACAGGTCGGCGAGGTCGGTGAGCTCCAGGCGGCGCAGGTCGGGTTCGCCGAGCTCGGGGCGCAGGCCGATGTCGACGAGCACGACGTCGCCGCACTGCTGGGGCGCCAGTGCGTGGACGGGTTTGGGGGCACCGAAGGTGACGGTGAGGTCCGCGGTGACGTGGGGGCCGTCGGTGGCGCCAGTGTCGGGGTCGACGCCGCTGGGGAGGTCTACGGCGACGATGGGGGCCCGAACCTGGTCAACGAGTTCTTTCGCGTCTGGCCGGAGCGGACCCTTGCCGGAGATGCCGACGATGCCGTCGACCACCACGTCGGCTTTCTTGATCCACTGTGGACTGTCCTCGACGGACACCACGCGGCCGCCGGCTCGCTTGAGCGCCGCCAATCCCCGAGCGTGCGCCTTCTCCGGCTTCAGCAGCACGGCCGTGACGGCCACGCTGCGGCGACGCAGGAAGGCCCCGGCCCACAGCGCGTCACCGCCGTTGTCGCCGGACCCGACGAGCAGCACGACCCGTCGTCCGGCGACGCCGCCGGTGCGTTCGGTCAGGAACCCCGCGAGGTGTGTGGCCAGGCCGAACGACGCCCGGCGCATCAGCTCACCGTCGGGCGTGACGGCGAACAGCTTGCCCTCCGCCTCGCGAATCCGTTCCGTGGTCCAGATTCCCTGCACGGCGGGCCCCCCGCTTACTCGACAGTCACGGACTTCGCCAGGTTACGCGGCTTGTCGACGTCGTACCCGCGGGCGCGGGCGATCTCCGCGGCCAGCACCTGCAGCGGCACGGTGGACACCAGCGGCTGCAGCAGCGTCGGCACGGCGGGGATCTCGATCAGCTCGTCGGCGAACGGCCGCACCGCCTCGTCGCCCTCCTCGGCGATCACAATGGTGCGGGCGCCGCGGGCCTGGATCTCGCTGATGTTCGACACCAGCTTCGAGTGCAACACCGCGCGGCCCTTGGGCGAGGGCATGACCACGACGATCGGCAGGCCTTCCTCAACCAGCGCGATCGGACCGTGCTTGAGCTCGCCGGCGGCGAAGCCCTCGGCGTGCATGTAGGCGAGCTCCTTGAGCTTCAGCGCGCCCTCCAGGGCGACCGGGAACCCGACGTGCCGGCCAAGGAACAGCACCGCCTTGGAGTCGGCGATCCGGCGGCCGAGGTCCCTGACCTGGTCCACAGTGGACAGCACCTTTTGCACGGCGGCCGGCATGGCCTCCAGCTCGGCGAACTCGCGGGCGACCTCGTCGGGGTACTTGGTGCCGCGTGCCTGCGCGAGCGCCAGGCCCACGAGGTAGTTGGCGGCGATCTGCGCGAGGAACGCCTTCGTCGACGCGACCCCGATCTCGGGGCCGGCGTGCGTGTAGAGGACGGCGTCGGACTCACGCGGGATCTGCGCGCCGTTGGTGTTGCAGACGGCGAGCACGCGGGCCTTCTGCTCACGGGCGTGGCGGACGGCCTCCAGCGTGTCGGCCGTCTCCCCGGACTGCGAGACCGCGACGACGAGCGTGTCGCGGTCGAGCACCGGGTCGCGGTAGCGGAACTCGCTGGCGAGCTCGACCTCGACCGGCAGGCGCGTCCAGTGCTCGATGGCGTACTTGGCGACCAGGCCCGAGTGGTAGGCGGAACCGCAGGCGACGACGAAGACCTTGTCGACGTCACGCAGGTCCTGGTCGGAGATGCGCTGCTCGTCGAGGATGATGCGGCCGGCCTCGAAGTGGCCGCGCAGGGTGTTGGCGAGGGCTTCGGGCTGCTCGTCGATCTCCTTGAGCATGAAGTACTCGTGGCCGCCCTTCTCGGCGGCGGACAGGTCCCAGTCGACGGTGAACGGCTTGGCCTGCGCGGCGTCGCCGTGGAAATCGGTGACCTCGTAACCGTCGCGGGTGATGACGACCAGCTGGTCCTGCCCCAGCTCCACGGCCTCGCGCGTGTGCTCGATGAACGCGGCGACGTCGGACGCGACGAAGTGCTCGCCCTCCCCGACCCCCACCACCAGCGGCGACGAACGACGCGCGGCCACGATGGTGTCGGGCTGGTCGGCATGCGTCACGACCAGCGTGAACGCGCCCTCCAGCCGCCGGCACACGGCCGCGACACTGGCGGCGAAGTTTTGGGCGGTTTCCCCACTGTTGTACGCCCGGGCCACCAGGTGCGCGGCGGTCTCGGTGTCGGTGTCGCTCGCCATCTCGACACCGTCGGCCTCGAGCTCCGCACGCAGGGCGGCGAAGTTCTCGATGATGCCGTTGTGCACCACGGCGACCTTTTTCGAGGCGTCCTGGTGCGGGTGCGAGTTCCGATCCACGGGCGCGCCGTGCGTCGCCCAGCGGGTGTGGCCCATGCCGGCGGTGCCGGTGAAGCCGTCCCTGCCCACGGTGTCGAGCTGCGCCTCCAGGTTGGCGAGCCGCCCTGCCTTGCGCTCGACCCTCAGCGCGCCGGCGCCGTCGAGCACCGCCACCCCGGCCGAGTCGTAGCCGCGGTACTCCATCCGCCGCAGGCCACCGAGGACCACATCCAGCGCCGGCCGGTGTCCGACATATCCCACGATTCCACACACGCGAACAAGCCTAACGAGGGATGTCCAGTCCCCTACTCCGGTACCTTCCCGAGGCTTTTCAACCCACCTGACCAGGGGAGATCGGATGGTGACGGTGTGGAGTGGGGTGGGTTGGTTTGGACCCCTGATCGGTGGGGTTCTGGGGCTTGTGGGAGCTGGGGTGGGGGTGAGTTGTGGGGCTTCGGGTGGGTGCGTCGGGTGGGGGTTTCGGGCGGCTCGGGGTGGCTTGTGGGTGGGTTGTGCGGCTTCGGGCGGCGCGGACTGAGGTGCTGCGGCGGCGGTCGTCGTGATGGCTTTCGCGATCAGCTGTCGTGGTGTGTCGATCGCTCAGACGTCGCGCCGGGGCGTCGGCGAGGGTCGCGGCGTGCTCGCTCGGCTCGACCGATCGCGCCCGTCCAATCTCACTTGCCGTGCCGGCTCAGCAGCCGGCTTCCCCAACAGCATTCGATCGGGGCGAACGGTCCCCTGGCAACCCGCTACCTGCGCGACGGCGTCCTGTGGTGTGTCGCGCCCGGCGTAAACGGTCCCCTCACCTCGCCAAGCCGTAGTGAACAGCCCTTTCGCGTTAACCATCGGCGCACGCCACGCGCTCAACCCTCGCGAGGGCCGTCGCAAGTTCCCGGCTGCGCGAAAGTCCCTTCCACCAGCGTTCACCGCGCGCGATTGACAACTTTCACGCAGGCCGTCGCCTCCGGATCAAGCACGCCGCACCTCTTGTGCCGGGGGCAGCCGACCGACACACAGCCCCCGCCCTCCCAGGGGGGCGCGCCCATGTCCATTCTACCGGCCACCACCGACGAAACCGGCGCGCGAGCCGAGTTGTCCACAGGCGTGGCGAGTTGTGGACAACTCCGCGGCCGGCGGGTGTCGAATCAGCCGATTCCCGCTCGTGTAGAGGGCAAACGAGAGGAGAAAACATGCGTTCCCTCAGCGTCACCATGAACGTCACCCTCGACGGGGTCGTGCAGGGCCTCGGGCGGCCCGACGAGGACACGCGCGGCGGGTTCCCGCACGGGGGCTGGGGCACGAGGTTCCAGGACGAGGTCCTCGGCCGCGAGATGGCCAGGGGTATGAACCAGCCCGGCGACATGCTGTTCGGTCGCCGGACGTGGGAGGACTTCATCGGCGCGTGGGCGGGGCGCGACGACGGCAACCCGTTCACCGCGCACCTCGACGCCGCCACCAAGTACGTGGCCTCGACCACCCTCGGCAGCGCCGGCGCGTGGCAGAACTCGATCCTCCTGCCCGGCGACGCGACGAAGACCGTCGCCGAGCTGAAGGCCGAGCCGGGGAACGACCTGGCGATCGTCGGCAGCGCGGCGCTCGTGCGGAGCCTGCACGCGGCCGGGCTGGTCGACCGCTACACGCTGGTCATCCACCCGCTCACCCTCGGCGTCGGCGCGCGGCTGTTCAAAGGCCCGGCGCCGCTGACCGAGTTCAGGCTCACCCGCAGCGTCGCCACCACGAAGGGCGTGCTCATCGCGTACTACGAGCGCGCGTGACCTGGCCCGGAGCGGCGGGCGGGCCGGGGCCGGGCGCGGGCAGTAAGGTCACGCGCATGGCCAGCAAGCCCAAGCAACTGCTCGCGGAGCTGTCACACCCGGGGCCCCACGAGGTCCTGCGCGGCAACCTGGCCCTGGTCGGGCTACCGGGGGTCGTGTTCACGCCGCGCCAAGGACTGGGGCTGCCGGCCATCGCGTTCGGGCACGGGTGGCTGCAGCCCGCGTCGCGGTACCGGCACCTGCTGCACCACCTCGCGAGCTGGGGCGTGGTCGCCGCCGCACCCGCGACGCAGGGCGGGCCGCTGCCGTCGTACCGCCTGCTGGCCAGCGACCTGCTGACGACGCTCGACGTGGTGACCACCGTCCGCCTCGGCCCCGACGGAATCAGCGTCGACCCCGCCAAGCTCGGCCTCGCCGGCCACTCCACCGGCGGCGGGTCCGCCGTCCTCGCCGCCGCCCAAGCCGCCGCGGCCGACGACTCGGTGCGCCCGCGCATCCGCGCCGTCGCGACGATCACTGCCGCCCAGACCCTCCCCTCCGCCTCGGCCGCCGCCCGGCTCATCACCGCTCCCGGCCTGCACCTCGCGGCGGAGGAGGACCTGGTCGCGCCGGCCGTGGGCCATGCGGAAGCGATTGCCACGGCGTGGGCTGGGCCTGTTCAGCTGCGCACGTTGGGGAAGTCCTCGCACCTCGGCGTGACCGAAGGGCGGCACTGGAGCCAGCTTCTGCTCCACGGCAAACCGAACCGTCGCACGCAACAACTGACGCGGGCGTTGTTCACGGCGTTTTTTCTGACGCACCTGACGGGTACGGATCGGTATCTGCCGCTGCTGGACGCGGATGTGAAGCGGGCGCCGATCGAGCTGACGGAAGAGCCGGCTGCCTGACGGGCGGTGACCGGGGTTGGGGTGAAGGGGACTTTCATCGCTTCTGCCGGCGAGTAAGAGCTGGGCTGGGTCTGGCTTGGCGGCGCTTCGCTCTGGGTGCGGATGGACCTTTCGCCACTCTGCCACCGTGAGACGGGACCTTCATCGCTTCGGATGTGGGTGAGGGCTGCGCTCGGTTTGGCACGATTTGCCTGAGCGCGAAGGGACCGTTCGCCGCTCCGCCGCCCCACGAAGGGACCGTCATCGCTTTCGGCGCGGCTGGCCGGGCTACTCCTGGGCTGGGTGCCGATGTTGGCCGCGCGCGATGGGACCTCGCGGCTCGCCGCTCCGCCGCCCCACGAAGGGACCGTCATCGCTTTCGGCGCGGCTGGCCGGGCTACTCGTGGGCTGGGTGCCGATGTTGGCCGCGCGCGATGGGACCTCGCGGCCCTCCGCCGCCGCACGAACGGAACCGTCATCGGCTCACGGGGTGCGCGTCACGGGCTCGCTTGGCGAGGTAGAACGTGCGCGAAGGGACCTCTCGCGCCCCGCCGCCGCACGAAGGGACCCGCCGCGCGCTCGCCGCGGTGTTGAGTGGATCGGCGCCGGGTCGACGGTTGGTTGTCGTTGATCGGGCCGGTGCGGGCCAGGGTGGGTCGCGCTGTCTCTTCCCGTCGCGAAGGGGCCGGTCGCGAACATGTGGCCGCGTGAAGGGGACATTCATCACGCCAACTGAGGGCTGCGGGGTCTCGCAGGGGCGGGTTGCGTGGCACGAGCAGGCCTGAAGGGACCCTTCACGCCTTCACGCGGCGACCGGATGGGGTCAGTCGACCATCCAGGTGTTGTTCGAGAAGTCTTGGTCGTCGAAGCGGCCGGGGCGGGTGGGGTGGCCCGGGGTCGGCGGGGTGGGCTCGTCGGGCTGTGGGTCGGCGGGTGGGGTGAGGTCGATGGTGTGCGTGCGGTCGGTCATGGCTTTCTCGGTGAGCCATCCGCCGGCTTCGCGGTGGCGGCGCTGGAGGTCCTGGGCGCGGGTGAGGTAGCGGCCGTGGGTGGCGGCGTCGCGGTGGAGGGACTCGGTGGCGGCGGACGTGGCCGAGGTGACCTGGCGGTCGCGGAGGGCTCGTTGTTCCTGGTGTTCGCGGGTGGCGGCGTTCTGGGCCGCGCGGGCGGCGGCGAGTCGGTCCGCGGCGGTCAAGGTCGGTTCCGCCGTCCCGTGAGCTGCTGGGCAGCGGTCAAAGCGTGCCGGCCGGGAGGGGTCGGGATCCGGCCGGGCAGTCGGTAGGCGGCGGTCAACCCCCGGTATTCGGCCGGCTGGGCGCCAGCGGTCGTGCGGCGTGAGGCGGGCCGGGCGGCGGTGCGCGAGCTCCGCCGTCCGGGCTGGTCGGCCATGCTCGAGATCCGCGGCCCAGGCTGGTCGGCCATGCTCGAGATCCACAGTCCAGGCTGGTCGGCGGTGGTCGAGGGCCGACGTCCAGGCTGGCCGGCCATGCTCGAGATCCGCGATCCAGGCTGGCCGGCCATGCTCGAGATCCGCGATCCAGGCTGGCCGGCCATGCTCGAAATCCGCGATCCAGGCTGGCCCGCCATGCTCGAAATCCGCGATCCAGGCTGGCCGACGGTGGTCGAGGGCCGACGTGGGGCGGGCGGGTCAGCGGCGGTCAACGCCGGGCCCCTCGTCGAGGGAGCCGCTGATGCGGCCGGCCGAGCCGCGGGTGTCGAAGACGTCCGTGCCGAGGCGGGCGGCCGTGCGTGTTTGGTCGCCGGGGGCGGTGCCGAGGCCGCTCGGGCCGGGGAGGGGCAGGGCGCCGAAGCCGTTCATGCCGTCCGGGAGGGAGTCGGGGCCGGGGCCGAGGGGGTCGAAGGTGACGTCGCCGCCGGGGGCCGTGCCCAGTTCCGCGGAGGGGTGCTGGTCCTGGGGCGGGTCGACGATGTGGGCGCCGAGGTCGGAGAGGGAGGCCGAGGCCGTGGTGCTGTCGTCTGGGACGTTCAGGTGGCCCGAGGTCGAGCCTGACGACGGGTCGAAGTCGGCCGGGACCACGCGGAGACCAAGGGCGGGGGTCGGTGAGTCCACGGAAGGACCAAGAGCGGGAGTCGGCGAGCCCACAGAAGGACCAAGAGCGGGAGTCGGTGAGTCCGCAGGAAGACCCCGAGCACGAGTCGGTGAGCCCGCGGGAATGCCGAGGGCGGGAGTCGGCGGGCCAGGGGTGCGAGTGGGCGAACCCACCGAAGGGTCCACTGTAGACGTATCAACCGGAATAGCCAGAAATCCCGCCAAGACACGGAAAAGGCCGTCGATGGTGGAGGTGGCCGTCGCGCACAGACCCTGGAACGCGGCGTAGCGGCTGCTGAACTCGGTCGCGAAAGGACCATTGAGCCATTGGCGGGCGGCGCGGGTGGCGTAGTCGTTGTCGCCGGGGTCGCAGTCGCGTAGGCGGTTGTGGAGGTCGTTGCCGGGGCTGGTGGAGTCGAGCCACTGGGCGAGGTCGAGCAGCTCGTCCTTCGAGACGGCGCCGCCTTGGGCCACGACGGCAACCCGTTGCGCCACCGGAAAAGGCGCGCCCGCGATCGAGTCGGTGCGGAGTTTCAGCGCTTCGTCCACTTTGGTCTTCAGAGCCGTGAAGACGTGGGTCATCGTCTCGGGGATGAGCTGGGCGGCGCCGGCGAGGTGGTCGAGCAAGGCGCCGGGGCGGAGGCGGCTGTACGCACTCTGAGCGGCCGTCGCGGCGGGGCTTTGCCAGTCGCGGAAGAGGGTGGTGGAGGCGGTGGTCGCGTCGGTGTGGGTGGAGTCGAGGGTGTCGCGTGTGTGGGCCAGCGCGTCGGCGTCGGCGAGGAACTTGCGGAAGTCGAGGCCGGCGCTGTCCTGGAACTTGTCCCGGATGTCCTTGTCCACATCGATCTTCGTGGCCGCGAACGCGTTCCAGACCGTGGCCCACTGCGCGAAATAATCCAGCGCCGGCGCGGCGAGCGCGAGCACCTCGTCGGACGTCACCACCCCGACGCCACCGGGCTCGGGTCCACGCAGCGCGCCGGTCATCGGCTCGCCGTGTTCCGCGCGGTGTCGACGTGCTCGCCCTCGACGGACGCGTAACGCCCCGCCGCCACTTCGACGCTGCTGCCGAACGACGCGAGTTCGCCCGCGTAAGCCTGGACGGCGTCACCCAGCGCGGCGAACCCGTTGCGGTACGCGGCAAACGCCCCGCCGTGCCCGCGCCCGAAATCCGCCTCGACCACCTGCGACGCCACCCCGGACACCCGCCCGGCCGCGGCCTCGAGCGCGCCCTTCGCGGCGCGCATCGCCTCCGCGTCCGCCCGGTGGCTGCCCTCCGGCATGGCCACCCCCTCACTCCGCCGACCCGCACCCACTCCGACGCACGCCGACGGCGCCCGGTGCCGCTGTCCGTGCACCGGAAATCTAGCGAGTCAGAAGGCTCGAGTCGACGTCGACAAAGAGCTCAGTTCGCGAGCCAGTTGGTCTCGGCGAAGTCGGTGTCGTCGTCGACGGCGTGCGCGGCCCGCCGATGCCGCCCGGACGGCTCGGCCGGCTGTTCCGCGGGCGCCGGAGCCGCGGGCCGCCTGCCGTAGCGGACCTCGGGATCGTCGGCGGTGCGGAACCCGGCGCGGCGCTCGTTCTCGGTCTCGTCTTCCTCGAACCCGTAGTCGTTCTCGTCGTCGGCCCGGTTCCCGACGGTTTTCTCCGTCGCCCAGCCGCCGGCCGCGTTCGCGCGACGGTTGCGCTCCTGCAGCCGGACGAACACCTCGCCCTGGATCTTGCCCTGCTTCTCGAGCTTCTCCTTGCTCTCAACCACCGCCTCGGCGCGGTTGCGGTCGAGTAAGGCCGACCGGGCGCTGTTCTCGGCCTCCAACGTCGCGAGCTTGGCACGCATCGCGGCCAGCGCGTCCTGCGAACTCATCGGACTCCCCTTCCCGACTCCAGCTAGCGGCCCATCACGGGGTCATCGTCGAGCGAACCGCTGATGCGGTTGCCGGACTTCGTCGATTCGAACAGCCCGCGGTCGACTCGGTACGCGCTCGAAGACCGCTCCTGGTCCTGGCCGCCTCCGCCCGCGCCGCCCATCATGCCGCCGCCCATCATCCCCATCGAGGAGGACTGCTGGCCCGGGTGGTCGCCCATGGTCGGCGCGGCGCCGAGCGGCGACGTCGACGGGTCGGCCGCGCCACCGCCCAGGGGCGCGCTCGCGTCCGGGCTCGTCCCGAGCGAGTCGTCCGGGGCCTCGAAACCGCTGTGACTGTCGAGCGGGTTGGTCAGCGACTGAGCGGTGGTCGAGTCGTCGACCGCCGCGGGTCCGTCCTGCCCGGTGTGGCTCGCCGCGTCGGCGGTGAAGCCGGCCGGCTGCGGAACGTCCGCGGCGTGCTGCGGGCCGCCGTCCGCCGCGTGGAGCGGGACGGCTTCCTGCCCGTTCGAGGGCGCCGGCGAGTCCTGGCCGCCGAGCCCACCGCCGGTGCCGGCCGAGTGGCCCGCCCCGTCCTGCGGGCCGCCCAGGTCGCCCGAGTGGGAGGCGCCCGGCACATCCGGCAGCCCGTGCTGCGCCGTGGTGCCCGGCGCAGCGGTGCCCGTCGGGTCGGCACCCACGAGCGCGTCCGGCTTGTCATCGTCGCCGAGGGTGTACTTGACGGGCTCGCCGCTGCCGTCGTCGACGGTCACCACGGTCGGCCCGTCCGGCCCCGACGGCTGTTCCGCGGTGATCTTGAGGCCGCCGTCCTCGATGTGGATCTTGCCGTCCGGGCCTGGCTCGTAGGTCTTGCCGGACGCGTCGGTGAGCTGAGCGCCATCGTGACCCTGGGGGCCGAAGCCGGGAGTGGTTTGGCCAGGCGGACCGGGCTGGCCGGGAAGACCCGGCTGGACGGGCTGACCTGAGTGGACCGGTTGACCCGGCTGACCGAGCTGACCCGGCTGGCCCGGCTGGCCCGGCTGCCCGGGAACCGCGGCAGCACCGTCCTTCGGATCGTCGAAGTCCAGGTTGTACTGCTTGGGGTGCCCGGTGCCGTGGTCGACGGTGATGCCCATGCGGCCGTCGGAGTCCGGCTCGGTCATCGCGATCTTGTGGTCGCCCTGCTCGACGGTCATCGTCTCGGGCTCGGCCGTCTTGATCGCCTCGCCGGTGCGCGGGTCGATCGGGTACGGCTTGCCCGTGGCGGGGTCGGTCTCGAGCGGCTGGTGCGTGACCGGGTTGAGGGCCGGGTCGGTCGCGTCCGGCGTCTTCGGCAGGTCGACCTTCGGCATCGCCGGCGTCCCACCGCCGCCACCGGCCGAGGGCATCCCGCCGCCACCGTTGTCTCCGCCACCACCGCCGCCACTGCTGCTGGACGGCTGGGTGCTGCCCGGGTCCGGCGGCGCGGCCTGGTCGACGTTCGAGAACGGATCCTGCGGCAGCTGCGCGAAGAAGTCGGTGAGCGCGCGCCAGGCACCGTCGACCGCGGTGTGCGTGTTGGTGCACATCGTCTTGAAATCGCGGATGTACCCGTCGAAGAACTTCCCGAAGTTGTCCTTCAGGTAGATGTTGCACTGGTCGACGATGTGGTTGATCGTGTCGTCGTTGAGGTCGCACGAGTCGTCGTCGATCATCCGCTGCGATTCCTGGTCCAGGAACTTCGCGCAGTGCTTGAAGTCGTCCTGGCTGGCGTTGCTGCGCAGCTCGGCGATCCGGATGATCCGGTCGAGGTCCTGTGCGGTGACCTGGCCGAGCGACTCCACCCGGTACTTGATCATCCAGTTCGCCTTGTCGCGGCAGGCCTTGCCGACCGACCCGCAGGCCGACTTCATCGCTTCGGCCGCGTGCGTGGCGGAATCGGACACGATCTTCGCGTCGGCCGTGTAGTTCTTGCGGAAGTTACCCGCTGAGTCGGCCGCGCTGCCGTGCCAGTCCGCGAGGTTGGTCGACAGCTGGCCCTCGACGTCCGTCGAGGCGTTGACCACGGCCCCGCTCAAGGCCGTGAACTCGTCGGCACCCGTCATGAACTTCGTGAACGGGATCTTCCGCTGCTCGTTGTAGAGCTTGTAGAGGTCGTCCTTGCCGGCGGGCTGGTAGGTCCCGACCACTGCGACGGCGCGGTTGAACAGCGGCACCCAGATGTCGAATGTCTTCATCCCGGGCAGGCCCAGTTCGAGGATCTCGTCGGAGGTGTTTGCGCCGGCGTTCGTCGGCGAAGCCTTCGCGGCTTGGGCGTCGAGCTTGCCCTTGGCGTCGTCGGCGGCCTTCTTGTCCGCCGCCCGCGCGTCCGACTGGTTCTTGTCGTAGTCGCCCTTCGCCTGCGAATAGGCCTTGTAGACGTCGCTGTTGCTGTGGTGCGTGTTGACGTCCGACGGCGGATCGGCGGACAACCCCATGTCCCGCTTGATCCGGTCGCGCCACTGCTCGAACTCGTGCTGGTCCTTGAACCCGTATTTGGTGGGATCGGCACCGTCGAGGTAGGTGAGGTATTTCCAGGCCAGATCCGAGCCCGCCTGGGTTTTCCCGAGATCGTGGTCGTAGAGGATCTGCTCGACTTCCTGGCGGGACGGAACGTCGTCGCCCTCGCCGGCGCTCACTTGCCCGCCGCCTTCACCGCGGAGCCGGAAGCGTCCTCATTGACCTGGTAGTGGCCGCCCGCCGAGTTGAGCTTCTGGGCGAAGGCATCGGAGGCCTTCAGATAGGCGTCGGCCATTCCAGCCAACCGGAGGACACCCGAGTGGTACGGACTGAAGTTGGTGCCGTGCGCTTCACCGAAGTCGGCGGCCACGATCTGCACGTCCTTGACCGCCGCGAGAGGTTGTTGCAGCGTGTTCCGCGGCATTTCGCTCACGGCTTTCGCGGCCCTCGTCAGCGCCTCAGTATCGACCTTGTGGCCGCCCGCCATCACTCGCCCTCCCTAGAGCACCTGTGTTCCAGCACTCTAGGACGCACGGAACCCGCCCCCGGTGCCATCGCACTCGCACACGGAATGTACCCGGGCTGTGACGACGGGCGCAGCGATTCGGCGATCCGGGACGATCAGGAGACCGCGGACACCACACCGGCCAGCCGGTCCGCCGCCGCTTGGGCCGTGGAGTGGGCCGGGGCCTCGACCATGACGCGGACGAGCTGTTCGGTGCCCGAGGGGCGCAGGAGGACGCGGCCCTCTTCGCCGAGTTCGGCTTCGACCTCGCCGACGGCGTCGCGGACTTCGGAGGAGCCCGCGACGGCTGCCTTGTCCGCGACGGGGACGTTCACGAGGACCTGGGGCAGGCGGTTCATCACGGACGCCAGCTCGGCGAGCTTCTTGCCGGTGGCGGCCATGCGGGACATGAGGCGCAGGGCGGTCAGCAGGCCGTCGCCGGTGGTGGCGTGGGCGGGGAGGACCACGTGGCCCGACTGTTCGCCGCCGAGGGCGAGGCCGGAGGCGCGGAGCTCTTCGAGCACGTAGCGGTCGCCGACGGACGTGGTGATGACCGTGATGCCGTGGGCCTTCATCGCGAGGTGCAGGCCCAGGTTGCTCATCACGGTGGCGACGAGCGTGTCCTTCACCAGCTCGCCGTCCTCGGCCAGCGCGAGGGCCAGCACGGCCATGATCTGGTCGCCGTCCACGAGCTCGCCCGAGGCGTCCACGGCGACGCAGCGGTCGGCGTCGCCGTCGTGGGCGATGCCCAGGTCGGCGCCGTGCTCGACGACGGCGGCGCGGAGCAGGTCGGGGTGGTTCGAACCGCAGTGCTCGTTGATGTTGATGCCGTCGGGCTCCGCGTGGAGGGCGACAACCTCGGCGCCGGCGCGGCGGTAGGCCTCGGGGGCGGCGACGGCGGACGCGCCGTTGGCGCAGTCCACCACGACCTTCAGGCCGTCGAGGGGGTGCGGCGTGGCCGAGACCAGGTGGTCGACGTACAGGTCGAGCGCGTCGGAGACGTCGGACACGCGGCCGACGCCCGAGCCCGTCGGGCGGACGACGTCGGCGCCGCCGAGGCCGGCCTCGATCTCGTCCTCGATGCTGTCGGGGAGCTTGTGCCCGCCCGCGGCGAAGAGCTTGATGCCGTTGTCCGGCATGGGGTTGTGCGAAGCCGAGATCATCACGCCGAGATCGGCCTCCAGCGCGCCCACGAGGTACGCGACGGCGGGCGTCGGCAGCACGCCGAGACGCAGCACGTCAGCGCCGGCCGACGCGAGTCCCGCCACCACGGCGGCCTCCAGCATCTCGCCGCTGGCGCGCGGGTCGCGGCCGACCACGGCCACCGGGCGGTGCGAACGGTCGTGCGCGGCGAGCACACGCGCGGCGCTGGCCGCGAGCGAAAGCGCCAGCTCGGGGGTCAGCTCGGCGTTGGCCACGCCTCGTACCCCGTCGGTGCCGAACAGTCGGGCCATCTCCACGACCTCCTAGGTCCAAATCGACCACGACAACCTAGCGGCGGCTGCGACCCGGCCGGGCCCTGCCCCCACCCCAGGAATGTCGCGGACCGCGCGCGAAATGCATCACTGTGGGGCAGATGGGACGCATGAGGTCCCAGAGAACACGTTCAGACAGCATTCGTGACCACTGCGGAAAGCACGAGAGCGCCCATCCGGTGGACGGATGGGCGCTCCCGAGGTTGCCTCTCACGAGGCCAAGCACTTCAGACCCCGCGCGGCCGGCAACGCACCAAGCCAGCGCGACCCACTGGGGGTCCAGGGGGCTTGCCCCCTGGCGGGGGTTTGGGGGTTCGACCCCCGATGTGATCGTGGAGAGAGCCCCGGCGAAGCGCCGCCAGGCGTGAGCATGGCTCACCTGCGAACGAAGCCGCAGACTCCCCCACGACCACCTACGCCATCAGCGCTTCGAGTACTGCGGAGCCTTACGGGCCTTCTTGAGGCCGTACTTCTTCCGCTCCGTGGCGCGCGCGTCACGAGTCAGGAAGCCGGCCTTCTTGAGGGCCGGGCGGTCGTCGGCGTCGACCTCGACCAGGGCGCGGGCGATGGCGAGGCGCAGAGCGCCGGCCTGGCCCGAGATGCCGCCGCCGTGGAGGTTGGCGAAGATGTCGAACGAGTCCGGCTTGTCGACCGTGACCAGGGGCTCACGGATGAGCTGCTGGTGCACCTTGTTCGGGAAGTACTCCGCGAGGGTGCGGCCGTTGAGCTTGAACTCACCGGTACCGGGGACGACGCGGACGCGGACCACGGCCTCCTTGCGACGGCCGACGGTCTGGGCGTTGCCACCCGCGGCACGCGACGGGCGCGGGGCGGCGGGCGTCTCGCTGGTCGCGACAGCGTCGCCGACCGCGGGGGTCTCCGACGTGGCCACAACGGCCTCGACGGCCTCGGTCTCGGTGCTGGTCACAGACTGTTCCTCACTCACTGCGCGACCTGCGCGATCTTGGTGATCTCGCGCGCCTGCGGCTGCTGCGCGGCGTGCGGGTGCTGCGGGCCGGCGTACACCTTCAGCTTCTTGGCCATGGCGCGGCCGAGCTTGTTCTTCGGCAGCATGCCCTTCACGACCTTTTCGACAAGGTGCTCGGGCTTGGTGTCGAGCAGCTCGCCGAAGGAACGCTTGCGCAGACCACCGGGGTAGCCACTGTGGCGATACGCGAACTTCTGGTCGCGCTTGTTACCAGTGAGCGCGACCTTCTCGGCGTTGACGATGACGACGAAGTCGCCGGTGTCCACGTGCGGGGCATAAGTCGGCTTGTGCTTGCCGCGCAGCAGCGTGGCGACCTCGGTCGCGAGCCGGCCGAGCACGACATCCTCGGCGTCGATCACGTGCCAGGCACGAGTGACGTCGCCGGGCTTGGGGCTGTACGTGGGCAAGGGTCTACCTCGTCGTCAACATTGCGTGTGGGTTCTGTGCGGGCCTAGCGCTGACGCGCCGCAACGCACAACGACATATGAAGATACGCCTCTGCTTACGTGACCCGTGCAGCGGGGGGTGCCCGCCGGTCGAGACCCCCGAAACCGGGCACCTCGGACCGCACCGATGATTCTACCGGCCGACGTCACCGAACCACCCACGCGGGCCCGCGTGACCCGTCAAGATGAGACGATCCGCGCGGACAGCCGAACACCCCCGGGGGAAAGCGATGACGAAACGGGCACGCCAAGCGGCGCTCGCCCTGGGCGCCGTGCTGGTGCTCGCGACCGCGTGCGGGCAGGCCCGCGCCGGCACCGCGCTGCCCAACGGCGACCAGGCCTCGGCCTACGTCGGCGCCAAGTTCGAGAAGGCGATGTCGAAGCTCGAGAACTCCATCCTCGACGCGCGCGACGTCACCAACTCCGCCGACGCCTACTTCAAGTTCGACGACAAGTGGATCCACAGCGTGATCACCTCGGCCCGCACCGGCAGCCCCGAGAGCCGCGTGGTCCACAACCGGTCGCAGAAGAACCCCGACGAGATCATCGACACGTTCACCCCCGCCGACGGGACGCTCGAGTACGTCTACCTCGGCCCCACGTACAAGTCGCTCGAGCCGACGGCGTGGGTGTCGATGCCGAAGCCCGAGGCCGGGCTGATCCAGCCGTGCGCGTGGGGTGGCGTGCTCACGGCCTGCAAGATGGCCAACGCCGTAGACGACTCGTACAACGCCGACAAGAAGGCCGTACGCGGCGCGAAGAGCTCGGCCGACGGCTCGGCGGAGCTGACCGTGAACGTCCCCTTCTCGCAGTTCCTCGACAAACGCGTGGAGCTGCTGCCCGACTCGCTGCTCAAGGAGGTGGGGCCGCAGCTGAACAAGTCCGTGATCCCCACCACGATCAAGCTCAAGCCGGACGGTTCGCTCGCCGAGTTCGTGATGGCCGCCAAGTTCTCCGGCGACGGCCACAACATCGAGCTCAACTACGACTTCCGCTTCACCGGCGAGGCGACCGTGCAGGACCTGCCGAAGCTGCCGGACGCGAGCCAGATCACCGCGCTGCCGGACGACGCCGCGAAGCAGGATTTCTACAACCGGCTCGCCCAGCTGCAGGGCAACTGATGAGCACCCGAGGTGACCTCCGATGACCCAGCCGCCCGAGCAGCACCGGCAACCACAGCAGTGGTGGCAACCCCCCGCGGCGCCCGCAGCCGGCGGCCCTGGTGCGCAGGAAGCCCAGTACGCCGGCCAGTGGCAGCAGGGCCCGACGCAGCAAGGTGGCGCTCAGCAGGGTGCGTGGCAGCAGCCGCAAAACCCGCCGCAGCAGCAAAACCCGTGGTCGCAGGGAACGCCGGCGCAGTACCCCAACACCGGCGGGCAGCCGTACGCCAATCCCCAGCAGTACGTGAACCCGGGAGCGCAGTCGTACCCCGGTGTCGCCCCGCAGCAGTATGCGGCGAATGGTCCGCAGCCGTACGCGAACCCGGCGAGCGGACTGCAGCAGCAGCCCTACGCCACCGGACAGCAGGCGCAGCAGGTGCCGGGCGTGCCGCCGCAGCAGCCGGGCGCGGCGTTCGGCGGCGGGTTCCAGCCGACGACGTACGGCGGACTCGGCGCGTTCTCCGCCGAAGCCGTGAAGAAGGCCCCGCGCTCGAAGCGGCCGTGGGTGATCGCCGGCGCGGCCGTGGCCGTGGTGATCATCGGCGGCGGCGCGGCGTGGCTGCTTGGCGCGTTCCAAGGGGACACGCTCGACCAGAAGTCGTTGCAGGACGGCGTTTCCCGCGTGCTCGCCGAGAACTACGGCGAACCCGACGTGAAGAACGTGGCCTGCCCTTCGGGTGAGTCCACGCAGAACGGCACCACCTTCGACTGCACGCTGCAGCTCGGTGGGCAGCCGCGCAAGGTCACTGTGCGGGTGCTCAACGACAAGCCCGAGTACGAGATCGGCGCGCCGCACTGAGTGCCCGGGGACGCGCCAGTCCACACCGGACGCGGCGAATCGCCTTTCCCACACACGAAAACTTGCCCCGCACACGATTGCGCCACAACGAAAACGGCGGGCCCGCACCGAAGTGCGGAGCCCGCCGTGGTTTCGTCAGAACCCGAGAATCAGAAGAGGTTCTCGACGTCCTTGTCGGTCTTGGTGTAACCGTCGGCGATCTCGGGCAGCGCGATGGCGATCTGCGCCAGCAGCTGGGTGAGGTCGTTGAAGCTGTTGTCCCAGTCGGCCTGGGCCTTCAGGTAGTTGTCCTTGGCCGCACCGGTCCAGGTGTTCGTGAGCTTGCTCAGGTCTTCCTTGAGCCGGTCGAACGAGGACTTCAGGTCCTTGGTGGTCGAGTTGCAGTCGTCAGCCGCCCGGTGGATCGTGGCCGGGTCAACGAGGATGCGTGCCATGTCGTACTCCTGTCAAAGTCGGGGTGTGGAATGGATGAACTGAACGTTGACGCTCGACTCAGCCGAGGACGCCGAAGCCCTTGTTGAAGCTGCTCACGATTTCGTTCTGCTCGGCTTCAGTGCGCTGGTACTTGGAGCCGGCTTCCTGCAGCAGGTCCGCAATGCGCTGGAGCGACTGGTTCAGCTTCTTGCCCGACTCGTCGAAGCGCTGCATGACGTTGTTGAACGCCTGAGCCGCTTCGCCGTCCCAGCCCGCGCGGGTGGCTTCGATCTCGCCCTGCAGCGTGGAGAGCCGCTGGTCCATCGCGACGCGAACATCGGTGACCTGGTTCTCAGCGTTGGTGAACTCTTCCGGAGTTCCTTCAAAGCCGCCAGCCGCCATGGGAACTACCCCCTTCATCTCATTGGTCGTGCGTACCGGCGTCCTGTTTCCGCCGTACACCCCTACGACGAAGACAGTGCCAGGTTCGGTTCACCCTTGGTGCGAGATTTCCCAAGTAGTTGCTTGCGTGAACGCCACTCGGGGGAACCGACGCCGCCGAGCCGAGCGCGACGCCGCCGGGAAAAGTCGCAAAACCCTTGGCCTACTGGGCAATTAGCACACGCACAGCCGGAATGAACCAGTTTCACGGTTCCCGGCTCATGATTCGCAACTGCGAAAAGTCCTCTTCGTCATCACTCGTTCGTGCGGCCGGCGAGGGAACTTCGGGCTCGGACCGGACCAATTCGGCCTCCGTCGGCAGGTGCGGCATCGGCAGGCCGCACGCCGCGCGGAACCGGGCGGCGGCACCGCGCAGCACCCGCGGAGTCGGTTCGACGGCGCCGCCGCCCGCGAGCCGGTGGCGGGCGTAGGCCTTCATCAGTTCCCGGTTGTCCTCGCGGTGGCGGACGTTGCGGGCGAGCGCGGTGCCGGCGACCCGGCGCGCGTGCGTGACCGCGTCCTGCCCCGCTCGCGTGAAAGCCGCCGCGGCGGACTCGGGTTCCGACGGCACGGGCACTCCTTCAGCTGGTGATCTTCAGCGTCGACACGATCTGCTCGCAGGCCGTGTCGACGCGTTGCCGCAACGCGGGGGCTTCGTACTGGCACCCCACGTGCACCCGGATCTTCCCCTGCACCACCACGTACCAGCTCACGGTGAGCTGGTCGCTCTTGCGCTGGTGGTACCCGATCACGGTGCGGCCACCGTACGTCAGGTTCGGATCGAAGGCGCTGTAGTTCGGGTCCCTGGCCGCCTGCGCTTGCAAAGAGTTCACGAGCTGCGCGCGGTCGACGGTCGCGTCGTAGTCCATCACGAACTCCTGGGCGACCACGAGGTCGTTGCCGGCCGACGCGTCCTGCGGGTGCAGGATCACCTGGCGATCGGCGACCTGGTCGGAGGTCTGGACCCAGTCCTGGGGCGCGCTGACGCTGAAGTCGTACTGGACGAACGTCTTGCCCGGCAGCCCCGCCGGGTCGTCACCGCTGCCCTGGTTCACCACGAACAGCACCACCGCGGCGACGACCACGACCACCGCCACGACCGCGCCGATCCCCCACAGCCGCTTCCGGCCGGCGCTCTTGCCGGTGCCGCCGCTCTCCGGCGGCCACGGCTGTCCCGGCGGGCGGCCTGGACCACCCGGCTGAGCGGGACGCGGCCCACCTGGCGCAGGTCCGGCGAAACCTCGGCCCGGCGTCGGCCGGACGACCGGAACCGGCGACCCTGACTGAGGCACGGACTGGGGCCTCGGCTGAACCCGTGGCGCAGCCGGCCGCGACAACAGCTCGGTGCGGCCGTCACCGTCGGCCTGCGCGCTCGGCAGCTCGCCGCCGGGGCGCACGACTTCGGTGCGCTGCTCGGCCGCCGGAACGCCGCCGGGCGCACCGGCCCGGCGCCCCACCGAAGCGCCGGGCAGCGCGCCCGTGCGGTCGGGGTCCACGAGCACCGCCCGCAGCGCGCCGCGCGCCACCACCGTCTCCGGCTGGTCGAGGCTCGTGGGCACCACGCCGGTGCGCTCGTGGACCAGGCGGGAGATCATCGGGATCCGGCTCGAACCGCCGACGAGGAAGATCGCGGTGAGCTGCTTGGGCCGCAGCCCGGCGTCGGCGATCGCCGCGCTGGTCAGCTCCACCGTGCGCCCGAGCGGCGCCGCGATGAGCTTCTCGAGGTCCTCGCGCGTCACGTGCGCGTCGGCGAACGGCGGCGGCATCGGCACGTCGGTGTACGTGTGGCGCGACAGCGTCTCCTTCGCACCGCGCACGTCCTGGCGCAGCACGCGGCGACGGCGCCGGTCGGCGAGCTCGCGGCCCGTGACCAGCTGCTGCCACGCGTCCGGATCGGCGCCCGACACGAGCGAGCCGATGTGCTCCAGCAGGGCCTGGTCGATGTCGGCACCACCGAAGCTCGGGTCGCCACGGGTCGCGAGTACCTGGAAGCCGCCACGAGCGCCCGGCCCACGCCCGGCCTCGGGCAGCCGCCTCACGACGCTGACGTCGACCGTGCCGGCCCCGAGATCGAGCACCGCGAGCGCTTCGCCGGGGCGGCCGCTGAACTCCACGGTCCGCCCGTCCGGCTGCGCGACGGGCGCGAAGGTGGCCGCGTGGTACACGGCCGCGGCCACCGGTTCGGGCACCAGCGCGACCTCGCGCGCCAGCCCGCCCGCGGCCTGCCGCAGCAGCCGGGTGCGGATCGCACCCCAGTCTGCGGGATGCGTGAGCACGAGGAGGTCGACCTCGGCGTCGCCCGCGATGCGGCGCGCCTCGGCCACCGCCCGGCCGAGCACGGCGTGGACGACGTCGGTGACCCGCAGCACGGAGTCGCCGAGCAGCAGGTCACCCTCGTCGATGCGCCGCTTCGGGTTCGGTTCGTAGCGCGACGGGTCGACGGCCGCCTGCCGCTCGGCCTCCTGGCCGACGAACAGCGTGCCGTCGGCGGCCGCGAAGACCGCCGACGACATCAACGGCTGGCCGTCGATCACCACGACCTGCGGCTCGCGGCCGTTGACGGAGGCGACGACGCAGGTGCTGGTGGTCCCGAAGTCCACCGCGACCCGCACCGTCACCCGTCACTCCTGCCGTCGCCCGGGCACCGGCCGCGCACGCCGCGGCCGGCCACCGAAATCAGTCGGGCTGGATCCACGACACCTGCACGAGCTGCCGGCCGTTCTTGCGGCTGAGCATCACGCCCCGGCCCGGCGGCATCGCGGCGGGCCGGATGTTGCCGATCAGCACGCCCTCGTCCTTCGAGCCGTTCATGACCATGCCCGGCGCCGCGATCTCCTTGAGCTTGCCGATGACCGGGTCGTAGGAGGCCCTCGACGCACCACCGGTGCGGCGCACGATGATCAGGTGCAGGCCGACGTCCTTCGCCTGGGCAAGGAAGTCGGCCAGCGGCTTGAGCGGGTTGGACGTCTGCGTGGCCACCAGGTCGTAGTCGTCGACCAGGATGAACAGCTCCGGCCCGGTCCACCACGACCGGTTGCGCAGCTGGTCCTGCGTGACGTCCGGGCCCGGCAGGCGCCGGGTCATCGACCCGTGCACGTCCTTGACCATGCTGTCCAGCTGGTTCGACGACACGGCGTACCCGAGCAGCGAGTCGCCCTCGAGGAAGCCGAGCATTGTGCGCCGGTAGTCGACCAGGAGGATCACGCCCTCCTGCGGCGAGTACCGCTCGGCGATCCCGCGGCCGATCTGGCGCAGCAGGTTCGTCTTGCCCGACTCGCCGTCGGCGAACGCGAAGAAGTGCGGCTCGGCGTCGAAGTCGAGGTAGACCGGAGCAAGGTTGTCCTCGTTGACGCCGAAGGGCACCAGCTTCGTGTTGCGGTTGGCGTCGATCTTGAGGACTTCTTCGTAGGTGATCATCTCGGGCAGCAGGCGGACCTGCGGTGCGGTGCGGCCACGCCAGGCGCCGCGGATCTTCGCGACGGCGTCGGCCACACCCGCGGCCAGCGACTCGGCGTCGCTGGAGCCGTCGATGCGCGGCAGTCCCGTGAGCATGTGCAGCTTGTCGCGGGTCAGACCACGGCCGGGACGCCCGGCCGGGATGTTGACCGCGATGCGGCGGTCGATGTCCGACTCGGTCGGGTCACCGAGGCGCAGCTCGAACCGGGTGCCCAGCATGTCCTTGATCGCCGGGCGCAGGTCGGCCCACCGGTTGGCGGAGATGACCACGTGGATGCCGTATGACAGACCCTGCTGGGCCAGCCGCGTGATCGACGCCTCGAGTTCGTCGAAGTCGTCGCGGATCGCACGCCAGTTGTCCACGATCAAGAACGCGTCGCCGAACGGGTCCTGCTCGGCGGGGATCTCGCCGCGGCGCTTGCGGTTGCGGAACTCGGTCATCGAGTCGATGCCCAGCGCGCCGAACCGGCCTTCGCGCTCGGTCATGAGCGTGGTCAGCTCGGCCACGATCCGGCGGGCCTTGTCAGGCTCGCGCCGGGCCACGGCCACGCCACCGACGTGCGGCAGATCGGCAAGGCCGGCGAGCGTGCCACCACCGAGGTCGAGTGCGTAGAACTGCACCTCATCGGGCGTGTGCGTGAGCGCCATCGACATGATCAGCGTGCGGAGCATGGTCGACTTGCCGGCCTGCGGACCACCGGCGATCACCGCGTGACCGGCGGCACCGGAGAAGTCGGCCCACAGCAGGTCGCGCCGCTGCTCGAACGGCCGGTCGACGATGCCCAGCGGCACCTGCAGCCGACCGTTGCCGAAGAACCCGACCGGGGACAGGCCGCGGTCGTCGGTGGGGTTGAGGTTCGGCAGCATCGTGTCGAGCGAGTTGGACTCGTCCAACGGCGGCAGCCACACCTCGTGCGCGGGCGGGCCCTGGCCGATGAACCGGTCGACCATCACCTCGAGCTCGCTCGGTTCGGTGGCCTCCTCCGACTCCTTCGGCTTCGCCACCTCTTCGACCGGTTCGAACTGCGGCTCCGGCTCGGGCGGCAGCTCGACGAAGTCGGGCACGAACAGCTGCGGGCGCTTGTCCGCGCGCACGACCGTGGCCACCGGCCCGGCCGCCTTGATACCGGCGGGGCGGTACGGGCCCGACACGTACGACGCCTTGAACCGCACCATCGTGGACGTGTCGTACTTGAGGTAGCCCGAACCCGGGATCGACGGCAGCTCGAACGCGTCCGGCACGCCGATCGCCGCGCGCGACTCCGCGGCCGAGAAGGTCTTCAGACCGATCCGGTAGGACAGGTAGGTGTCCAGACCACGCAGCTTGCCCTCCTCCAGCCGCTGCGACGCGAGCAGCATGTGCATCTGCAGCGACCGGCCGACACGGCCGATCTGGAGGAAGATGTCGATGAAGTCCGGCTTCGCCGTGAGCATTTCGGAGAACTCATCGATGCAGATGAACAGCGCGGGCAGCGGGTCGAGGTCGGCGCCGTTCTCGCGCGCTTTCTCGTAGTCCCACACGTTCTTGTAGTTGCCCTTCGCCAGCACTTCCTGGCGCCGGGACACCTCGCCCGCGATGGCGTCCTTCATGCGGTCGACCAGCGTGAGGTCGCCCGCGAGGTTGGTGATCGTGGCGGCGACGTGCGGGGCCTTGTCCAGGCCGAGGAACGTCGCACCACCCTTGAAGTCGACGAGAATCATGTTGAGCGACGTGCTCGAGTGCGTGGCGAGCAGGCCCAGCACCAGCGTGCGGAGGAACTCCGACTTACCGGAACCGGTCGCCCCGATGCACAGGCCGTGGGGGCCCATGCCCTCCATCGCCGCTTCCTTGATGTCCAGCTCGACGGCCTGGCCGTACTCACCGACGCCGAACGGCACGCGGTAGCGGTCGCGCACCGGCCGCGGGCGCCAGGCGCCCTGCACGTCGAACGTCATCGGGTCGCCCGGGATGCCGAGCAGCTCCAGCAGCGTGGGGTTCGAGAGCAACGGCTCGTCGTCCGACGCCTCCGTGCCGCCACCGCCTCCGACGCGGTACGGCGCGATCAGGCGGGCGAGCGCCTCGGCCTCGACCACCGACAGCGTGTCCGGCCGGCCGAACCACTCGACGCCGCCGGCGCTGCGCGCGCCGAGGCGGTCGGGCTCGGCCACGAGCCGCAGCCCGCGGCGGGCCGACAGGTTCCCGAGGGTGTCGGACAGGTCGACCAGCGTGACGCCGACCAAGCCCTCCTCGAGGATGATCTGCTCTTCGCGCGTGACCTCGGCGTCGTCGATGATGATCACGACGTGCGGCTGGTCGGGCGCCGGCGTGGCGTTGCGGGAGAACCGCTGCCGGTCACGCAGCTCCTCGTCGAGCCACTGCTCGATCTGGGCGAGCGAGCCGGCCATCATGCGGAGCTGGCCGATGCCGTCGGACATCGTGGGGTGCTGGACGTGCGGGAGCCACTTCGCCCACTCCCACTCCTCCTTCGCGCGGCCCGCGGTGGCGATCGCGATCATCACGTCGTCGGGGCTGTGGAAGGCGACCAGCTGCGCGAGCATCGCGCGGGTGAGGCCACGCGTGAGCGAGCGCTCGCCCTGCATGCTCACCGCGGCGAACCCGCGCAGGGTGATCTGCGTGGGCAGGTCGGGCACGATCGAGTGCGCCCGCACGAACCGGCGCAGCGCGAGGGTGGCGATCGGCTCCAGCTCGTCGACCGGGCCGGTCTGCGGCGGCACGAGCCGCGTGGCCAGGCGGTGGGAGCTGCGGCCGACGCGCAGGTGCAGGAAGTCCTGGTCGTTCTGCCGGCGTTCCCACATGCGGCGGCTGGCCGCGAGCGACCACAGCGACTGCGGGTCGGGGTGCACCCATTCGAGCGCGGCGCGCTGGTCGACCATCGCCTCGCGGGCGCGGTCGCGCATCTGGCCCAGGTACCGCAGGTAGTCCTTGCGGTCCTCGTCCATCTCGGCCTTCTTGGCCCCGCCGCCTTTGCCGCCACCACCGGCGAGCATGCCGACGGTGCCCATCAGCATCATGCCGCTCATCATGATCGTGGTCGGGTTCTTCCCACCCGCCGTGAACATGAAGACCATCATCCCGAGCGAGGCGAAGATCATGACCCCCGGAATCGCCTTCGCGACGATGTTGCCCGGGATCGTGCGGGGTACTTCGGGTGGGGGTTCGAGGTGCACCTCGCCGCCCGGCGGACGCGGCGCCGCCAGCCGTGGCGACTTCTTGAACTGAAGCGTGCTCATCGAAGGACCCCTCTATTCCAACTCGACGAATGCCGGCCGGCTCCTGCGCTCGGGCGCGCGTGACAACCTATCGAACGTCGCCGGGGAATTCCGGCCAACGCCCGGAAGTGCACCGAGCTTGCCCCCTCATCGGATACTGACGGACACCGGCACGTCCGGCATCTCGCCCGCGAACCCGTTTCCTCTGATCCCCGGAGTGTACGGCCCACCACCGACAGCAAGGACCCGAATCGGCCGATCCCACCTGGTCGCGCCGCCCGTCCGTCGTCCGGCCGGTGTACTTTCGCCAAGGATTTTCGGACAGTCGATGATCCCGGCTCCCGGGTTCGGTATAAGTTGCCCCGGGAGTTGACTCTTCAGAGCGGGGGCATCTAGTGGCAACGGGCACGACGGTATTCAGCAGGGTGACGGTGGTCGCACCGAACACCCGGATCGACGTCGCGCTACCGGCCGACGTCGCGGTGGCCGACCTGCTGCCGATGCTGCTGGAGATGGCCAAGGAGACCTCGCCCGACGGCGGCGCGCGCCACGGCGGCTGGGCACTGGCCAAGCTCGGCGACGCCCCGCTCGACCCGAGCCGCACGCTGGCGTCGCTCGGCGTCGTGGACGGCGAACTGCTGCAGCTGCGCAAGCGCAACGAGAACCCGCCGCCGCCGCTGTACGACGACGTGGTCGACGCCATCGCCGAGTCGACGCCCGACAGCTTCCGCCCGTGGACCAAGGAGACGGCGCGCCGCTTCGGCCACGTCGCCGGCGGCCTCGCGCTGTTCATTTCCGCGCTGGCGCTGTTCATGAGCGGCTCGCTCTACGGCGGCAGCGCGCTCGGCGCGGCCATCGCCGGCGGCCTCGGCGCGATCGCCTGCGTGGCGGTCGGCGCGACGCTCGCGAAGGGCTACCAGGCCGAAGCCACCGGCGTGCTGATCGCCGCCGCGGGCGGCCTGCCGCTGGCGTTCGTGAGCGGCTTCTACATCGTGCCCGGCCTTTCGGTGCGGGCGAACCTGCTGCTGGGCGCGGTGCTCGTGCTGATCGTCTCGGCGGTCTGCATCCTCATCATCGGCGCCGGCATCCGCGTCTTCATCGCCGCCGCCACGGCCGGCGCGTTCGGCGCGATCGCGTTCCTCGTCGCCACGCTCGTGCCCAGCGCGACCCCTGCGGGCGTGGGCGCCGGTGCGGTCGCCGTGTCACTCGCCTGCATCTCGATCCTGCCGCGCGCCACGATCTGGCTTGCGAAGCTCCCGCTGCCGCACGTGCCCAGCACCGCGGAGGAGCTGAAGGAAGACTCCGGTTTCCCGGACTACGAGGCCATCGAGCAGCGCACCGCGGTCGCCCACGACTACATGACCGGTCTGATGATCGGCTGCGGCGCCACCACGGCGATCTCCGCCGTGTTCGCCGCGACCGCACCGGGCTACTTCGGGGTGATCCTCGGTGTGATCGCCACGCTGGTGCTGCTGCTGCGCGCCCGCGCGTACGCCAATGGCGCGCAGGCCATCGCGCTGCTCACCACCGGCATGGTGTCCGCGGCCGGCATCCTCGTCGGCTGGCTCTTCGCCACCACGGCGGAGTTCCGGCTGCTGTACGTGTTCGGCGCCCTTATCGTGGTCGCCGCGGGCTCGCTCGTGGTCGGCGTGATCTTCCCGAACCAGCGCTTCTCGCCGCCGCTGCGGCGCACCGTGGAGATCCTCGAGGCGATCTGCATCGCGGTCGTGCTACCACTCGCGCTCGGCGTGATGGACCTCTACACGACGCTGCGCCACCTGAACCTCAAGTGAGGCAGCAGATGCGTGCACGACGTCCGATCGTCCGGCGGCTCGGGCTCGGCGGCCGCACAGGTGTGGTCCTGCTCGCGGCCGGGCTCGGGGTGCTGTCGCCATTCGCGCTCGTCTCGCCCGCTTCGGCGCAGCAGGACACGGGTGCCGCGGGCACTTGGGCCACGCCGCCGCAGGTCGACCTGAACACGCTGCCGCCCGACGAGCGTAAACCGGACAAGACCTACCAGAAGAAGATCGAGTGCGTGAAGCGCAGCCTCGGGCAGAACGTCGAGATCAACACGATCCCGTGGGGCCAGAGCTACCTGCAGTTGGACAAGGCGCAGCAGATCGTGCGCGCGGCCAAGGGCACCGTCGGCGGGGGCATCAAGGTCGCGGTGGTCGACACCGGCGTCACGCCGCACCCGTGGTTCGAGGGCCGGGTCGAAAGCGGCGGTGAGTACGTCGCGAAACCGGACAACGGCCAGCCCGGCGGCCTGCAAGACTGCGACGGCCACGGCACCGAGGTGGCCGGCATCATCGCGGGCAACCCGCAGGACCCGAAGGTCGGCTTCATCGGCGTCGCCCCCGACGCCACGATCGTGTCGTACCGGCAGCTGAGCTCGAACTACGCCGTCGACCAGAACGCCTCGACCAATACCGGGCAGCCCGGTGGCGACACCGGCACTCCGCCCGGCAACCAGAACGGCAGCACCCCGCCCAGTGGCCAGAACGGCGGTCAGCTCCCGGGCAACGGCGGCGGTGGCGGCCAGGTCGGCGGTGAGCAGGCCGGTACCGCTCCCCAGCAGGACGACAAGGGCGACACCCGTCAGCTGCAGAAGGAAGGCACCGCGGGCACGCTGCAGACGCTGGCCGAGATCATCCACGGCATCGCCGAGCGGGGCGAAGCCAGCGTGATCAACATGTCGGTGGACCACTGCCGCGCGGCCGACGGGACCGGCAGCATCCAGAAGGGCGAACAGCAGGTGCAGGCCGCGGTGAAGTTCGCGGCCGACCACAACGTGGTGGTCGTCGCCGCCGCGGGCAACGTCTCCGACGACTGCCCGCAGAACGACCAGGCCGACCCGAACAAGCCGCGCTCGATCGTCACGCCGCCGTGGTTCGCCGACGACGTGCTGTCGGTCGGTGCGATCGACGAAACGGGCGGCGTCGCGTCGTTCAGCGTGCACGGACCGTGGGTCGGCGTCGCCGCGCCGGGCACCAACATCATTTCGCTCGACCCGGCCGAGGGGTCGACGGGCCTGGCCAACCTGACGATCGAGGGCACCCAGCAGTCGGCCATCCAGGGCACGAGCTTCGCCTCGCCGTACGTGGCCGGGGTGGCCGCGCTCGTGCGTCAGATGTACCCGCAGCTCAACGCCCGCCAGGTGATCCAGCGCATCGAAACCACCGCGCAGCACCCGGCCGCACCGGGCGGGCGCGATGACTTCGTGGGCTACGGCGTGATCGACCCCGTGGCCGCGCTCACCGCGAATCTGCCGAACGACGTCGGCGAGCTCGCGAAGCCGAAACCCGTGGTACAGACGGCGGTGCTGCCGCCGGCCGACTCGATGAGCTCGACGCCGATGATCGTGGCGCTGGCCGGCACCGGCGGTGGCATCGTGGCGCTGCTGATCACGCTCTTCGTGATGCACACGATCAGGCGCAACCGCCCGACCGGCCCGCCGAGCTGAGCGATACCCGCCCGAAGACGCTGAAGGGGGCCGTACACCGCGGAAAAGCGGTGGACGGCCCCTTCTGTCAGTTCTGGGGTTTCTTGGCCTTGGCGGGCTTCTGAGGGTCCTCGCCGATCACGGGTGGCGTGACCGGGGCGGGATCGCCGAGGAGCTCGGAAGGCTTGGCGGGCGTGCGGTTCTTGGCCTGGCGCGAGCCGCCACCACCGCCGCCATGCCCATGCCGCCCATCGGCATCATGGGCATCATCGACATGCCGCCGGACTCGTTCTGGGCGGCCGGCGCCGGCGCCGGGGCGAGGCCCTCGGGTCCGATCGGCAGCGCGCCCGCCTGCCCCTGGACGCTGAAGGGGGCCGTACACCGCGGAAAAGCGGTGGACGGCCCCTTCTGTCAGTTCTGGGGTTTCTTGGCCTTGGCGGGCTTCTGAGGGTCCTCGCCGATCACGGGTGGCGTGACCGGGGCGGGATCGCCGAGGAGCTCGGAAGGCTTGGCGGGCGTGCGGTTCTTGGCCTGGCGCGAGCCGCCACCACCGCCGCCCATCCCGCCGCTGCCCATGCCGCCCATCGGCATCATGGGCATCATCGACATGCCGCCGGACTCGCTCTGGGCGGCCGGCACGGGCGCCGGGGCGAGGCCCTCGGGTCCGATCGGCAGCGCGCCCGCCTGCCCCTGCGTGAGGCGCGGGTCGGCGCCGGTTTCCTTGCCCTGGTGGGGTTCTTCGGCCGCGGACGCGGTGACGGAGTCGTCGGCCGACGGTGTCGTGGTGTCGGTGTGGGTCGGCGCGGTCGCGGCTTCGGTCTGGGCCACGCCGGTGTGAGTCGCGGCCTGCTGAGCCGCGTCGTCGTGCGTCGGTTGCTCCGATGTGGACGGCCCCGCGGTGACCACCGAGGGCGGCTGCGCCGGCGCGAAATCGCTTTCGTGCAGCTGGAACTGCTCCTGCGGGTAGTGCTGCCGCACCGCGATGCTCGACTGCTCCCCCGCCGGCGCGTCCACGCCGTCGCAGAGCTGGGCGAAGTGCTGCAGCACGTCTTCCGCCGCGTCGTACAACGACTTCACCGACTGCTCGGTCTCGCGCAGCTGCGTGCGCGAGCGGCTGACGCCCCCGACAGGCAGCATCGCTGACTCCGACAGCAGGTCGGCCGAGTCCACGAGCACGTCGGTGGCGTCGCCCACGATCTTGCGCAGCGATCCGGCCAGTTCCTCCAGCGCGCCCGCCAGCTCGTCCAGCGCGTCTTCGACGCCTTCGCTCGCGGACCGGATTTCACTCAGATAGGTGACAAACGCGTCGGCGTCCTCCCCGGACCACGACGCGTCGAGCCGGCCCAGCTCGTCGGCCAGGTCGGCGGAGACACCGCCCGCCGTCTTCGCCGCGGTGCGCAGGCGCTGCGCTTCTTCGTCGAGCTCGGCCCAGCGGCCGACGAGCGGCCGGTAGTACGTCTCGACTGGGTCGGTCACGCCGAGCTCACCCGCGAGCTCCGACACGAACGTCAGCGACGGCTCGGTCACGACAACCCCCCGGCACGCTTGATCTGCTCGGCCGCATCGGCGTCACGCTGCGCGTGGCCGGCGGTGAGCTGGTCCAGTGCCTCCGCAGCCGACCGCAGCGCAGCCGCGCCTGCCTGCAGCTGCTGCCGCAACGCCCCGGACGCTCGCGCGTACGACTGGTCCAGACCGAGTCGGCCACCGAGCTCTCCGTACGCCTCGACCGTGATCGCTCCCGCACCGACGACGGCCGCGGCCGTGTCCAGCTCGTCGGCGGCCACCGCGACCTTGGTCGCGTAGCCGCCGACGATTTCGCCGTCGATGTTCAGCGCGTTGTTCCCCGCTGCCACGACATCCCTCCGCTCACCCGACTTGTCTTCGAGTGTGACGGACGCGGACCCGCCTCAGTTCCCGGCCGGCTGGCCGGCTTGCTGGTTCGCCGGCGCCTGGAACGAACCCGCGTTCGGGTCGATCGGCACCGAGTCGAACTGCTTCATCACGTCCTGCGTGTTCAGCGACGAACCCGTGGGGAGCAGGCCGATGATCGACTCCGGCGCCGGCTGCGCGTCGGTCAGGCCGAGCGCGGCGGCCGTCGCCTGGTCCGGCACGCCGTACCGGAGGCCGCGGTCGCTGATCAGCTGGATCGGGCCTTTCTTGAACGTGGCGCTCGACTCGGTGGCCGACTGCACCACGGCGCCGAAGCCCGGCGGCATGTAGAAGCCGGTGATCGGCAGGCCGTTCGGCCCGGTGTTGCTGACGCTCTGGACCTTGCTCGATCCGTCGGCGTTCGTCGTCTCGGCCGGCAGGCCCTTGCTCACGTACACCGACGTGTGGGCCGTGTTCTTGCCGTCGAACGACCAGCCGAGGCACGCCACCGGCGAGCCCTGGGTGGCGTCGAGCACGGTCGGGGTCTGCTCGGGGTAGTTGTCGACCTTCACGAACCCGGGGTCGGTGGGCTGGAGCCGCGGGACGTTGTTGATCTTCTCCAGGCCGAGGTCGGTGATCTTGGTCCCGCCGCCGTTCTTCGCTGTGCGGACGATGTCGGCGACCGCGGACGACACCTTCTGGATGCCGTTGCGGGTGATCAGCCAGAAGTCCGTCGCAGCCCCGGACGGGCTCGTGGAGAACACGTCGCCGACGGTGAGGCCGTCGAAGTCCTGCTGCGGCGCTTCACCGGCACCGTCGACCGCCGGCGGCACCAGCTTGCCGACGTCGGGGATCGCGTTGAGGAACGCCTGGGAAGCCTTGCGCGCCTTGGCCGGCAGCTGCAGCGCCGCCCGCACCGGGTCGTTGTCGCCGAGGTCGACCTCGGCGCGCACGGTGTTGGCGTCGGGCCGCGCCTGCGTGGCCTGCAGGCGGTAGATCAGGTAGGTCTTGCCGTCCTCCGCGCGGCCGAGCAGCGCCTGGCCTTTGGCGAGCTCGGTGCCGACGTTCGCGACGCCGCCGATCACCGTGGTGTCGGTGCGGTCCACGCTGTCGGGTAGCGGCAGCCGCGGGTCGAGCGCCACCTGGTCGCACACCGCCCAGTTGGGGGAAATGCGCTGGGTCAAATCGGGCAGAAGTTGTGGCCCGTCGGGAATGCCGGTCAGCTTCTCGCGCGGAATATTCTTGAGCTGTTCATCGGAGACGACGGTCGGATTCACCGCCGCGGCCGGCGCGGCATTAGCCGCGGGTTGCGCTCCGCCTTCTGCGCCTTGCGTCTGCTGCTGCGACTGCGCGAGCAGGATCAGGCGCGCGGAAGCGAGGTTGAACGTCGGAATCAGTTTCTGCGGATTGCCCGTGACCACGTAAACGGTGCCGGACTGCTCACCGATCACGATGCCGCCCGACGCGGGAACCGCCGGGGCCGGGCTGAGCAGGGCGATCAGCACGAAAACCACCGCGCCGAGCACACCGAGGATCACCCCGACGACGGTCGCCCGCGAGTGTGTGCGCATCGGGTCGTGGAGCATCACCGCGTCGCGGCGGACGAGCGCCGACTGCATCCGGCGCATGACGAACTTGTAGGCCTGAACCTGACTCTTAGTCGTGGGTGTTGATGGCATTCTCGACCTACAGTCCTCCCCGTCGCGGTACGGTTCCGCAGGATAGCCGTACGGGGACCGTCTGGTGTGGGGTTTCTACCAACTCAAGCTAGGGTCGGACACCTCGGGACCGGCTTTCCGGGAACGTAGCACTCACGAGGGGAAGAGAACGCGCGGATGTCCGTCACCACGCCTCCACGTCCGCCAGGGCCCCCCGGGCCACCGCCGCCCGGAGGACGTCCTCCGGGCCCGCCGCAGCGGCCGGGCAGAGCAGGCGGACCGGGCGGACCCGGTGGCGTGCCGGGCGGTCCTGGCGGACCCGGCGGAGTCCCGCGTGGACCCGGTGGCCCGGGCGGACCCGGCGGACCCGGCCCCCGTGGCGGCGGCCCGGGTGGTCCCGGAGGACCTGGCGGCCCAGGTGGGCCCGGAGGACCCGGTGGCCCTGGAGGTCCGGGGGGACCTGGCGGGCCTGGCGGCGGTTCCGGCGGACCCGGTCCTGACGGCCCCGGTTCCGGTGGCTCGCCGCAGAGCGGTGGCACCGCGACCGCGACGCGCATGGCCCCGCCTTCGCGTCAGCGGTCCGGCGGCATCAACCTCGGCCCGCTGCCCGTGTCGAACCTCGTGCTCCTCGAAGTGGGTGTCACGATCGGACTCGTGCTGCTCGCGATCAACATGGAGCAGCTGAAGTACATCGCCATCGGCGTCGCCGCCGTTTTCCTCATGTTCGCGTTCCTGCGCTGGGGCGGGCGCTGGTTCACCCAGTGGCTCGGTCTCACGCTGCGCTACCGCTTCCGTTCGCACGACCGCGTCGCGACCCCGCCGCCGCCCAGCAGCCTCGAAGAGCTGGCCGCGGAGAACACCACGGTGACGGGCCCGGACGACGCGCGTGTGAACCTCCTGCGCCTGGCCGTGCCGGACCTCGTGGTGGCGCACGGCGTCGACCACGAGCGCCAGCAGGTCGGCCTCGCCTGGAACGACGGCACGTGGACGGCGGTGCTCCTCGTGGAGCCGACGCCCGCGCTGATCACCCAGGCCGGCGGCGCGCCGAGTCTGCCGCTGTCGGCGCTCGCGCCGTGCCTCGAGGACCGCGGTGTGGTGCTCGACTCCATCCAGATGATCTGGCACAGCTACCCGGGTTCCGCGGCGCTGCCGTCGGACTCGCCGGCGCTCAGCTCGTACATGGAGGTGCTCGGCCCGCTGCCCGCGGCGGCCCGGCGCACCACGTGGATCGCGATCCGCCTCGACCCGCGCCGCTGCCCGGAGGCGATCCGGGAACGCGGTGGCGGTGTCGTCGGCGCCCACCGCGCGCTGATCGGTGCGCTGTCGCGCGTGCGTAACGCGCTGGAGTCGCAGGGCGTGCCGACGCGGCCGCTGGACCCGGACGAGCTGCTGCGTGCCAGCATCTCCGCCGCGGAGCTCACGGCCGTGGCGGGTTCGTCGACGAAGGTCACGCTGCAGGAGAGCTGGACGGGCGTCACGGCGGCCGGCATCGGGCACTCCAGCTACGCGATCACGAGCTGGCCCAAGGGCAAGATCACCGGCAGCCTCGACGCGCTCACCAGCGTGCGCGCCCTGTCGGCCACGGTCGCCATGTCGATTTCCCCCGCCGCGGACGAGGGCCGCATCGGCCTGCGCGGCGTGGTGCGCGTGAGCGCCCGCAACCCGCGTGAGCTCGAAGCCGCCGACCAGCGGCTCAAGTCCATTTCGGAGCGGCTCGACGTCGACCTGACGCCGTTGCGGGGCCTGCAGATCTCCGCGTTCGCCGCGACCCTGCCGATCGGAGGTACGGCATGAGCACCCGCCTTCGCGACGCCGGGCAGAACCCCGGCGTGGCCCCGGAGTTCACCGTGGACCCCGCGATGCTCGACGCGATCAGCCCCTCGGGCGACCGTGGCGGCATCGTCCTCGGCTCGGGCCTGAAGGGCGAACCCCTCACCATCTCCGCCCTGCGCTCCACGCCGACGCGCATCGTGCTCGTGGGCGGGCTGTACCTGGCCCGTCAGGTGGCGCTGCGCGCGATGGCGGTCGGTGCGTGGGTGGTGGTGGCCACCGGGCGTCCCGCGGCCTGGCAGGTGCTGTCCCAGGCCGCCGGCAACCGCGACGGCCGGCCCTCCCCCCTGGTGCAGATCCGGCGCCTGTCGCCGGTCGAGCTGCCGCGCCCGTCGGAGGACGCGCCGCTGCTGGTGGTCACGGACGGCGGCCCGACCCCGCAGGATCTCTTCCCGCCGCGTTCGCCGTGGCAGACGACCGTCTACGTCCTGCCGTACCTGCACCCGCAGGCCGGCGCGACGGCCAACGCCGCGGACCTCGTGCTGATGCAGCGCCTGCCCGCCGGCCAGGCCGAGCTGGCGGCCCGCATCTGGCGCCTGCCGCCGCAGATGATGCGCCAGCTGACCACGCTGAAGGACGACCAGGTCGTGGCACTGGGCCGCAACCTGTGGCGGCCGCTGCGCCTGGTGACGACACAGAAGGAACAGCAGCTGCTCGGCCCGGTGCGCCGGGGCGACTGAGCCGGTTTCGCTTGTGGTGAAGGCCTCCTCGACGCGTTCGAGGAGGCCTTCGCTGTGTTCAGATCAGGAGCTCGGCAACGGCACCCGGGGCCTCCCGCATCGCGTTGTGGGCGGTGGGGAGGTCATGGACGCGCCAGCCCGGATCGGCTTCGAGCCGGGCGCGAAGTCCGGCGAAGGGCGTGCCGTCTTCCCAGCCGGAGCAGTAGACGAAGTCGCGCCGGGGCACCCGATCGACGACGCCGGTGAGCCGGATCGTCTGCACGAGGGAGGCCAGCGGATGGGGACGGCGGCGGGGATCGCCGCCGTGCGGGGCGCGGAACGGCGGACGGACGGCGTGGCCCGTGTCAGCCGCACCGGCCACGAAGGACTGCCGGTAGGCCTCCGTGGTCAACGACCAGCACGACTCGCCGTCGCGCGGAACATAGGCGTCGAGGTGAACCAGCCGGGAGACGCGGCCGCCCGCGCGGTCGGCAGCGGCGGAGATCACCATCCCGCCGTAGCTGTGCCCCACCAACGTCACGTCGGTGATCCGGGCGCGATCGAGAAGGCTCACGACGTCGCCGGCGTGGGTGTCGAGGTTGGCGCTCGCAACCGTCGCGTCGTCATCGTCGGGCCGCAATCCCGTCAGGGTCAGGGCGTGGACGGTGTGACCGGCACGCTCCAGCAGCGGGATGACCGACTCGAACATCCAGGAACCGTGCCACGCACCGGGCACGAGGACGAACGTCGCCATGGCAAATCTCCTTCTTGGCTCGCGAGGGAGGACCACACCAGGTCATCACCCCCGGGGCGTGGCTCACCACCGATAGGCTGCCCCCTGATGCCCATTCGCCGCCACGAGACCGCTAGCGGCGGGCCAGCAGGTGCGCGTCGAGGAAACCCCGCTCGGACCGCGGATCGTGGACGAGGCGGGCGGACTCGGCGAGGCCGGCGTCGGCGAGCAGCTCGGCGAAGCGGTCCACCGGCCAGCTGTAGGCGGGTGCGACCTTGTGGTCGAAGCGGATCGGTTCCGGGGCGTCGGTCGCGAAGAACGAGATCAGCGCCAGGCCGCCCGGGGCCAGGACGCGCGTCAGCTCGGCGAGCAGCGCGGGCACTTCCGCCGGCGGGGTGTGGATCAGCGAGTAGTGGGCCACCACGCCGCCGAGGGAGCCGCCCTCGAGCGGCAGGGCTTCCGTGCGGGCCTCGTCGAAGTGCAGGGCCGGGAAGGACTTCCGGGCGTGCTCGACCATGCCCGGGGAGAGGTCGAGACCTCGGGCCTCCAGCCCTTGGTCGGCCAGAAACGCGGTGATGTGCCCGGGACCGCAGCCGATATCGGCCACGCGCGAGTTGCCCGTCGCGGCGACCAGCTCGGCGAAGGTGCGGACCATGGTCCGCGTGAACGGCATCGTCTCCAACTGCCGGTCGGCGAAGAGCGACGCGTACAGCTCGACGACGCCGTCGTAGGCCGCCCTGGTCTGGTCCTGGTGCTCCGCCGCGTCTCCCACGCGGAGAGAAGCTACAGGTCTTCGGCGGAGCGGACGTTGCGCGTCTGCTCGGCGCGCGCGGCGAGTTCTGCGTCCGGCGGGTAGTCCACGGCAGTGAGCGTGAGGCCGTGGGGCGGGGCGACGGCGCTGTCCCGCGTGCCGCTGGCGAGGACCTCGGCGGGCCAGGAGCGGGGGCGGCGGCCGTCGCCGACCATCAGCAGCACGCCGACGAGGCTGCGGACCATGGAGTGGCAGAACGCGTCGGCGGAGACGCGGACTTCCAGCAGGTGCTCATCGAGCCGGGTCCACTCCAGCTGCTGCAGCTCGCGGATCGTGGTGCCACCCTCGCGCTGCTTGCAGTAGGCGGCGAAGTCCTGCAGGCCGAGCAGGTCCGCGGCGGCCTCGTTCATCGCATCCGTCGACAGTGGACGGCCCCAGGCGAGGGTGTCGTTGCGGCGCAGTGGATCGACGCCCCACGGCGCGTCTGAGACGCGGTAGCGGTAGTGGCGGCGGATGGCCGAGAAGCGGGCGTCGAAGCCCGCAGGGGCGACTCGGGCGCGGAGCACGCGCACGTCCGCGGGCATCAGCTTGTTCCAGCGGCCCGTCATGCGCGTGAGGTCCGGGATGCCTTGCGCGTCAACCGGCACGCGGCCGGGAGCACCGGGCTCCAGCGGGACGACGTCGACGTGCACGACCTGACCCGTCGCGTGCACTCCGGCATCCGTACGGCCCGCGACCACCACGGACTTGGGCACGGACGCGCCCGGAGGCTGGCGCTGCAGGGCCGCTTCCAGCTCGGCCTGCACGGTGCGCCGGCCGGGCTGGCGGGCCCAGCCGGAGAAGTCCGTGCCGTCGTAGGACACGTCCAAGCGCAGACGAACGAGCCCGCCCTCCCCGGAGGGAGTGGCGGGCTCGTCCGGTGTCGACTGTGCCGTCAGGACTTCAGTCCTTCTTGGCGTCCGCGTCGTCAGCGGCCTCGTCCGAGTCCGACGTGGCCGAAGCCTCCTCCGAAGCCGCGGCCTCGGTGGTCTCCTCGGCCGGAGCCTCGGCGACGGCTTCTTCCGACGTGGTCTCTTCGACCACAGCGGCCGCGGCCGGCTTCTCGTCCTTCGCGAACTTCGTCTTGCGAGCCCGCTCGGCTTCCGACGTCACGGTCTTCTCCGCGACCAGTTCGATGACGGCCATGGCGGCGTTGTCGCCCTTGCGCGGCATCGTCTTGGTGATGCGGGTGTAACCGCCGGCGCGCTCCGCGAAGTGCGGACCGATCTCGGCGAAGAGCTTGTGCACGACGTCCTTGTCACGGACGACCTTCTGCACCTGGCGACGGTTGTGCAGGTCGCCCCGCTTCGCCTTGGTGATCAGCTTCTCGGCCAGCGGGCGCACCCGGCGGGCCTTCGCCTCGGTCGTGGTGATCTTGCCGTGCTCGAACAGCTGCGAGGCCAGGTTGGCCAGGATCAGCCGCTCGTGCGCGGACGAGCCGCCGAGCCGGGCTCCCTTGGTAGGGGTGGGCATTGGTTCTCCTAGTTCAGCTGCACAGCTCCAGGCCTACGCGGCCTTACAGCTGCTCCGTCTCTGCGTAGTCCTGGCCATCGTCGTGGCCCTCGTCCGAAATCCCGCCGCCGATGCCGGCGACGCTTCCCGACCAGCCCTCACCGTCGTAGCTGGCGGCAGCCGCGGTCGGGTCGAACCCGGGCGGGCTGTCCTTGAGCGCCAGGCCGAGACCGACCAGCTTCAGCTTGACCTCGTCGATCGACTTCGCACCGAAGTTGCGGATGTCGAGCAGGTCCGCCTCGCTGCGCGAGACGAGCTCGCCCACCGTGTGGATGCCTTCGCGCTTGAGGCAGTTGTACGACCGGACGGTGAGGTCCAGGTCCTCGATCGGCATCGCGTAGGCGGCGATGGTGTCCGCTTCCTGCGGCGACGGGCCGATCTCGATGCCCTCGGCGTCGACGTTCAGCTCGCGAGCGAGACCGAACAGCTCCACCAGCGTCTTGCCCGCCGACGCGACCGCGTCGCGCGGCGTGATCGACGGCTTGGTCTCGACGTCCAGGATCAGCTTGTCGAAGTCGGTGCGCTGCTCGACACGAGTGGCCTCGACCTTGTACGTCACCTTCAGCACCGGCGAGTAGATCGAGTCGACCGGGATGCGGCCGATCTCGGCGCCGGCCTGCTTGTTCTGCAGGGCCGGAACGTAACCGCGGCCACGCTCGACGACGAGCTCGATCTCGAGCTTGCCCTTGCCGTTCAGCGCCGCGATGTGAAGGTCCGGGTTGTGCACGGTGACGCCGGCCGGGGGCACGATGTCGGCAGCCGTGACCTCACCGGGGCCCTGCTTGCGCAGGTACATGGTGACCGGCTCGTCCTCTTCCGAGGACACCACGAGCTCCTTGAGGTTCAGGATGATGTCGGTGACGTCTTCCTTCACCCCGGGAACGGTGGTGAACTCGTGCAGCACGCCGTCGATGCGGATGCTCGTCACGGCCGCACCCGGAATGGACGACAGCAGCGTGCGCCGCAGCGAGTTGCCGAGCGTGTAGCCGAAGCCGGGCTCCAGCGGTTCGATGGTGAACCGGGAGCGGGTCTCGTTGACCGTCTCTTCGCCGAGAGCCGGCCGCTGGGAAATCAGCATTTTTCCTAATTCCTTTCCAGACGACGCCCGCCATATGACGTCGAAGGGATGGCGCGGCGGCGGCGCACTTCGGGCGCCGCCGCCCGTAACTCAGCCCGGAAGCTGTGTTACTTGGAGTAGAGCTCGACGATCAGCTGTTCCTGAACCGGAACGTCGATCTGCGCACGCTCCGGCAGCTGGTGGACCAGCACGCGGAGGTTGGACTGGACGACCTGCAGCCACGCCGGGATGGGGCGCTCGCCGAAGGACTCCTTCGCCACCACGAAGGGCAGCATCGAGAACGACTTCGGTCGCACGTCGATGATGTCCCACTTGGAGACCTGGAAGGACGGGACGTTGACCTTCACGCCGTTGACCAGGAAGTGGCCGTGGCTCACCAGCTGGCGCGCCTGGCGGCGCGTGCGGGCGATGCCGGCGCGGTAGATCACGTTGTCCAGCCGGGACTCGAGGATCTGCAGCAGGTTCTCACCGGTCTTACCGGGACGCCGGACGGCTTCCTTGTAGTACCGGACGAACTGGCGCTCGAGAACGCCGTAGGTGTAGCGAGCCTTCTGCTTCTCCTGCGACTGCAGGAGGTACTCGGACTCCTTGATGCGCCCGCGGCCGTGCTGGCCCGGCGGGTAGGGGCGACGCTCGAAAGCCTGGTCGCCGCCGATGAGGTCAACCTTGAGGCGACGCGAAATACGCGTCGCGGGGCCGGTGTAACGAGCCATTTCTTCTTACTCCTCCCCGTTCCTCAGACCCGGCGCCGCTTGGGCGGGCGGCAGCCGTTGTGAGGCTGCGGGGTCACGTCCTGGATGGTGCCGACCTCGAGACCGGCGGCCTGCAGCGAGCGGATCGCCGTCTCGCGGCCCGAACCCGGGCCCTTCACGAAGACGTCGACCTTCTTCATGCCGTGCTCGGCAGCCTTGCGGGCGGCGTTCTCGGCGGCCATCTGCGCGGCGAACGGGGTGGACTTGCGCGAGCCCTTGAAGCCCACGTGACCACTTGACGCCCACGCGATCACAGCGCCCGTGGGGTCCGTGATCGAGACGATGGTGTTGTTGAACGTGCTCTTGATGTGCGCGTGACCGTGCGCAACGTTCTTCTTTTCCTTGCGGCGGACCTTCTTGGCCCCCGCCGCAGTACGAGACTTCGGTGGCATGTTCTGAGGGTTCTCCTGTTAGCGCGCGTTCTCTTGGTGAGCGGCAGCCGCTTCGGCCTGTCCGCGCCGGATGATCGACCCGGCGTCGGTGTACAGGTTGCGCAGCGCCATCGGGCGGGCGTAGAGCGCCTTGGGCGAGACACAAGCCGTGCCGCGACGGTTCCCGCCGCCCATCTGCACGACCTTCTTGCCCTTGAGGCTCACTTCTTGCCAGCCTTCTTCTTGCCGGCGACCGTCTTCTTCGGACCCTTGCGGGTGCGGGCGTTGGTCTTGGTCCGCTGACCGCGGACGGGCAGACCACGACGCCAGCGCAGGCCCTGGTAGGTGCCGATCTCGATCTTGCGACGGATGTCGGCGTTCACCTCGCGACGCAGGTCACCCTCGACCTTGAAGTTCTCGTCGATGTAGTCACGAAGCTTGATGAGGTCCTCATCGCTGAGGTCCTTCACACGGGTGTCCGCGTTGAGCTCGGCAGCAGCGATCATCTGCTTCGAGCGCGTACGGCCGATGCCGTAGATGTAAGTCAGCGCGATCTCCAACCGCTTTTCGCGGGGGAGGTCTACGCCAGCGAGTCGTGCCATGGGCGCTATAGCTCCTTCTTCGATTTCGTCTTCAGGTCTTCTCCCCGTCCGGTTCCGGAACCGACTCGCCTGTCGTGCCCGCCGCTTGCGCTGCGGGTGTCCCGGCCCCGGCCTGAAGTCCGGGGGTGCACCGGACCGCTCACGCGGCCCGGCAGGTGCGGGGAGGGTGTGTAGCCGTCAATCCGCTCTGCTGGAGTGCGGTGCTCAGCCCTGACGCTGCTTGTGACGCAGGTTCTCGCAGATCACCATGATCCGACCGTGGCGGCGGATCACCTTGCACTTGTCGCAGATCTTCTTGACGCTCGGCTGGACCTTCACGTCTGTCGACTCTCCTGCTTCTTCTCAGCTCTTCGTGATCACTTGTAGCGGTAGACGATGCGACCACGAGACAAGTCGTAGGGCGAAAGCTCCACGACGACCCTGTCCTCGGGCAGGATGCGGATGTAGTGCTGCCGCATCTTGCCGCTGATGTGGGCAAGAACTTTGTGGCCGTTCTCCAACTCGACGCGGAACATCGCGTTGGGGAGCGGCTCGACCACGCGGCCTTCGACCTCGATGGCCCCGTCTTTCTTAGCCATGTCCTCCGCAATCCCTGAATGCACGCTTGATGCACACAGCGTGATCGGTTTGAGCTTGAGTCCCTTGCTTACTGGGGTGCTGCTCCGGCACACTCCACCCCGACTCCGAGTGTTCGCGAGAGTTCACGAGCGCGCAGGAACCGGCGCGATAAGTACGCCGACTTGTCAGTGTACGCAACTCGTGTCGCGACCCCCAAACGGGGGGTAACTGTGCTACAAGCCGGCGGTCGGGCGCCAGGGTTCCAGTATGCCTGAAAGCGAGCCGACCTGCGAGAATCGCCTGGTCAGGTGAACTTTGCCAGCCGGGTGAGCGGCAGTGTCAGCCCTCGTCAGCCCTCTTCGGGCGCGGTGAGCACCCAGGGACCGTCCTCGGTGATGGCGACGGTGTGCTCCCAGTGCGACGCGCGGGAGCCGTCGGCCGTGACCACGGTCCAGCCGTCCTCGAGCTCCACGGTCTCCCCGCCGCCCCCGGTGAGCATGGGCTCGATCGCGAGCGCCATGCCGACCTTGAGCCGCGGGCCCTTGCCGGGCTTGCCGACGTTGGGCAGGAACGGGTCCATGTGCATCTGGCGGCCGATGCCGTGGCCGCCGTACTCGAGGATCATCCCGTACTCGACGCCGTTGTCGCGGCCCGCCTTCTCGGCCGCGGTCTGCACGGCGAACGAGATGTCGGTGAGCCGGCCGCCCGCGTGCACGGCCTCGATGCCGGCCCACATGGACTTCTCCGTGGCGGCGGACAGCGCGAGGTCTTTCTCGCTGACGGCGCCGATCGCCAGCGTCACGGCGGAGTCGCCGTGCCAGCCGTCGAGGATGGCGCCGCAGTCGACCGAGATCAGGTCACCGTCGGCCAGCACCTGCCGGCTCGACGGGATGCCGTGGACGATCTGCTCGTTCACCGACGCGCAGATCGACGCGGGGAACCCGTGGTAGCCCTTGAAGGACGGCACGGCCCCCGCGTCGCGGATCGTCTGCTCGGCCAGCTCGTCGAGCTCGGCGGTGCTGACACCCACCTGCGCACGCTCGCGCACGGCGGCCAGCGTCCTCGCGACGACCAGCCCGGCCGCCCGCATCGCCTGCAGCTCGCCCGGCGTCTTGACCTCGATCATGCGCCCACGGCGGAGCACTTGCAGAACACGCAACCCTCCGTGATTCACGTGCGGTCGCGCAGCGCTTTCAGCACGCGGTCCGAGATCTCCTGCACGTCGCCCACGCCGTCGACAGCCACCAGGATGTCGGCGTAGTACTCCAGCAGCGGGGCCGTCTCGGACCAGTAGATCTGCTGCCGGCGGCGGATGACCTCTTCGGTGTCGTCGGCGCGGCCACGGGCCATCAGCCGGGACACGACGACGTCTTCAGGCACCTGAAGCTGGATCACGGACTCGAGCGCGCAGTCGGCTTCCTTCAGCATCTCGCCGAGGACCTCGGCCTGCTTCGTGTTGCGGGGGAAGCCGTCGAGCAGGAAGCCGGCCTTCGCGTCGGGCTCGGCGAGCCGTTCGCGGACCATCTCGTTGGTCACCGAGTCGGGGACGAGCTCACCCGAGTCGAGGTAGCGCTTGGCCTCCTGGCCGAGCGGCGTCTCCTGACCGACGTGCGCGCGGAATAGATCGCCCGTCGAGATGTGCGGAACCCGCAGCTGCTCCGACAGGGCCACCGCCTGCGTACCTTTACCCGCGCCGGGCGGGCCGACGAGAACCACACGCGTCACTTCAAGAACCCTTCGTAGTTGCGCTGCATCAGCTGGCTTTCGATCTGCTTCACGGTGTCGAGGCCGACACCCACCATGATCAGCACAGCCGTGCCACCGAACGGGAAGTTCTGGTTGTTCCCGCTGCCGGTGAGGGACAGGAAGAAGTTCGGGAGGATCGCGATGATGCCCAGGTACAGCGAGCCCGGCAGCGTGATGCGGCCGAGGACGTAGCTCAGGTATTCGGCGGTGGGGCGGCCCGGGCGGATACCCGGGATGAAGCCACCGAACTTCTTCATCTCGTCCGCACGCTCGTCGACGTTGAACGTGATCGTGATGTAGAAGTACGTGAAGAAGATGATCAACGCGAAGTACGCGAGGATGTGCACCCAGCTGCTCTGGTTGACCAGGTAGTTCTGGATGAAGGACTGCCAGCCGGAGTTGCTGTTCGGGTCGCCGATGAGCTGGCTGAGCAGCTGCGGCAAGTACAGCAGCGACGACGCGAAGATGACCGGGATGACACCGGCCTGGTTCACCTTGATCGGCAGGTACGTGGACGTGCCGCCGTACATCCGGCGCCCGATCATGCGCTTGGCGTACTGCACCGGGATCCGGCGCTGCCCTTGCTCCACGAAGATGACGCTCGCGATGATCACCAAACCGAACACGCAGATCATGACCAGGGCGACCGCGCCGCCGTTGCTCATGATGTTGGCGCCCTCGGTGGGGATGCGGGCCGCGATGTTCAGGAAGATCAGGACCGACATGCCGTTGCCGACGCCGCGCTCGGTGATGAGCTCGCCCAGCCACATCATGACGGCGGTGCCCGCGGTCATCGTGCAGACGATCAGGGCCAGCGAGTAGACGCTGTTGTCCGGGATGATCTGCTGCTGGCAGCCCTGGAAGAGGGTGCCGCGGTCGGCCAGCGCGACGACGCCGGTGGCCTGCAGGATCGCCAGGGCGATCGTGAGGTACCGGGTGTACTGCGTGAGCTTGTTCTGGCCGGCCTGGCCTTCCTTCTTCAGCTCCTCGAACCGCGGGATCACCACGGTCAGCAGCTGGATGATGATGCTCGCCGTGATGTACGGCATGATGCCGGTCGAGAACAGCGACAGCTGGAGCAGCGCACCACCGCTGAACAGGTTCAGCAGCTGGTAGACGCCCTGCTGGTCGGCCTGAGAGCTACAGGCCTGCACAGCGGAGAACGAGATCCCCGGGGCCGGGATGGCGGCACCGATCCGGTAGACCGCGACGATGGCTAGCGTGAACAGGATCTTCTTGCGTAGATCCGGCGTCGCGAGAGCCGAGCGGAAGGCGCTGAGCACGCGGGGGACCTCCTCGGCGTCGTCGGCTGTCCTACCGACGATCGGCTTGGCCGGCACGGGGCCGGCGGGAACACAGCTCACTGGCAGGCAAGCCAGGAACGCCTCAGGGCACAGTGGTCCCGAAGCGTGTCGCCGACTCTAACAGCTTCACAGGGCGTGTCCGCAGCGCGTGTGCGTTTTCCGTCTCAGGCTGCCCTCGAAGCCCTGAGACGACGTCGCAGGTTGGACCGTTCGCAGGCGAAATGATCACCTGTTCGGCCCCGGTCGTCGGTAGGTTCCCGGTGGTCGCTACACCGAGGACGTACGGGCACGACGAGGGTTGCTTCGTTGGCGCGCAACGGATCCCGCCTTCGTGCTCGCAGTTGTCCACAACTCGGCTCGCCTGTGGACAGCTCGGGCGCACGGCCGGTTTTGTCAGTGCTCGCCGGTAGAATGGGATCGGGGACGCCCCCCTGGGAGGGCGGGGGTTTGCCTCCGCCGCGGGGGCAGAGGCACGTTGTGGAGCCGCGCTGTGGAAGCGCGCCGCCGGGCCACACAGGCAGAAACGACTCGGGCCCACTCAGCTGTTCGCTGGGTGGGCCCGAGTCGTTTACCGGTGCTTGAGTTGCCTCAGTCGCCTCAGTTGGCGGTGGCGGTGCCACCGGCGGCTTCGAGCTTCTCCTTGGCAGAGCCGGAGAAACCGTCCGCGGTGACGTCCAGCTTCACGCCGTTGAGGTCACCGTTGCCGAGAACCTTCACGAGGCTGCCCTTGCGAACGAGACCCGCCGCGACGAGCTCCTCGACGCCGACCGTGCCACCGTCCGGGAAGACGCGGGCGATGTCGCCCACGTTCACCGGCTGGTACTCGGTGCGGAAGCGGTTCTTGAAGCCACGCAGCTTCGGCAGCCGCATGTGGATGGGCATCTGCCCACCCTCGAAGCCGGCGGGCACGTTCTTGCGGGCCTTGGTGCCCTTCGTGCCGCGACCGGCCGTCTTGCCCTTCGAACCTTCACCACGGCCGACGCGCATCTTCTCGCGCTTCGAGCCCGGAGCCGGGCGCAGGTGGTGGATCTTGATGGCCGTCATGCCTGGACCTCCTCGACCTCCACCAGGTGGCGGACGGTGAGAATCAGGCCGCGCACCTGGGGGGTGTCTTCACGCACGACGCTCTGGCGGATCTTGCGCAGCCCGAGGGTGCGCAGCGACTCGCGGTGAGCATGCTTCGTGCCGATCTTGCTCTTGATCTGGGTGACCTTCAGCTGAGCCATGTCAGACCCCCTGGCCCGCGCGCTGGCGCAGCATCCGGGCCGGAGCGACGTCCTCGAGCGGGAGACCGCGGCGGGCCGCGACCTCTTCGGGACGCTGCAGACCCTTCAGGGCCGCCACGGTCGCGTGCACGATGTTGATCGCGTTGTCGGAGCCGAGCGACTTCGACAGCACGTCGTGGACACCGGCGCACTCCAGCACCGCGCGCACCGGGCCACCGGCGATGACACCGGTACCGGCCGAAGCCGGACGCAGCAGCACGACACCGGCGGCTTCCTCACCCTGGATCGGGTGGGGAATGGTGCCGCCGACGCGAGGCACGCGGAAGAAGTTCTTCTTCGCTTCCTCGACGCCCTTGGCGATGGCCGCGGGAACTTCCTTGGCCTTGCCGTAGCCGACGCCGACCTGGCCGTCACCGTCGCCGACGACGACGAGAGCGGTGAAGCTGAAGCGACGACCACCCTTGACGACCTTGGCGACGCGGTTGATCGTCACGACCTTCTCGAGGTGCGGGGTCTTGTCCTGGCCGGCCCCGCCACGGCCGCTGTCGCGCCGGTCCCGGCCGCCACCGCGGCGATCATTGCGGTCGTTGCCGCCCTGACCGCCCGGTCCGCCCTGGCCGCCGCCGAATTGCCGCGTACGTCCCGGCATCAGGCTTTCCTTCCATTGACGAGCATCTGCATCAGAACTCCAACCCCGCCTCACGGGCGGCGTCGGCGAGCGCGGCGATGCGGCCGTGGTAGGCGTTGCCGCCACGGTCGAACACCACAGCCGAGATCCCGGCCGCCTTGGCGCGCGCGGCGACGAGCTCGCCGACCTTCGCGGCCTTGGCCTTCTTGTCGCCGTCGGTCGCCCGGACGTCCGCCTCGAGGGTGGACGCCGACGCCAGGGTGTGGCCGGCGAGGTCGTCGATCAGCTGCACGGCGATGTGCCGCGAGGACCGCTTGACGACCAGGCGCGGACGAACCGGCGTGCCACTGACCTTCTTGCGCAGGCGGAAGTGCCGACGGGTCTTCGCGACGCGGCGGCGGGTCGAGATGTCCTTGCCGACCGGCTTGCGCTTCGTGGTAGTCGTGTCGCTCATGATCACTTACCCGTCTTTCCGACCTTGCGGCGGATCTTCTCACCCTCGTAGCGCAGGCCCTTGCCCTTGTACGGGTCGGGACGGCGCAACTTGCGGATGACCGCGGCGATCTGGCCGACCTTCTGCTTGTCGATGCCGGACACCGAGAACCGGGTGGGCGTCTCCACCTTGAAGGTGATGCCCTCCGGCGCCTCGATCTTCACCGGGTGGCTGTAGCCGAGGGCGAACTCGAGGTCCGAACCCTTGGCCTGCACACGGTAACCAACGCCGTGGATTTCCATCTTCTTCTCGTAGCCGGCGGTGACGCCGACGACGAGGTTGTTCACCAGCGTGCGGGTGAGACCGTGCAGCGCCTTGGAGGTGCGCTCGTCGTCCGGGCGCTTCACCTGCAGGGTGCCGTCTTCACCGCGCTCGACGGTGATGGGCTCCGCGAGGGTGTGCTCGAGGGTGCCCTTGGGCCCCTTGACCTGAATGTGCTGACCGTTGATGGTCACGTCGACCCCGGAGGGGACGGCGACCGGCAGCTTTCCGATGCGTGACATGTCTGTGCCCCCTTCCTTACCAGACGTAGGCGAGGACTTCGCCGCCCACGTTGTTGCGCTTGGCCTGACGGTCGGTCTGCAGGCCACCGGACGTCGAGATGATCGCGACGCCGAGGCCACCCAGCACGGACGGCAGTTCGGTCGATTTTGCGTACACCCGCAGACCCGGCTTGGACACGCGCCGGAGGCCGGCGATGCTGCGCTCGCGGTTGGGGCCGTACTTCAGCTCCACGATGAGGTTCTTGTGCTTCTCGCCCGGCTCGTCGCGGTAGCCCGCGATGTAGCCCTCGCGCTTGAGGATCTCGGCGATGTTCGCCTTGATCTTCGAGTGGGGAAGCACGACCTCGTCGTGGTACGCCGAGTTCGCGTTACGCAGACGAGTCAAGAAGTCTGCGATGGGGTCGGTCATCGTCATGGTGACCTGTCAACCTTTCTCGCCTGGTTCCCCGCCCTCTCGGGCGGGGCCTGTGGCGAACTGGGAAATAGTTTCGAGCCTCTTACCAGCTGGACTTGCGGACGCCGGGCAGCTCGCCCGCGTGCGCCATCTCCCGGAGACAGATCCGGCAGAGCCCGAACTTGCGGTACACCGAGTGCGGCCGACCACAACGGTTGCAACGGGTGTAACCCCGCACGGCGAACTTCGGCTTCTTGGCGGCCTTGTGGACCAGAGCTTTCTTGGCCATCGGCTCAGTTCTCCTTGAACGGGAAGCCGAGCTTGCGCAGCAGCGCCCGGCCCTCGTCGTCGGTGGTGGCGGTGGTGACGACCGTGACATCCATGCCGCGCGGACGGTCGATGGCGTCGGGGTCGATCTCGTGGAACATCGACTGCTCGTTGAGACCGAACGTGTAGTTGCCGTTGCCGTCGAACTGCTTGCCGGACAGACCGCGGAAGTCGCGGATACGGGGCAGCGCGATGGTGAGCAGCCGGTCGAGGAACTCCCACATCCGGTCGCCGCGCAGCGTCACGCGCGCACCGATCGGCTGGCCTTCACGCAGCTTGAACTGCGCGATGGACTTGCGGGCCTTCCGGACTTCCGGCTTCTGGCCGGTGATCAGCGACAGGTCGCGGACAGCACCCTCGATGAGCTTGCTGTCGCGGGCCGCGTCACCCACACCCATGTTCACGACGACCTTCACGACGCCGGGAATCTGGTGCACGTTGGGGATGGAGAACTCCTTCTGGAGTTCGCCCTTGATCTCTTCGCGGTACCGGGTCTTCAGACGCGGCACCATCTTCTCTGCGGTGGTCATGTCAGATGTCCTTGCCGTTCCGGCGCGAGACCCGGACCTTCTTGCCGTCCTCGCCGATGCGGTAGCCCACGCGGGTCGGCTTGCCGTCCGAGTCCACGACCATCACGTTCGACACGTGGATGGGCGCTTCCTGGGTCACGATGCCACCGGACTGCGCACCACGCTGGGTCTGGGTGATCCGGGTGTGCTTCTTGATCCGGTTCACGCCCTCGACCAGCACGCGGTCGCGCTCCGGGTAGGCCTGGATGACCTTGCCCTTGGCGCCCTTGTCCTTGCCGGCGATGACGACGACCGTGTCGCCCTTCTTCACCTTCATGGCTTACAACACCTCCGGCGCGAGCGAAATGATCTTCATGAACTTTCGGTCGCGCAGCTCGCGGCCCACCGGGCCGAAGATGCGGGTGCCGCGAGGCTCGTTGTCGTTCTTGATGAGCACGGCGGCGTTCTCGTCGAAGCGGATGTAGGAACCGTCCGGACGACGACGCTCCTTCACCGTGCGGACGATGACCGCCTTGACGACGTCGCCCTTCTTCACCCCGGCAGCCGGGATGGCGTCCTTCACGGTGGCGACGATGATGTCACCGATGCCCGCGTAGCGCCGCCCGGAGCCACCGAGAACACGGATGCAAAGGATCTCCTTAGCACCGGTGTTGTCGGCAACCCGAAGCCGCGACTCCTGCTGGATCACGTCAACTCCTGTATGTCGCGCTGGTTCTCGCTCGCGCGAGCCTTGCGGAACCAAGGACTCCGAAGAGCCCTGCTTACTTGGCCTTCTCCACGACCTGCACGAGGCGCCAGCGCTTCGTCGCCGACAGCGGCCGGGTCTCCATCAGGGTGACCCGGTCGCCCACGCCCGCCTCGTTGTTCTCGTCGTGCACCTTGACCTTGGTGGTGCTGCGCAGAACCTTCGAGTAGCGCGGGTGCTTCTTGCGGTCCTCGAGCTCGACCACGATCGTCTTGTCCATCTTGTCCGAGACGACGTAGCCCTCGCGCACCTTGCGGTAGTTACGCGCGAGCTTCTCGGTGGTGGGCTCGCTCATGCGGCACCTTCACTCTCGCTGTCGGGGGCCACGGACAGGCCGAGCTCACGCTCGCGCATGACCGTGTAGATCCGCGCGATGTCCGTGCGGACGGTGCGCAGCCGACGGTTGTTATCCAGCTGCCCGGTCGCCATCTGGAAGCGGAGGTTGAAGAGCTCCTCCTTGTATTCCTTCAGACGCAGCACGAGCTCTTCCGCGGTGAGCTCACGAAGCTCCGAAGCCTGGGCGGCGCCGTTGGCCATCAGAACTCACCACCTTCACGGGTCACGATGCGGCACTTCATGGGCAGCTTGTGGATCGCGCGACGGAGCGCCTCGCGGGCGGTCTCCTCGTTCGGGAACGAGATCTCGAACATCACGCGACCCGGCTTCACGTTGGCGATCCACCACTCGGGCGAACCCTTACCGGAACCCATGCGGGTTTCAGCCGGCTTCTTGGTCAGCGGGCGGTCCGGGTAGATGGTCGTCCACACCTTGCCGCCACGCTTGATGTGACGAGTCATGGCGATACGAGCGGACTCGATCTGCCGGTTCGTCACGTAGCTGTGCTCAAGCGCCTGGATGCCGTACTCGCCGAAGCTGACCTTCGTACCGCCCTTGGCGGCGCCGTGGCGCTTCGGGGAGTGCTGCTTCCGGTGCTTGACCCTGCGCGGGATGAGCACGTCTCAGCCCTCCGTCTTTTCTGCGGTCTCGGCAGCCGGGGCCGCCTCGGTCGCCACGGGTGCCGCGTCTTCGTTCTTCGCGGCGGCAGCAGCGCGACCGGCTTCGGTCGAGGTCGCCGTCGTGCCCGAGGCGCCGGAGCGGCGCGGGCGGGACGGACGGTCACCGCGGTCGCGGCGCGGGGCCCGCTCGGCGGCCGCGGCGGCGTCGCGCGCCTCGCGGGCCTTGAGGCCACCCACCAGCTCGCCCTTGTAGATCCACACCTTCACGCCGATGCGACCGAACGTCGTCTTGGCCTCGAAGAAGCCGTAGTCGATGTCGGCCCGCAGCGTGTGCAGCGGAACCCGGCCGTCGCGGTAGTGCTCCGAGCGGGACATCTCGGCACCGCCGAGACGACCGCCGCACTGCACGCGAATGCCCTTGACCTGCGGCGAACGCATGGAGGTCTGGATCGCCTTGCGCATCGCACGGCGGAACGCCACGCGGTTGCTCAGCTGCTCCGCGACACCCTGCGCAACGAGCTGGGCGTCGGACTCGGGGTTCTTGACCTCGAGGATGTTGAGCTGGACCTGCTTGGCGGTCAGCTTCTCCAGCGCGCCACGGATCCGGTCGGCCTCCGCACCACGACGGCCGATGACGATGCCCGGCCGGGCGGTGTGGATGTCGACGCGAACGCGGTCACGGGTGCGCTCGATCTCGACCTTGGAGATGCCGGCGCGCTCCATGCCCGTGGACAGCAGCTTGCGGATCTTCACGTCCTCGGCCACGTACTCCGAGTACTGCTTGTCGGCGTACCAGCGCGACTTCCAGTCCGTGGTGATACCCAGGCGGAAGCCGTGCGGGTTGATCTTCTGGCCCACTACCGGCCACCTGCCTTCTTCTTGCTCTGCGCCTTCTTCACGTCGGCCTTCGGACGCGACTCCACCTCGACGGTGATGTGGCTGGTCCGCTTGCGGATCCGGTACGCACGGCCCTGGGCCCGCGGGCGGATGCGCTTGAGGGTCGGGCCCTCGTCGGCGTACGCGTTCTTGACCCAGAGCGTCTCCGGGTCGAGCTGAAGGTTGTTCTCGGCGTTGGCCACGGCACTGGCGAGCACCTTCGCGACCGGCTCGCTGGCCGCCTGGGGGGCGAACCGGAGCACGGCCAAGGCGTCGGCGGCGCTACGTCCCTTGATGAGCTCGATCACCCGGCGCACCTTGGTCGGCGAGTCCCGGACGAAGCGAGCCCGCGCGTAAGCCGTAGGCAGAGCCTCGACCGTCGCGTCGTTCTGGGCGTTCATCGCTACTTCCCTTGTCTTGTTTCGTGCCCGCTCAGCGGCGGCGCGACTTGCGGTCGTCCTTGATGTGACCCTTGAAGGTCCGCGTCGGGGCGAACTCGCCCAGCTTGTGACCCACCATGGCCTCGGTGACGAACACCGGGACGTGCTTGCGGCCGTCGTGCACGGCGATCGTGTGACCCAGGAAATCCGGGATGATCGTCGAGCGACGCGACCAGGTCTTGATCACGGTCTTCTTGTTGGCCTCGTTGAGCGCGTCCACCTTCTTGAGCAGGTGGTCGTCCACGAAGGGCCCCTTCTTAAGGCTGCGTGGCATGTTCTTCTACCTCCCTGCTCAGCGCTTGTTCTTGCCGGTACGGCGGCGGCGGACGATCATCGCGTCACTTGCCTTGCGGCGACGCGTGCGGCCCTCGGGCTTACCGTTCGGGTTCACCGGGTGGCGACCACCGGAGGTCTTACCCTCACCACCACCGTGCGGGTGGTCGACCGGGTTCATGACGACACCACGGACGGTGGGGCGCTTGCCGCGCCAGCGGTTACGACCCGCCTTGCCCCAGTTGATGTTCGCGTGCTCGGAGTTGCCCACCTCGCCGACGGTCGCGCGGTTGCGCACGTCGACGTTGCGGATCTCACCCGAGGGCAGCCGGAGCTGGGCGTAAGGCCCGTCCTTGGCCACCAGCTGCACCTTGGCGCCGGCGGAGCGCGCCATCTTCGCGCCGCCACCGGGGCGGAGCTCGATCGCGTGGACCACGGTGCCGACCGGGATGTTGCGCAGCGGCAGGTTGTTGCCCGGCTTGATGTCGGCGCGAGGGCCGTTCTCGACGGTGTCGCCCTGCTTCAGCTTGTCCGGCGCGATGATGTAGCGCTTCTCGCCGTCGGCGTAGTGCAGGAGCGCGATGCGCGCGGTGCGGTTGGGGTCGTACTCGATGTGCGCGACCTTGGCCGGCACGCCGTCCTTGTCGTTACGACGGAAGTCGATGACGCGGTAGGCGCGCTTGTGGCCACCACCCTTGTGACGGGTGGTGATCTTGCCCGACGAGTTGCGACCGCCCGAACCGCTCAGCGGACGCAGCAGCGACTTCTCCGGCGTGGACCGGGTGATCTCGGCGAAGTCCGAGACGCTCGAACCGCGACGACCCGGGGTCGTCGGCTTGTACTTGCGGATGCCCATTGTCAGCTCAGTCCTTTACGCGGTGGGTCCGCCGAAGATCTCGATCGCCTTGCTCTCAGGCGAAAGAGTCACGATGGCGCGCTTGGTGTCCTTGCGCTTGCCGAAGCCTGCGCGAGTCCGCTTCCGCTTGCCCTGACGGTTGGCCGTGTTGACGCTGACCACCTTGACACCGAACACCTTCTCGACCGCGATCTTGATCTGGGTCTTGTTGGCGTCCGGGCGGACGATGAACGTGTACTTGTGGTCCTCGAGCAGCCCGTAGGACTTCTCGGAGATGACCGGCGCGAGCAGGATGTCGCGGTGGTCCGGAATGGCGACCGAGCTCACTTCTCGTCACTCCCTTCCGAAACTTCGCCCGACCGAGCGGAGGCCTTGACGGCCTTGCCACTGGCGGGGCCTGCGACGAACGCGTCGTACGCGGCCTTGGTGAACACGACGTCGTCGTTGACCAGCACGTCGTAGGTGTTGAGCTGGTCCGCCCAGAGGATGTGGATCTCGGGGAGGTTCCGCAGGGAGACCCAGCTGAGCTCGTCGGCCCGGTGCAGCACCACGAGCACGCGCTTCGCCTGCGTCACGGCGGCGATCGCGGTCTTGGCGGCCTTGGTCGACGGCTTCTCGCCGGTGACCAGTTCGGTCACGACGTGCAGCTGGCCGGCGCGTGCCCGGTCGGAGAGGGCGCCACGCAAAGCGGCGGCCTTCATCTTCTTCGGGGTGCGCTGCGTGTAGTCACGCGGCGTGGGGCCGTGGACGACGCCACCGCCGGCGAACTGCGGCGCGCGGGTCGAACCCTGGCGGGCACGACCGGTGCCCTTCTGCCGGTACGGCTTCTTGCCGCCACCGGAGACCTCACCACGGGTCTTCGTGTCGTGCGTGCCCTGGCGCGCGGCGGCCAGCTGGCCGATCACGACCTGGTGCATCAGCGCGATGTTGGCCTGCACGTCGAAGATCTCCGCGGGGAGGTCGACCGTGCCGTCGGCTTTACCGGCCGGGGTCTTCAGCTCGACGCTTGTCATTCGGAGTTACCACCCTTCGCGGCGCTGCGCACGAACAGCAGGCCGCCCTTGGGACCGGGCACCGCGCCCTTGATCAGCAGCAGGCCGTCTTCGGCACGCACCGCGTGCACGGTCAGACCCTGCGTGGTGACCCGGTCGGAGCCCATCCGGCCCGCCATGCGCAGGCCCTTGAAGACGCGGCCGGGGGTGGCACAGCCACCGATGGAACCCGGCTTGCGGTGCACGGCCTGGGCACCGTGGCTCGCGCCCTGGCCCTTGAAGCCGTGGCGCTTCATGACACCGGCGTAGCCCTTGCCCTTGCTGGTACCCGTCACGTCGACCTCGACGCCGGCGGCGAACACCTCGGCGGTGATCTCCTGACCGACCTCGTAGGTGTCCGCGTCGGTGGTACGCAGCTCGGCGAGGAAGCGCCGCGGGGTCACGCCCGCCTTGTCGAAGTGGCCAGTGCGCGGCTTGTTCACCCGGCGCGGGTCGACCGCACCGAAAGCCAGCTGCACGGCCGCATAGCCGTCCTTGTCCTGGGTCCGAACCTGGGTGACCACGTTCGGACCGGCCTTCACGACGGTGACCGGGACAACCCGGTTCTGCTCGTCGAAGACCTGGGTCATGCCGAGCTTGGTGCCCAGGATGCCCTTCATCTGCCTGTCAGACATGAGTCTCTTACTCTCCGCCGCTCGCCAGCCGCTACTGGATGTTGACGTCGACGCTCGCCGGCAGGTCGATGCGCATGAGCGCGTCGACCGTCTTCGGCGTCGGGTCGAGGATGTCGATCAGACGCTTGTGCGTGCGCATCTCGAAGTGCTCGCGCGAGTCCTTGTACTTGTGCGGCGAGCGGATGACGCAGTAAACGTTCTTCTCGGTGGGCAGCGGCACCGGCCCGACAACACGGGCGCCGGTGCGCGTGACCGTCTCCACGATCTTGCGCGCCGAGGTGTCGATCGCCTCGTGGTCGTAGGCCTTGAGCCGGATGCGGATCTTCTGTCCCGCCATGGTGGCTGCTCGTTCCTTCGTCGTCTCGTGCCGCTTTGTCTCGTCAACCCGGGCCTGAGCCCCGGTTTCAGCAGTTCAACGGCCCTGTCCCCGGTCCACGCGGTCGGGCGTGTCGCGCCCGACGCACAGACGGATCCCGTGGGATCGTCCTGCCTGGTCTTCCTCAACGTGAGGAGGCCGCGAGCCCGCCGCGCCGCATCAACTGCAAGCACCGCCGACCACTTGGCCTTTGCCCGCTAGCCGCACCCCGAAGGAAGAGCTGGACGGACCGTGGCCACTCGTACAGGGGCGGCCGGAACCCCGTGAGTCAATCGAACAACTCGAGGATTCGGCCGCCCCGGGACGAGCAACCTGAATAGTGTCGCACACGTGAGTTGACGCCCTTGACCGGGGGGTGTAGTAGCCCGGTCAAGGGCGTCGACATCACTTGATGATCTTGGTGACCTGACCCGCACCCACGGTGCGGCCGCCCTCGCGAATCGCGAAGCGCAGGTTCACGTCCATGGCGACGGGCTGGATCAGCGCCACCGAGATGTCGGTGTTGTCGCCCGGCATGACCATCTCGGTGCCCTCGGGGAGGGTCACGACGCCGGTCACGTCGGTGGTGCGGAAGTAGAACTGCGGGCGGTAGTTGTTGAAGAACGGGGTGTGACGACCACCCTCGTCCTTCGACAGGATGTAGACCCGGCCCTCGAAGTCGGTGTGCGGGGTGGTGGTACCCGGCTTCACGACGACCTGGCCGCGCTCGACGTCCTCGCGCTTGATGCCGCGGACGAGGAGGCCGACGTTGTCGCCCGCCTGGCCCTGGTCCAGCAGCTTGCGGAACATCTCGACACCGGTGACAGTCGTCTTGGTCGACTTCTCCTTGATGCCGACGATCTCGACCTCTTCGTTCACGTTGACCACGCCACGCTCGACGCGGCCGGTCACGACAGTGCCGCGACCGGTGATCGTGAAGACGTCCTCGATCGGCATGAGGAACGGCTTGTCGAGCTCGCGCACCGGGTCCGGCACGTTGTCGTCGACAGCGGTCATGAGCTCGAGGACAGCCTCGGCCCACTTCTCGTCACCCTCGAGAGCCTTCAGGCCCGACACGCGCACGACCGGCGCGTCGTCGCCCGGGAACTCCTGCGAGGACAGCAGCTCGCGGACCTCCAGCTCGACGAGCTCGAGGATTTCCTCGTCGTCGACCATGTCGGCCTTGTTCAGCGCGACCACGATGTAGGGCACGCCGACCTGGCGGGCGAGCAGCACGTGCTCGCGGGTCTGCGGCATCGGGCCGTCGGTGGCGGCCACGACCAGGATCGCGCCGTCCATCTGGGCGGCACCGGTGATCATGTTCTTGATGTAGTCCGCGTGACCGGGGGCGTCGACGTGCGCGTAGTGACGCTTCTCGGTCTGGTACTCGACGTGCGAGATGTTGATCGTAATACCGCGCTGGCGCTCTTCGGGCGCGTTGTCGATCTGGTCGAACGCACGCGACTCGTTGAGCTCCGGGTACTTGTCGTGCAGAACCTTGGTGATCGCCGCGGTCAGCGTGGTCTTGCCGTGGTCGACGTGACCGATGGTCCCGATGTTGACGTGCGGCTTGCTCCGCTCGAACTTCGCCTTCGCCACTGGAATGTCCTCCTGGACTGATTTCGCTTTGTGCTCACCGGCCGGCGTGGCTGCCAACCGCTGATTGTTTCTCGTCTTTGCTGCGGACGTTCAGGAGTGTTCCTTATGCCCGCGAGCGCGGGGGAACTACTCCCCCGTCGCCTTCGCGATGATTTCCTTCGCGACGTTCGCGGGAACCTCGGCGTAGGAGTCGAACACCATGGAGTAGTTCGCGCGACCCTGGGTGCGAGACCGCAGGTCGCCCACGTAACCGAACATCTCCGACAGCGGTACCACTGCCTTGACGACACGGGTACCGGCGCGCTCCTCCATGGCCTGGATCTGGCCACGGCGGGAGTTGAGGTCACCGATCACGTCACCCATGTAGTCCTCGGGAGTCGTGACCTCGACGGCCATCATCGGCTCGAGGATGACCGGGCCGGCCTTCTTCGCGGCTTCCTTCATCGCCATGGAACCGGCGATCTTGAACGCCATCTCCGAAGAGTCGACCTCGTGGTACGCGCCGTCCAACAAGGTGAACTTCAACCCGACGAGCGGGTAGCCGGCCAGCACGCCGTACTGCATGGCGTCCTGCCCGCCCGCGTCGACCGACGGGATGTACTCCCGCGGCACGCGGCCGCCGGAGACCTTGTTGTCGAACTCGTAGAGTGCACCGTCGGTCGTCTCGAGCGGCTCCAGCTTCACGATGACCTTCGCGAACTGGCCGGAACCACCGGTCTGCTTCTTGTGCACGTAGTCGAGCTTGTCGACCGTCTTCTTGATCGTCTCGCGGTAGGCGACCTGCGGCTTACCGATGTTCGCCTCGACCTTGTAGTCGGACTTCATGCGGTTCACCAGCACCTCGAGGTGCAGCTCGCCCATGCCCGCGATGATCGTCTGGCCCGTGTCCTCGTCGAGCTGGACCTGGAAGGTGGGGTCTTCCTCGGCCAGCTTCTGGATCGCGAGCGACAGCTTCTCCTGGTCGGCCTTCGTCTTCGGCTCGATGGCCACGCGGATAACGGGATCCGGGAAGGTCATCGACTCGAGCACGACCGGGCTCTGCGGGTCGGCCAGCGTGTCACCGGTCGTGGTGTCCTTCAGGCCGATGACCGCGTAGATGTGGCCGGCCTGGGCCTCCTCGACCGGGTTCTCCTTGTTGGAGTGCATCTGGAAGAGCTTGCCGATGCGCTCCTTGCGCTCCTTGGTCGCGTTGACGACCTGGGTGCCCGCGGAGACCTTGCCCGAGTAGACCCGGATGTAGGTCAGCTTGCCGAAGAACGGGTGCGCGGCGATCTTGAAGGCGAGGGCCGCGAACGGCTCGTCGACCGACGGCTTGCGCAGGACCGGGGTCTCGCCGTCCGGCAGCGTGCCCTCGACGGCCGGCACGTCCAGCGGGGACGGCAGGTAGTCGATGACCGCGTCCAGCATCGGCTGCACGCCCTTGTTCTTGAAGGCGGAGCCGGTGAGCACCGGGTACGCCTCGCGCGCGACGGTGAGCTTGCGGATGCCGGCCTTGATCTCGGCTTCCGTGAGCTGCTCGCCCTCGAGGAACTTCTCCATCATGGCGTCGTCGGTCTCGGCGACGGCCTCGACGAGCTTCTCGCGGTACTCCGCGGCGCGGTCGGCCAGCTCGGCCGGGATCTCCTCGACCGAGTAGTCCTCGCCCTTGCTCACCTCGCCACGCCAGGTCAGCGCCTTCATGCGGACCAGGTCGACGACACCCTCGAAGTCGTTCTCGGCGCCGATCGGCAGCTGGATGACCAGCGGCCGGGCACCGAGGCGCTCCTCGATGGTGCGCACGGTGAAGTAGAAGTCGGCACCCAGCTTGTCCATCTTGTTGACGAAGCAGATGCGCGGAACTTCGTACTTGTCCGCCTGCCGCCAGACCTGCTCGGACTGCGGCTCGACACCTTCCTTGCCGTCGAAGACGGCCACGGCGCCGTCGAGCACGCGGAGCGAGCGCTCCACCTCGACGGTGAAGTCGACGTGCCCGGGGGTGTCGATGATGTTGATCTGGTGATCGGCCCAGAACGTGGTGGTGGCAGCCGAGGTGATGGTGATACCCCGCTTCTGCTCCTCCTCCATCCAGTCCATGGTGGCGGCGCCGTCGTGGACTTCACCGATCTTGTAGTTGATCCCGGTGTAGAACAGGATCCGCTCGGTGGTGGTGGTCTTACCGGCGTCGATGTGCGCCATGATCCCGATGTTGCGGACCTTGTTCAGGTCGGTCAGCACTTCACGTGCCACGAGAGTGTTCCCCTGTCTCGAACGTGGGGCCCGGCATGGCTTGGATCGGCAGCCGGGCGGTCATCACCAGCGGTAGTGCGCGAAGGCCTTGTTGGACTCGGCCATCTTGTGCGTGTCTTCACGGCGCTTGACGCTGGCGCCAAGACCGTTGCTCGCGTCGAGCAGCTCGTTCTGCAGCCGCTCGATCATGGTCTTCTCGCGGCGAGCCTGCGAGAAGGAGACCAGCCAACGCAGCGCCAGCGTGGTGGAGCGGTTGGGCTTGACTTCGATCGGCACCTGGTAGGTGGCGCCACCGACCCGGCGGCTCTTCACCTCGATGGTGGGCTTCACGTTGTCGAGCGCGCGCTTCAGCGTGACGACCGGGTCGGTGCCGGTCTTCTCGCGAGCGCCTTCCAGCGCGCCGTACACGATGCGCTCGGCCAGCGACCGCTTCCCGTCCTTCAGCACCTTGTTCACCAGCTGGGTGACCAGCGGGGAGGCGTAGACCGGGTCGGAGATCAGCGGCCGCTTCGGGGCCGGACCCTTGCGGGGCATTAGCTCTTCTCCTTCTTCGCGCCGTAGCGGCTGCGCGCCTGCTTGCGGTTCTTCACACCCTGGGTGTCGAGCGAACCGCGGATGATCTTGTAGCGAACGCCCGGCAGGTCCTTCACCCGACCACCGCGCACGAGCACCATCGAGTGCTCCTGCAGGTTGTGGCCCTCACCGGGGATGTACGCCGTGACCTCGATGCCGCTCGTCAGCTTCACACGCGCAACCTTGCGCAGCGCCGAGTTCGGCTTCTTCGGGGTCGTGGTGTACACGCGGGTGCACACGCCACGACGCTGCGGGCTCCCCTTGAGGGCCGCGGTCTTCTGCTTGGCAGCCTTGTCCTGGCGGCCCTTGCGGACCAGCTGCTGGATCGTGGGCAATGGACCAGCTTTCTGTCGCGTTCTTGCTGCTTCTTCGTGTCTTCACCGGCCCCCGCGGTCGGGCGTGTCGGCCCGCGTCACGGTCTCTCGACCGGTACTTTCCCGAAGGGGTTTTCCGTCGGAACCCCACGTGGACGAGGCCGGTGAACCGGGTGCGCGAGCACCCCGCTCATGCCGTACGGCACGCGGAGCGGCCCGACGCCTGCCGGGCACGGTCTCCAAAGATACCCGGCCACTTGACGACCGGTCCGGGCGGGGGGTCCGAACTGACGGTGACCGCCCATCGTAACCCCAGATGAGGGCTCTGCGGCCAGAGCCGCGCGGAGGACCCGTCATCCAGAACGTGACGGACGTCCCCCCTATTCCTCGGCTATTCCTCGTCCGGCTTCGCGTGGTCGGGCCGCCCCGGGTGGGGGTCGCGCGACAAATCGATCAGCGGGTGGACGCCGGCCCCCTCAGGCGCGGCGTGGCTCCCCTTGGTGTCCTTCTGCCCCTCTTCAGGCCGGTCGGCGGTGCCGTTGCCGTCCATCACGCACTCCTCAAGTCGGTTTCCCTGCGGCTCGCACGCTACCCATTTCCACGAACGGGTGACACACGGGGACCGAACGTCGCTTTCCGGAGGTGATCGACTTGCCGGTTAACCAGTGGACGAACAGGTCACGATGATTCGGTGACCGCGAACTGGACCATCACGCGAATCTCCGTCGACGACTTCGACGCGCGCGCGATCCTGCGCGAATACCTCACGGACGTCGCGAGCCGCTACTGGGGCCGCCCGGCCACCGACGCCGAGGTCGACCAGGCGCTGGCCGAGGCGCCCAGCGACGACCTCGTGGCCCCGACCGGCGCGTTCCTCGTCGCCCGCCTGCCGAACGGCACCGTGACCGGCTGTGCCGGCACCCGCGTGGTGCGGCCGGGGCTGAACGAACTCACGAAGGTGTACGTGCGCCCGGCCCACCGCGGCCGGGGCGGCGGCGCGCGCCTCGTCGCGGCGGCCGAGGAGGCGGCACGGGCGCTGGGCGCCGAGGTGCTGCGGCTCGACACCCGCAACGACCTCGTCGAGGCGCGGGCGCTGTACGCGCGGGTGGGCTACGTCGAGGTCGAGCCGTTCAACGACGACAAGTACGCGGAGCACTGGTTCTCGAAGTCGCTGGGGTGAAACGGTTCCGCTCCGTCCACACTGGATCTTGTTCATCCACAACGGACCACTACGGGCAGCCGGGCACAAGGACGACGCCGTCGTCCCTTTTGGGAAAACATTCACGACTCCGCAGCGCGAACGCGACAGAAGCGGCATAATCCGCACGTCCGCACACCCGTCGTGCACGTGAGGGGGCCGCCGTGTCGGCTGAGATGGATCGTCTCGTCGCCGAGTTCGAGAAGTTCCAGAGCAAGATCAAACAGGCCGAGGCGAGCTTCGCCAAAGTCGGCGACATGCAGGACGAGGTGACCGCCCTCGAGGCCACCGCCATGTCGCCCGACCGCGCCATCACGGTCGTCGCGGGCGCCGGCGGCTCGGTGAAGGACATCCGACTCACCGCCGACGCCCTCAAGCAACAGCCCCAGCAGCTGGCGTCGGCCATCCTGGCGACGTTGCACCGCGCCGTCGCCGACGCCACGCTGAAGCAGGCCGGCATCGTCGACGCGCACGTGGGCGCCGCCTTCGGCCTCGACGTGTCCGGCCAGGTCCTCGAAGCCCAGGCCGAAGCCATGGGAACCACGGCCGAAGATCTGAAGTCCAAAGCCGCGGAGGCGCAGCCGGCCCCGCGCCGGCTCACGGACGAAGACCTCGAACACGGCGACATCCTGCGCCGCGACGAGCCCCCGGCCGCGGCCCCGCCGCCTCCCCCGGCTCGCCCCGCCGAAGACGGCGTCCGGCGCCTGTGGGACCACGAGGAGGACCGGTGAGCCACGACGTAGACCCCCAGATCCTGAAGACCTACGCCTCCGGCACGTTGCCGCACTACAAGGACGAGGCGACGAAGTTCGGCAATCTCGTCAGCCAGGCCGACGTCACGGACAAGTCGTGGGGCCTGATCGGGCTGGCGGTGAAGCAGACGTACACGAGCAAGCTCGAGGACCTCCGCCAGATGCTCGAACTGATGAAAACCGGCGTCGACACGCTGGGCGGGAAAGTGAACCAGGCCGCGGAGATCTACGACGGCCACGAGAAGGACACCGTCGTGACCTTCGGCAAGTTCAAGGCGAACATCGACGGACCGCTCTGAGCAGGGGGAGACCGAAATGGCCGACAGCATCACCGACGGCGTCAAGCTGGAGCACGAGGACGAGGGTTTCCTCCACGACGCCAACGAAGCCGCCAAGAAGGCGCCGATCATCGGCAAGGGGGTCGAGGGCGTCGAACGAGGCATCAAGGGCTTCAGCGAAGCCGACGACGCCGGCGAGTTCGCGGCGGCCACCGGACAGATGCTCCAGGACGGCGCGGGCTTCGTCGCCGGCGCCGCGGTGGACGTGGCGAGCTTCGCGCTCGACCCCGTCGGCTGGCTGGTCAGCAACGGCCTGAACATGCTCCTGGAGCTGATCTCGCCGCTGCAGGACGCGCTGCACTTCGTGACGGGCGACGGCCCGGCGCTCAAGGAGGCGGCCGGCAACTTCAGCGAGATCGGTGTCGGTTTCGTCAAGCTCGGCGACGACTTCGCCAAGAAGGGCAAGGAAGAGCTGCGGACCTGGCAGGGCGACGGCGGCAACGCGGCCCGCAGTTCGCTGGACCAGTTCTCCGAGGGCATCAAGGGCATCGGCTCGACCACGGGCGGGGTCGGCGAGACGCTCCAGATGTGGTCGATGGTCATGACCGTCATCGAAGAGGTCGTGAAGGCGATCATCAGCGAGCTGGTCAGCTGGCTGATCTACATCTGGCTGCCGGCGCTGGCCGCCTCGATCGTGAGCCTCGGCTCGTCGGTCGCCGCCGCGATGACCGCCTCGATCGCCAAAACGGCCAGTGCGTTCACCAGGATCACCTCGAAACTGGGGAAGCTGGGCGAGCTGCTCCAGAAGTTCATGACCTTTCTCTCGAAGTGGACCGACGACCTGATCAAGCAGGGCCGCAAGCTCACCCCGTCGGGCGCCCCCGGCATGACGCCCGGCATGGAGAAGGCCGCCACCGGCGCGATCGCCTCGGCGACGAACTCCCGCGGCATGGCAACGGTCGAGGCGCTGAAGGACTCGCTCAAGGCCGGTGGCGAAGAGGCCCTCAAGGGGGTGACCGGCGTAAAGCTCGGCGATCTCGACAAGGGCTCGGCCTACAGCGGCAAGGCCGGCTTCGACTTCGTCAACAAGGCGGTCGACAACACCCGCGACATCCTGAAGTCCCGCGGCGGGAGCGACGCGGCCGGCTACCACTCCGAAGAGGACACCCGCGAGAACCTGGACATGGACCAGTAGATGGACCTGTTCGAACCGTGGTTCGTCGTCGGCGGTTTCGTGCTGGGTTTCGTGCTGCTGTGGCTCGCCGGCCGGCTTGAACGGCGCAGCGGCGTGGCCGCGACCGTGCTGTACGCCCTGTGCGGCGTGACGTTCTCCGCAACGGCGCTGTACTGGCTTTCCGCGGGCACCGGCAGCTTCGTGCCCCAGCTGGTCTGGATCGCGTTCCCGGTCGCGTTCGCCGCCCTGGTGGTGTGGCGAGGCTGGCGGCAGCGCACGTGGATCGCCCGGATCGCGGGCTCGACCAGGAAGCAGACGTTCGGCGTGCTCCCCCACCGCGGCCGCGGAGTGGCGCTCGACCACCCGGACCCCGGTCCCGTGCGCACGACGGTCGAGTTCGACCAGCAGGGCCACCGGGTCCTGGGTAGCGAGTACTCGAGCGACCCGGTCGACCCGAACGAGCGGGGCGCCGCGATCGCCAAGGTGGCCGAGCAGATCGACTCGATCAACTCATCGGTGCAGCTGCGGATCCCGAAGGTGCCGGCGCTGGTGATCTCGCCGCGGACCGGGGCGTTCGAGCCGGAGCACTTCACTCCTCTGGAAGACGCCCGGATCACCCGGAACTCGTTCGGCTGGCTGAAGCCCGACCTCGGGCTGGACAGCTTCGAGGTCGACGCCGAGTTCGACCGCCGGTTCACCGTGACGACCTCGGACCCCGAGTTCGCCGCGGCCGCCCTGACCGACGACGTGCGCGCTTTCATGCTGAACGACCTGTGGTTCCGCGTGCATTCGGTGGCCTTCCACGGCGACGCGATGTGGACCACCGAGTCGGGCGCACTCACCGAGGACCGCATGTTCGGCAACTCCCGCCGGCTCGCGATGCTGGCCGCGGTCGTGCCCGCGCCGGTGTGGGAGGTGTGGGCCGGGGACAAGGCGTTCGCCGCGATCGCCGCCGGGTCCGACACGAGTTACAACTCCTGGAACGGCGGTCGCGGCGGGTTCCTGCGGACGCCGGTCAACCGCTTCCGCGAGGCGGCGGACCGGCAGCCGGTCACCTCGGTTTCTCTGACCACGCGCACGGTCATCGCGCTGGCCCTGGTGCTGCTCGGGCTGCTGCCCGTCCTGACCTCCCTGGCCGCGCTGGTCGACGTGTCGCCCCAGACCCAGCTGACTGTTCTCGAAGCGCATAAGGGCTACGCCGGCACCTGCTCCTCCAGGAGTGCCGGCTGCACCGGCAGCAACGACTGGGTCCGCGGCCGGTACGTGCTCGACGGCACGACCCACGACGTGTCGACCCAATGGATCGACCCGCTGCCCGCCAAGGGCGATGTGCTCGACGTGGAGATCGGCCCGATCTGGTGGCACCCGGTCCTGGAAAGCAGCCGCGCGGCGATCTACGTGTTCCTCGTCGCCCTGCTGCCGCTTCTCGCGGGCGCATTGCTCGCGAAGGCCACCTACCGACCGAGGCCGCCCAGACGCGTCAGGAAGCTGCGCAAGGCCCAGGAAGCGGCCGTCTCGTAGCGACCGCGCCGCTACAACCGCGTGCCGCAGTCGCCGCAGAAGACGGCGCCGGCGGTGGAGGGCTTGCCGCATTCGGTGCAGTGGACGGTGGGGGCCAGGGACGAGCCGCAGGAGGCGCAGAACTTGCCGCCCTCGGCCTTCACGCCGCAGCTGGGGCAGGTGAGGTGGGCGCGGGTGTCCAGGTCGAGGTCGCGGGTCCAGTCGCGGTCGCGGGCGCGGTCCCAGATCTGGTCGCGCTGCGCGGAGGCCTGGGCGCGCGAGATCTCCTCCGCGACGCTCGGCGAGCACCGCAGGCACTGCCCGATCTCGGTGTTCCAGCACTGCTCGGCGCACATCCAGTCGGTGCAACCCCGGCGCTGACGGAAGCTCGGCGAGATCTCCTTGACCGCGGCCGCTAGCGCGCGGTCCTTCGCCGAGGAGTTCGTGGCGCGGTCGTAACGCCATTGGTCGGCCGAGTAGCTCAGGTCCTGCAGCTTGCCGCCGAAGAACGAGCCCACCGCACGCAGGACTCCGCGGCCCGTTTCGGCCGCGTCGCGCTGGAAGGCCGACCGGTAGCCGTTCCCGCAGCGTTCACAGCGGAACTCGAACTGGTAGCCCTGAGTGTTGGAGATATCCGAGAAGTTGTCCGTGAACGGCACGACGTCAGCCACGGCCGCCACGGTAGGTCGCCGCCACCGGCGCGGGGACCGTAGAAGTGCCGACAACAACAGGACTACCGAGCGCATCCATCTCAGCTGAAACCAGGCCACGAAGAAGGCCCCCGCCCGGAAACCCGGGAACGGGGGCCTTCTCAGCTACTGGCTACGAGCCGGTCAGCGGAAGTCGCGGCCGAAGTCGTAGTCGTCCAGCGGAACAGCGGCACCGGTGCCCGAACCGAACACGTCCGGGGTGTAGTAGCCGTCGTCGTAGGACGGGATCGCGTAAGCCGCGACCCGGGCCTCCTCGGTCGGCTGGACCTGGATGTTCCGGTACTTGTTGATGCCAGTACCGGCCGGGATCAGCTTACCGATGATCACGTTCTCCTTGAGGCCCACGAGCCGGTCCGAACGGCCGTTGATGGCCGCGTCGGTCAGGACACGCGTGGTCTCCTGGAACGAGGCCGCCGACAGCCACGAGTCCGTGGTCAGCGAGGCCTTCGTGATGCCCATCAGCACCGGACGACCCGAAGCCGGCTCGCCGCCTTCGGAGACCGTCGACCGGTTGCGCGCCTCGAACTTGGTCCGCTCGGGCAGCTCGCCCGGCAGGAAGTCCGTGCCACCCGAGTCGATGACCGTCACGCGGCGCAGCATCTGCCGCACGATGACCTCGATGTGCTTGTCGTGGATCGACACACCCTGCGCGCGGTACACCTTCTGGACCTCGTCGGTGAGGTGCATCTGCGCCTCACGCGGGCCCATCACGCGGAGCACCTCGTGCGGGTCGGGCGTGCCCTCGAGCAGCTGCTGCCCGACGTTGACGTGGTCACCGTCGCCCAGCGGGCCGTTCGGGGTGTTGGCGAGCCGCTGCCGCTTGGACAGCTTGTCGAAGACGATCTCCTCCGACCCGTCGTCCGGGATCAGGGTGATCTTCCAGAACCGCTCGCTCTCCTCGATCCGCACGCGGCCGTCGACGTCCGCGATCGGCGCCTTGCCCTTCGGGACACGGGCCTCGAAGAGCTCGGTCACACGGGGCAGACCGGTCGTGATGTCGTCACCGGCGACACCACCCTGGTGGAACGTACGCATCGTCAGCTGCGTACCCGGCTCACCGATCGACTGGGCGGCGACGATGCCGACGGCCTCGCCGACGTCGACGAGCTGACCCGTCGCCATCGAACGGCCGTAGCAGGTCGCACACACACCGACCGCCGACTCACAGGTGAGGACCGAGCGGACCTTGACCTTCGAGATGCCGCTGGAGAGCAGCTTCTCGATGGCCGGGTCGCCCACGTCGTCGCCCGCGTTGAGCACGACGTTGCCCTTGGCATCCACCGCGTCCGTCGCGAGGTTCCGCGCGTACACACTGGTCTCCACGTGCTGGTCGCGCAGGACCTTGCCGTCGCCGACGTCCTCGCCGACGACCATCATGATGCCGCGCGTGGTGCCGCAGTCGACCTCGCGAACGATGACGTCCTGCGAGACGTCCACCAGACGACGGGTCAGGTAACCCGAGTCGGCGGTACGGAGAGCCGTGTCCGCCAGACCCTTCCGGGCACCGTGCGTCGCGATGAAGTACTCCGCCACCGACAGGCCTTCACGGAAGTTGGCCTTGATCGGACGCGGGATGTACTCACCCTTCGGGTTCGACACGAGGCCACGCATGCCGGCCAGCGACCGGACCTGCGTCATGTTGCCCGCCGCGCCCGACTTCACGATCATGGCGATCGGGTTGTCGTCCGGCAGCGCCGTCTCCATGATCTTGTGGACCTCTTCGGTGGCCTGCGTCCACACCTTGACGAGCTCGTTGTTGCGCTCGGTGTGGGACAGCTGACCACGCTGGTACCGCTTCTCGACCTGGTCGGCCTTGCCCTCGTACTCATCGAGAATGGCCTTCTTGCCTTCGGGCACGAGCACGTCGGAGATGGCCACCGTGACGCCCGAGCGGGTCGCCCAGTAGAAGCCGGCGTCCTTGAGCTTGTCCAGCGTCTGCGCCACCTGCGTCATCGAGTACCGCTCGGCGAGGTCGTTCACGATCGCGGCCTGACGCTTCTTCGGCATCGGCTCGTTCACGAACGGGTAGTCCGCCGGCAGCAGGTCGTTGAACAGCACGCGACCCAGCGTCGTCTCGGCCAGCCACATCTTGCCCGGCTCCCAGCCCGCCTCGGCGAGCCGCGCTTCGTCGGCCTTGGCCGGCTGGCGGTCCGTGACGCGGATCTTGATGGGAGCGTGCAGGCTCAGCGCCTTGCGGTCGTAGGCCATGATCGCCTCGGCCGGCGACGAGTACGCGTTGCCCGCGCCCTCGGCCTTCTCGTTGAGGCGAGTGAGGTGGAACAGGCCCGTGACCATGTCCAGACGCGGCATGGCGAGCGGGCGGCCCGACGCCGGCGACAGGATGTTGTTCGCCGACAGCATCAGGATCCGGGCCTCGGCCTGCGCCTCGGCCGACAGCGGCAGGTGCACCGCCATCTGGTCACCGTCGAAGTCCGCGTTGAACGCCTCGCAGACCAGCGGGTGCAGCTGGATGGCCTTGCCTTCCACCAGCTGCGGCTCGAAGGCCTGGATGCCGAGGCGGTGCAGGGTCGGCGCGCGGTTCAGCATCACCGGGTGACCGGTGATGACCTCTTCGAGCACGTCCCACACCTGCGGGCGCGAACGCTCCACCATCCGCTTGGCGGACTTGATGTTCTGAGCGTGGTTCAGGTCGACCAGCCGCTTCATGACGAACGGCTTGAACAGCTCGAGCGCCATGTCCTTCGGCAGACCGCACTGGTGCAGCTTCAGCTGCGGGCCGACGATGATGACCGAACGGCCCGAGTAGTCCACGCGCTTGCCGAGCAGGTTCTGGCGGAACCGGCCCTGCTTGCCCTTGAGCAGGTCGGACAGCGACTTCAGCGGCCGGTTGCCCGGGCCGGTGACGGGACGACCGCGGCGGCCGTTGTCGAACAGCGCGTCGACGGCCTCCTGCAGCATCCGCTTCTCGTTGTTCACGATGATCTCGGGCGCGCCGAGGTCGATCAGTCGCTTGAGGCGGTTGTTGCGGTTGATCACGCGGCGGTACAGGTCGTTCAGGTCCGACGTCGCGAACCGGCCACCGTCGAGCTGCACCATCGGGCGCAGGTCCGGCGGGATGACCGGCACGGCGTCGAGCACCATGCCGCGCGGGTCGTTGCCGGTCGCCTGGAAGGCGGCCACGACCTTGAGGCGCTTGAGCGCGCGCAGCTTCTTCTGGCCCTTGCCGTTGCGGATGGTGTCGCGCAGGTTGTCGGCCTCGGCCGCGACGTCGAACTCGGCGGCCAGCTTCTGGATGGCCTCCGCGCCCATGCCGCCGGTGAAGTACTCGCCGTAGCGGTCGACCAGCTCGCGGTAGAGCAGCTCGTCGGCGATCAGCTGACGCGCGTCGAGCTTCGTGAAGGTGGTCCAGACCTCCTCGAGGCGGTCGAGCTCGCGGCCGGCGCGGTCGCGCAGCTGACGCATCTCGCGCTCGCCGCCTTCCTTGACCTTGCGGCGCACGTCGGACTTGGCGCCCTCCGCCTCCAGCTCGGCCAGGTCGGCTTCCAGCTTCTGCGCGCGAGCCTCGATGTCCGCGTCACGCTTCGTCTCGAGGTTCTTGCGCTCGACGCCGATCTCGTTCTCGAGGGTCGGCAGGTCGTTGTGGCGCAGCTCCGCGTTCACGCCCGTGATGACGTAGGCCGCGAAGTAGATGATCTTCTCGAGGTCCTTCGGCGCCAGGTCCAGCAGGTAGCCCAGGCGGGAGGGAACACCCTTGAAGTACCAGATGTGGGTGACGGGCGCGGCCAGCTCGATGTGGCCCATCCGCTCACGGCGCACCTTGGCGCGAGTCACCTCGACGCCGCAGCGCTCACAGATGATGCCCTTGAAGCGGACGCGCTTGTACTTGCCGCAGTAGCACTCCCAGTCCCGGGTCGGACCGAAGATCTTCTCGCAGAAGAGACCGTCCTTCTCAGGCTTGAGAGTCCGGTAGTTGATGGTCTCCGGCTTCTTGACCTCGCCGTACGACCACTGACGGATGTCATCTGCGGTGGCAAGACCGATGCGGAGCTCATCGAAGAAATTGACGTCCAGCACGTCTTTGCATCCCCTTGGGGTTGTATCGACTAGAGGAATTGGCGGGCGAGCCGGGACCCACGGGAGGCAGGTCCCGGCTCAGCACGCGATCAGTGCACGACGTCGTCCACCGAGGGCGACTCGTTGCGGGACAGGTTGATGCCGAGGTTGGCCGCGGCGCGCTCGAGGTCCTCGTCGTCGGAGTCGCGCATCTCGATGGCCGCACCGTCGCTGGAAAGCACCTCGACGTTCAGGCACAGCGACTGGAGCTCCTTCAGGAGCACCTTGAACGACTCCGGGATACCCGGCTCGGGGATGTTCTCCCCCTTGACGATGGCCTCGTACACCTTCACGCGGCCGACCACGTCGTCCGACTTGATCGTGAGCAGCTCCTGCAGCGTGTAGGCAGCGCCGTACGCCTGCATCGCCCAGCACTCCATCTCACCGAAGCGCTGGCCACCGAACTGCGCCTTACCACCCAGCGGCTGCTGCGTGATCATCGAGTACGGACCGGTGGAGCGGGCGTGGATCTTGTCGTCGACCAGGTGGTGCAGCTTCAGGATGTACATGTAGCCGACGGACACCGGGTACGGGTACGGCTCGCCGGAGCGGCCGTCGAACAGCGTGGCCTTGCCGTTCTCCTTGACCATGCGCTCGCCGTCGCGGTTCGGCTTGGTCGAGCCCAGCAGCCCGGTGAGCTCCTCTTCCTTCGCGCCGTCGAACACCGGGGTGGCGGTGTTCGTGTTCGGCGCGACGTCGTAGAGCTCCTCGGACAGGTTGGCCGCCCAGCTCGGGTTGCCCTCGATCGTCCAGCCCTGCGAAGCCAGCCAGCCCAGGTGCAGCTCGAGGATCTGGCCGATGTTCATCCGTCGCGGAACACCGTGGGTGTTCAGGATGATGTCGACCGGCGTGCCGTCCTCCATGAAGGGCATGTCCTCGGCGGGCAGGATCTTGCCGATGACGCCCTTGTTGCCGTGGCGGCCGGCGAGCTTGTCGCCCGGCTGGATCTTGCGCTTCTGGGCCACGTAGACGCGGACCAGCTCGTTGACGCCCGGGGGCAGCTCGTCGTCGTCCTCGCGCGAGAACACGCGGATGCCGATGACCTTGCCGGTCTCGCCGTGCGGCACCTTCAGCGAGGTGTCGCGGACTTCGCGGGCCTTCTCACCGAAGATCGCGCGCAGCAGGCGCTCTTCCGGCGTCAGCTCCGTCTCGCCCTTCGGCGTGACCTTGCCGACCAGGATGTCGCCGTCGCGGACCTCGGCACCGATGCGGATGATGCCGCGCTCGTCGAGGTCGGCGAGCACCTCCTCGGAGACGTTCGGGATGTCCCGGGTGATCTCCTCGGCGCCCAGCTTGGTGTCGCGGGCGTCGATCTCGTGCTCCTCGATGTGGATCGACGTGAGCACGTCGTCCTGCACCAGGCGCTCGGAGAGGATGATCGCGTCCTCGTAGTTGTGGCCCTCCCACGGCATGACCGCCACGAGCAGGTTCTTGCCCAGCGCCATCTCACCGTTCTCGGTGGACGGGCCGTCGGCGATGACCTGGCCCTTTTCGACGCGGTCACCCTCGTCGACGATCGGGCGGTGGTTGAAGCACGTGCCGTGGTTGGAGCGGCGGAACTTGTACAGTCCGTAGCTCTTCCGCGTGCCGTCGTCGTGCATGATCGTGATGATGTCCGCGGACAGCTCCTCGACCACGCCGGCCTGCTCGGCCACTAGGACGTCACCGGCGTCGACCGCGGCGCGCAGCTCCACACCCGTGCCCACGTACGGGGCCTGGTTGCGCAGCAGCGGCACGGCCTGGCGCTGCATGTTCGCGCCCATCAGCGCGCGGTTGGCGTCGTCGTGCTCCAGGAACGGGATCATCGCGGTGGCGACGGAGACCATCTGCCGCGGCGACACGTCCATGTAGTCGATCTCGAGCGGGTCGATCAGCTCGACCTCGCCGCCCTTGCGGCGACCCAGGACCTTGTTCTCGACGAAGTGGCTGTCTTCGGTCAGCGGCGCGTTGGCCTGCGCCTTGACGAAGCGGTCTTCCTCGTCGGCCGTGAGGTAGTCGACCTGGTCGGTGACCTGGCCCTCGACGACCTTGCGGTACGGGGTCTCGATGAAACCGAACGGGTTGACCCGCGCGTACGAGCAGAGCGAACCGATCAGGCCGATGTTCGGGCCTTCCGGCGTCTCGATCGGGCACATGCGGCCGTAGTGCGACGGGTGGACGTCGCGGACCTCCATGCCGGCGCGCTCACGGGACAGACCACCGGGGCCCAGCGCCGAGAGGCGGCGCTTGTGGGTCAGGCCCGACAGCGGGTTGTTCTGGTCCATGAACTGCGACAGCTGCGAGGTGCCGAAGAACTCCTTGATCGCCGCGCCGATGGGGCGGATGTTGATCAGGGTCTGCGGCGTGATCGCCTCGACGTCCTGCGTGGTCATGCGCTCGCGCACGACGCGCTCGGTGCGGGAGAGGCCGACCCGGATCTGGTTCTGGATCAGCTCACCCACCGTGCGCAGGCGGCGGTTGCCGAAGTGGTCGATGTCGTCGGTCTCGACCGGCACCTCGACGTTCGACACGCTGGTCATCTTGTCCTCGCCGGCGTGGAGCCGGACCAGGTACTCGATGGCCGAGACGATGTCCTCTTCGGTCAGCGTGCCCGTGTCGTACGGGGTGTCGAGACCGAGCTTCTTGTTGACCTTGTAACGACCGACCTTGGCCAGGTCGTAGCGCTTCGGCTTGAAGAACAGGTTCTCCAGCAGCGTCTGCGCGCTCTCCTTCGTGGGCGGCTCGCCCGGACGGAGCTTGCGGTAGATGTCGAGCAGCGCCTCGTCGGTGCCGGCGGTGTGGTCCTTCTCGAGGGTCGCCAGCAGCGTCTCCGAGAAGGAGAAGCGCTCGCGGATCGCCTCGGTGGTCCAGCCCAGCGCCTTCAGCAGCACGGTGACCGGCTGGCGGCGCTTGCGGTCGATGCGCACGCCGACGGTGTCGCGCTTGTCGACGTCGAACTCGAGCCACGCGCCGCGGCTCGGGATCACCCGAACGCTGAAGACGTCCTTGTCGGTCGTCTTGTCGACACTGCTGTCGAAGTACACGCCCGGAGAACGCACGAGCTGGGACACGACGACCCGCTCGGTGCCGTTGATGATGAAGGTGCCCTTGTCCGTCATCACCGGGAAGTCGCCGAGGAAGACCGTCTGGCTCTTGATCTCACCGGTGTTGTTGTTGACGAACTCCGCCGTGACGAACAGCGGGGCCGCGTAGGTCATGTCCTTGTCCTTGCACTCCTCGATCGAGGCCTTGACCTCGTCGAAGCGCGGAGCGGAGAAGGACAGCGACATGGAACCGGAGAAGTCCTCGATCGGGGAGATCTCGTTGAGGACCTCCTCCAGGCCGCCGACCGGGTTCTCGTCACCTTCGTTGACGCGGCGCTCGAACCACGCCTCGTCGCCGGTGAACCACTGGAACGACTGGAGCTGCACGTCCAGCAGGTTGGGGGTGTTGAGGGGCTCGCGAATCTTTGCGAAAGAGACCCGCTTGGGCGCGCCGGGGATACCCGTGGACTCCGAGCGGGATACAGCCGAGGTGGTCGCAGCAGTGGCCTGGTTCGCGGGAGAGACTGCCAAGATGCGTCCTTCCGGGGACAATGAGCGGTGAGCAGCCGCAATGGCAACAGGTGCCGTCGCGGACTGTCAGGGGTGCCGTGTGCCCACTATCCTAACTACCGGCTCCGGGCAGCCTGAAAGAGGGCAGCGCAAAGAGGCAGTCTAGCCCGAACGACGCGGTCTGTCCAGGGGGCGCTCCCGATGGGGCCCAGCCTGCCTCGCGGCGTTGTAGCAATGCCTCCGGCCTGCCCGGGTTCTGCGTCCCTCCCGCAAGGTTCGCGCTCCCGGCCGTGACCGTTGGCAGTAAGCCTGAACCCACGACGCCTTCGAGTCAAGATGCCACTCGGGGGTCCGACCGCTTGGCGCAGCGTCGACCGGGGCATGCGGAGGGTGACAAGCGGGATGATCATCCCGGTTACCCGCCGGTACCTGCGGAATCGTGGTCTGGCAGTGGTTCGGGGAGGGTTTCAAACGGTGTTCTGCGTCACGAACAGGGGTCGTGGGGCGAGTGGTCCAGTCGGCCGCAGGGCGTGGCGTGGATCGCGGCTGAGGGGTCGGTGGAGGCCTGTTCGGGGCGGTCCGAGGGGTGAAATGTTCGGGGTGGTCCGAAGGGAGGGCTGTTCGGGTCGGGCTACTCGGGTCGGGCTACTCGGGTCGGGCTACTCGTGGCGGGCTGCTAGGTCGGGCTGCTCATGGCGGTCTGCTCGGGGTGGTCCGGGGGGTCGGGGGCTGATTCCACGACCCAAAGGGCCGGTGCGGTGCCCGGCCGAGGGGCGCGCGGGTGCCTTGTGTCACGGGCAGGTTGACCCGCCACAGGAAGTCCGGCGCGCCACAGGCAACTCGGCTTGCCCACAGGCACCCGGCTGACTCGGGGCTTGTCCACCGGCAACTCGGCCCGCCACAGGCAGCTCGGCTTGTCCACAGGCCACCCGGCCGACTCCGGGGTTGTCCACAGATTTCGTTCCGGGCATTTTTCGAGGTCAGGGGCCGATAGACTGGGATGGGGACGCCCCCCGAGGGGAGGGCGGGGGTTTGCTCGACGGGGAGCCGTTTCGGGTCTCCAACAGGCAACCCCACGTCGATGATCACGCCCCGGCAGCCCCGGGTCGGGAGCAGGCCGGCGTGCCGACCCACGGTCTCGGAGCGGCCGCCGACACGGCGTTGCGGGCGATCGTTCGCGATGAGCTGGACCGCCGGTTCACTCGCCGAACGCGCCGTGATCACCCGAGCAGCCAGGGTGGCGGTGCTGTCGCAACTACCGCCGGAGGCCGCCGTGACCCGCGAGGCCGAGTGCCGCGGTACGTCCGGGCAGACAAATCCGGCATCGGCACGATTGCGTGTCCATCCGGCGAGATTGTCCGGGTTTCGTGAATTCCCCACCGCTAAAATCAGATCCGATCCTGGTCGCCGGCCCACGACGGAGTGCTCATGTTCGGGAACGAGACTGCGCCGCTCCACCGTGATCCTCGCCGTCGCGCTGGCCGCACTCACCGTCGGAGGCACTCAGGCCATGGCCGCATCCGGAAAGACCGCCACAGACACCGCCGGCACCGCGGGCCACGCGTTCGGCCGGCTCGGGCCGCTCGCCGACCTCGTGGTCGAGCGCCTGCGGATGGGTGATCGCGTGGCCGCGTCGAAGTTCGGCACCGACAAGCCCATCGACGACCCGGCGCGCGAGGAGCAGGAGCTCGCCTCGGTGCGCACGCGCGCGTTCGCGCTGGGCCTGGACCCCGAGCGTACGGCGGCGTTCTTCTCCGACCAGATCACCGCGAGCAAGGTCGTGCAGCGCGGGCTGTTCGACCGCTGGACCGCGCACCCCGCCCAGGCGCCCACCACACGCCCGGACCTCGCCGAGATCCGCGCCGAGCTGGACGAGCTGACGACGTCGCTGCTGACCGAACTGGTGGCCACGAACGACGTCCGCGAGCCCGGCGCGCCGTGCCGGGTGGACGTGCTCGAGGCGCAGATCTCGGCTGACGTCGTCGACCACCTCGACGAGTTGCACCGCACCGCGTTGCGCACGGCCCTGCAGTCCCTCTGCTGAGGCTCTGAACGAAAGCAAGAGGCCCGGCACCCGCTCAAGCGGGCACCGGGCCTTCGGCTTCGACTTACTTCGACGGCGGCGGCGAGGCCGGGGCCGAGGAGGTGGGCGCCTTGGCCGCGGGCGGCGCTGGGGCCTTGTACGTGTCGAGGTCGGTGATCTTCCACGTGTCGCCCTGCAGCTGCGCGTCGACGTGCAGCTGGGCCGAGCCGGCCGTGGTCTGCTTGGTGTCGGCGCGCGTGGAGGTCTGGTCCACGAACACCATCACGCGCGCGAGGTCGCCGTTGAGCATGATCACGGCGCTGCGGGTGACCTTGCAGGTCACCACCATCTTCTGCTGCGGCGCGAGGCGTTTGACCTCGCCCATGAGCGAGTTGTACTTGGCCTTGACGCTGTCGTTGGCGAGCAGGCCGTTGGCGGCATCCTCGGTCTTCTTGATGTTGTTGTAGTCGTAGGAGAACAGGGCCTCGGTGGCCTTGGACACCTGGTCCTTGACCTGCGCGGTCTTCGCGACGTCCAGCAGCGCGGTGTTGCTCGTGGAGTCGGAGGCGTCGTCGAAGCCGAGCTTGAAGAACACCGCGCCCGCGGCGAACACCAGGCCCACCACGAGCAGCACGACGGTCAGCACGACCGTGCGGTCCTGGCGCGGCTGCTGCCTCGCCCACGGCGGCGGCACGGCGGGCGCGCCGGCGGCCTCCTGCTCGGCCTCGTCGACGTCCACGGGCTTCGCGCGACCCGAGTCCCGGCGCTTGCGGCGCGGAGCCGCGCGGACTGTCTCGTCGGTTTCCTCGGGAGCGGCGACGGCCTCGCCGGTGAGGGCGTCGACCTCGGCTTCGTCCTCGACCGCGGCCGCGGTGTCCACGTCGGCGGCGTCCTCGGGGTCCTCCGTGGCCAGCCCCCGCGACCGCGAGATCCCCGCGCTCCTCGGGAACCGGATCTCCTGGGTGACCTCGGACGGATCCGCGCTGGTCAGCGGGCCGGTCCGCGGCACCGCCGGACGCGGGCGCGGCTTGGCCGCGGCGGGAGCCGGAGCAGGTGTCGGCCGCTCGTCGGTGGACGCAGGTGCGCCGTCCGCGCTCGACGGCTTGCGCAGCCCGGCGACCCTCGGCCGACGGGCCGGCGGGGTGCTGCTGCGGGGCGGCTGGCGGCGGGAGGGAGGCACTAGGAGAACTCCGTTCTGCGGTGAAGCTACTGGCCGGAGGCGACGAGGGGGACGTTGTCGATGCCGGACAGCTTCCAGTCGTTCCCGACGCGGGTCATCGAGACCTCCAGGCGCAGCGCCTTCGAGGAGCTCTGCGCGCCCTGGGTGACGTCGGTGGTGATGGCGGCCAGGAAGCTGGCCTTGCCCTCGTGGTCGTCGAGCTCCTCGACCGCGATGTCCTGCACGGTCGTGGTGACCTTCGTCTTCGCGTCGGTCAGCGCCTTGCCGTAGGTGGGCTTCAGCTGGTCGATCTGCTTGGCCATGTCGTCGTCGGACACGGACTTCTGGCGGGCGAAGACGGCGTCGAGGTTCTGGTAGTCCACCTCGGTGTAGGCCTTCACGGCGTTGGCGCCCGCCTTCACGACGTCGTCACGCGACTGCGCCAGGGCCGCGTTCTCCCCCGTGCCCGCGACCCACCACATGATCCCGAAGACCACCGCGACCACGAAGGCGGCGAGCGCGAACGCCCCGGCGCCGAAGAGCCACACGCGCGGCGAGCCCGGCAGGGACCGCTTGGCCGGCGAGGCGGCACCGGTCGAAGCAGTCTCCGAAGCGGAAGCCGGGGCTTCCGGCGGCGACGAGGTCACCCCTTCCTCGGCGGCGGCCTGTTCGGAACTCATATCACTCCAGGGTAGGTAACGGTCATCGAATCCACGCCCACGCGGCTCAGCCGGCGAGACCGAGCAGCGCTCCCAGGCTGTTCAACGAGACACCCGGGCTTCCGGCTACGCCCGGCACGGCGGCATCGCGCATGTCCTGCAGTTCCTGGGCCGGACGGCCCGCGTTGGCGTCCACGTCGGCCTGCGACGGCGCGACCGGGGCCCCGCCGTACGGCGCGTTCTGCGAGCCGCGGACGTTGATGGGGCTGCCCTTGGGCTCGGCACAGTACACATTGTCGTCGGCCGGCCGCGGTGACGTGTCGGCGCCCGTGCGGTACTGGCTGTAGGGCAGGTAGCCCTTCGTGCAGGCCGGCGGGTTGAACAGGTTGAGCACGAGCCCGAGGTGGGCGGTGCCGTCGCCCGGCGCCACGCTGGAGGCCGCGCCGGCCAGCGCCGGGTAGGTCACCAGGCCCTGCTCGATGCCGTCGAGGCGGGTCACGGTGACGTTGGCCGTGGTCAGCAGGTTCGCCGTCAGCGCGCCCAGGCCCGGCCCGGTCTCGTTGACGACCTGGTCGATCTGTGCCGCGACCTGCGGCGTGATGCCGATGAGCTTGCGCAGGTCGCCGTCGGAGTTCTTCAGCGTGCCGGTGAGCTCGTTGAGGTTCTTGGAGAAGTCCGCGAAGTTCGACGCCTCGTGGTTCTGCGTGTCCAGCGCCTGGCCGCCGGCGTCGAGCAGCTGCACGGTCTGCGGCAGGTACTGCTGGGCCGTGGCCGTGAAGCTCTGCGCGGTGTCGAGCAGCTGCTGCAGGTCTCCGCCGGTGCCGCGGAACGCGTCGTAGGACTCGTCCACGACGGTGCGCAGCGAGTCGGTGGGCACGGAGGCCGCGAGCGAGTCGAGGTCCGACAGCAGCCGATCGGTGCTGACCGGCACGGTGGTCTTCGACGCCGGGATCACCGAGCCGCCCGCGAGGAACGGGCCCTTGTCGTTCTTCGGCCGCAGGTCCACGTACTGCTCACCCACGGCCGAGCGGTTGGCGACCACGGCGTCGAGGTCCGCGGGCACCTGCGGCGCCGACGGGTCGATGTTGAGGTCGGCCTCCAGGCCGGTCTGCGTGAGCCGCAGCTGGCCGACGCGCCCGATGTTGAAGCCGCGGTAGGTCACCTCGGCGTTGGTGAAGATGCCGCCCGACTCGTTGAGCTGCAGCTTCACCGTGTAGCCGCTGTCGCCGAACACCGAGCCGAGGCCGGCGAAGCGGACCAGGGCGTAGACGAGCGCCACGACCGAGATGATCGCGAAGGCGACGAGCTGGAACTTCGTCTTGCGCAGCAACATCAGCCCGCACCTCCCGAGAGGATCCCGAAGAGCCCGGACAGCCCGCCCTGTGGCTTGCCGCCACCCTGGCCACCGGTCGAGTTCGGCTTCGCGTTCGACCCCGACTGGCCCCCGAGCGGTAGCAGCGGCGGCTGGTCGCCCTGCGTGCCCCCGGTCAGGCCCGGCACCGGCAGCAGGTTCGACAGCGGGTTGTCCCGGCTGCGGCCCAGGTTGTCGATGACGTCCTTGAGGTTCAGGTCGACCTTCGCGAAGAGGTTGAAGTAGTCACCCTTCACGTCGTTGTAGGCCTGATCGGTGAACGGGAAGGTCAGCAGGATCTGCAGCGCCCGCGGCAGGTCGTTGCCCGCCTCGCCGAGCTTCTGCAACGTCGGCGTGAGGGCCTTGAGGTCGGCCACGAGGTCCGCCTTGCTCTTGTTCACCGTGTCGGTGGCGACGCCGGAGAGGTTGTTCAGCGCGTTGAGCATGGTCACGAGCTGGCCGCGCTGCTGCTCCAGCACGCCGATGCCGGGGCCGAGGTTGTCGACGGCGCCCACCAGCTTGTCCTTCTGGTCCTTGAGCGTCATCGACAGCCGGTCGAGCCCGTCGAGCGCGCGGGTGATGTTGCGCGACTGCTCGTCGAGGTTCGTCACGAGCTCGTTGGCGTTGTCCAGCAACGCCTTGATGTCGGGCTCCTTGCCCGCCGTCGCGTTGTTGAGCTCCTTGGTGATGGTGTTGAGCTGCTCGACGCCACCACCGTTGAGCAGCAGCGACAGCGCGCCGAGCACCTCTTCGACCTCGACGTCGCGGCCAGTGCGCGCGAGCGGGATCGTGGCGTTGTTCGCGAGCGTGCCCTGCGCCTGCCCGTCGCCGGGCGAGGAGAGCTCCACGTACTTCTCGCCGAGCAGGCTCGACTGCTTCACGTTGGCCAGCGCGTTGGCCGGCAGCTTCACGTCGCCGTTGATCTCCACGGTGACCTCGGCGTGCCAGCCGTCGGGGGTGAGCCCCACGGACTCGACCTGGCCGACGGGCACCTCGTTGACCTTCACACCGGCCTGCGGCACGAGGTCGAGGACGTCGGAGAACTGCACCTTGACCTTGTACGGGTGGCTGCCGAGGTCGGCGCCACCGGGCAGCGGCACGTCGTAGATGCCGGTGAACCCGCAGCCGGACAGCACCAGCGCGGACACCGTGGTGACCACGCCGGCGGCGGCGAACCTCTGGAGGCGCTTCATGCTCAGCTCCCCGTCCCGTAGACCTGGCCCGCGAGCGGGAGCGGCAGTGGCGGCAGCTTGCCGTTCTGCAGTGACTGCAGGACCTGCGCGGTGGACGGCAGCGGCACCGCGCCGTCGACCACACCGGCGATCGAACCGCACGTGTCACCGAGCAGCTTGAGCGCGTCGGGCGTCTCCTTGAGCAGGTTGCAGACCATCACCAGCGGCGGCTGCGTGAGCTCGTTGAGGTTCGGCCGCGCGTCGAGCGTGCCCGCGGAGCCGTTGTAGACGTTGACGAGGTTCGACAGCGCCACCGGCGCCACGTCGAGGATCTCCGACAGCGCGCTACGCTGGTCCACGAGCACCTTGGTGACGCTGGCCAGCTTGTCCACATTGGACTTGAGCCGGCCGCGGTTCTGCTCGATGAAGCCCTGCACCGACTGCAGCGTGGTGCTCAGCTGCTGCACCGTGGCGGCGAGGTCATCCTTCTCCCCCGCCAGGTACCCGCTCACGTCGGCGAGCTGGCTCTCGAACTGGCGCACCTGGCTGTCGCTGTTGACCATTGTCTGCGAGAACTGGCCGAGGTTCTGCACGGTCTGGAACAGGTCGTCCTTGTTGCCGGCGAGCGTGCCGGACGCCTGGCCGAGTTTGGCGATCGTGTCGTGCAGGGCCTGGCCGTTGCCGTCCACGTTCTTCGCGACGGTGTTGAGCAGGTCCGAGAGCGAGCCGTTCTTGTTGGCACCGTTGGGGCCGAGGGTCTCGCTCACCTTCGCGAGGCTCGCGGCGAGCTGGTCGACCTCGAGCGGCACCTCGGTGCGGTTGAGCGGGATCACGGCGCCGTCGGAGATCTTCGGGCCGCCGGTGTACGCGGGCGCGAGCTGGATGTAGCGGTCGCTGACCAGCGACGGCGAGACGATCAGCGCCTTCGCGTCGGCGGGCACCGGCACCGAACGGTCGTACTCGAAGTCCACGCGCACCTGGTTGCCCATGGGCTGGACCTTGGTGACCGTGCCGAGGTCGACGCCGAGCATCCGCACGCTGTTGCCCTCGTAGAGGCCGACAGCGCCGGAGAAGTACGCGGTGAGGTGGTTGCGCCCCGCGTCCTTGAGCGTCCACCAGATGCCGCCCGCGATGACGAGCGCGAGGACGACGGCGATGGACGCGCCGCGCAGGAGCGACTGGCCGAACCGGGTGTCACTCATTTCGTGTAGCACCCCTCTTGGTTGATCGGCCCGAACGAGGGCGCCACCAGACCGCAGATGTAGTTGTCGAACCAGTGCCCGGTGCCGATGGTGTTGGTGAACACGCGCACGAACGGGGCGAACTTCGCGATGCCCTGCGCGAGCGAGTCCTGGTTGCGCTGCAGCATCGACGTCAGCTGGTCGAGCTGTGTGAGCACGGGGTCGAGCTGCTTGTCGTTGTCGTCGACGAGGCCCTGCAGCTGAGTGGCGAGCTCCTTGGAGCCGTCGAGTAGCGCGGTGATGGCCTGCTCGCGCTTGGAGATCTCGTCGAGCAGCTGGTTGCCGTCGGTGATCAGCTTCTGCACCTCGGCGTCGCGGTCGACCAGCGTCTGCGACACCTCGCGGGTGTTGGCCAGCAGGTTCGACAGCTGCGCGTCGCGCGAGGCGATGGTGTCAGAGAGCTTCGACAGGCCCGAGAGCGCGCCCTTCACGTCCTCGGGCGTGTTGGCGAAGGTCTGCGTGATGGTGTCGAAGCTCTTCGCGAGCTGGTCGGTGTTGATGTCGTCGACGGTCTGCGAGAGGCCGCGAAACGCGTCGAGCACGTCGTAGGGCGACATCGTGCGGTCGCGCGGGATCGGCTGGCCCGGGTTGAGCGTGCCGACGCCCTGCGGGTCGAGCGACAGGTACTTCTGACCCAGCAGCGTCTTGATCTTGATCGCGGCCGAGGTCTTGTCGCCGAGCCAGGCGTCCTTGACCTTGAACGACACCTTCACGCTGGCGCCGTCGAGCTTGATCTCGGAGACCTTGCCGACCTTCACGCCGGCGATGCGCACGTCGTTGTCGGTCGTGAGCCCGGCGGCCTCGGAGAACTCGGCGCTGTAGGTCGTGCCGCCGCCGATGACCGGCAGGTCGTCGGAGTTGAGCGCGGCGACGAAGCCGAGCACGAGCACCGCGAGCCCGACCAGCGCGATCGGGACGGGGTTGCGCTTCTGGAAGGACTTCATCCGCTGCACCTATCCCGGGTCGACGGCAGCACAGTGGCGTCGAGAGGCTTGTTGATCAGCGGCGGCAGGGCAATGGTCCCCTTGACCTCGCACGCGTAGAAGTTGAACCAGGAGCCGTAGTCGGCGGTGCGGGTCAGCGCGCTCACCTTCTGCGGCAGGAACTGGATGAAGTGCTCCAGCGTCGGCTCGTTCTTGTTGAGCTTGGTGGTCAGGTCACCCAGCGCGCTGATGTCGTCCTTCAGCGGCTGGCGCGCGTCGCCGAGCAGGCCGGCGGTGGTCTGGGCCAGGTTGCCGAGGCTGTCGATCGCGTCGCCGATGGGCTTGCGGTCGGCGGCCAGGCCGGACACCAGCTGCTGCAGCTTCACGATCAGGTCGCTCAGCTGCGGCGTGTGCGCGTTGACCGTGTCGAGCACCGAGTTGAGGTTGTCGATGACCTCACCGATCACCTTGTCCTTGTCGGCGATCGTGGTGGCCAGCGATGCGGTGTGCGACAGCAGGCTCTCGACGGTGCCGCCCTCGCCCTGCAGGACCTGGATGACCTCGTAGGAGAGCTTGTTGACGTCGTCGGGGTTCAGCGCGGTGAACAGCGGCTTGAACCCGTTGAACAGCTCGGTCAGGTCCAGCGCCGGCGTGGTGCGCTCGAGCGGGATCGAGCCGCCCGGGAGCAGCGTCTTGCCGGAGGTGTCGGTGCCCTCGCCGAGGGAGAGGTAGCGCTGGCCGACGAGGTTGCGGAACTTGATCTGCGCGGTGACACCCGCCGGCAGCTGCCGCCCGGCGTCGACCTCGAAGTCGACCTGCGCCTGGCGCTTGTCGACGATCTTCACGTCCTTCACCGTGCCCACGCGGACGCCGGCGATGCGGACGTCGTCGCCGTTGAGCAGCAGCGTCGCATCGGTGAAGCGCGCCGAGTAGTCCTTGGTGCTGGTCGTGTTGATGTTCGCGATGCTGATGCCGAGCACGGCGGTGAACAGCACGGTGATCACCACGAAGATCGACAGCTTGATCAGCGGTGCAGCCAGTCCCCTCACTTCACCGTCACCTCCGCACCCCGATAGAGCGGGCCGACGAGCAGCGAGCCCCAGCCGGGGAAGTCACCTTCGGACATCCCGACCTGCGGGGCCACGAGCTGGCCGAGGAAGTCGTTCTCCGCGCCCGAGTACGCCGGGTCACCGCCGCTCGTGCCGCCGCCGAGACCCGCGGCGTCGGAGAGGAAGTTGGCCGGGTTGAGGCCCTGGCCGTGGGACTTCGACCCCGGGGTGGGCTTGGTGCCGTCCTTGAACGCGCCGTCCGGCGGCTCCTGCGGGAACGGGTTCGGCAGGTTCTTGAGGTCGTAGCAGCGCGGGCCGCGCTTGTCCTCGAACCGCGGCTCGTCCTGACCCGCCTTGTAGGGACCGCGGTTCACGACCACCTCGATCGTCGCGTGCAGGCCGGGCTGGTTCGTGCCCTTGCCCAGCGCCTTGTCGACCACCGGCACGAGCTTCGCCATCTGCCCGATCACGCACGGGTACTCCGGCGCGTACTTGGCGAGCAGCTCGGCCGTGGGCCGCGCGGTGTCGGCGAGGCTGATGATGTTCTGGGAGTTGGCTTCCAGGAACGACTGCAGGTCCTGCGAAGCCGCGGTCAGGTTGCTGTAGAGGCTCGCGAGGTTCTGCTGCTCGTCCACCACGGTGCGGGTGGTCGTGCTCAGGTTGTCGAGGCTCTGCACCAGGTCCGGCGCCGAGGCGCTCAAGTTGTCGGAGAAGTCCGCCAGTGCCTTGAGGTTGTGCTGCAGCTGCGGCTCGTGCGGGTTCAGCTTGCCGATGTAGTCGCCGAGCTGCGAGAGCGTCTCGCCGAGCGGCTTGCCCCGGCCCTGCAGCGCGGTGGAGATCGCGGTGAGCGTGCTCGAGAGCTTCTGCGGCTGCACCGCCTGGAGCACCGGCATCAGGTGCTCCAGCGCCTGCTCCAGCTCGATCGCGCCGGAGGTGCGGTCCTGCGGGATGACGTCGCCGTCGGCGAGCGTCTTGGCCGACGGGTTCTTCGGGATCTCGAGCGAGACGTAGCGCTCGCCGAAGAGCGTCTTGGGCAGGAAGCGCGCCGAGACGTTCTCCGGAATCAGCTTCACGTAGTCCGGCTGGAGGTCCAGCGTGAGCTCGGCCCCGTCGGTGGTGGCCGCGATGGTCTTGACCGACCCCACGATCAGGCCGCGCACCTTCACGTCCGACTGCTCCAGCAGCTGGTTGCCGATGCTGTCGGCTTCCAGCTTCACCGTGACGAACTTGGTGAACGCCTTGTTGTACAAGGCGATGCTCAGGGCCACACCTCCCACGAGCAGCGCCACGAGCAGCAGGCCCAGGAGCCTGCGCCGCAGCGTTGCCACCGGCCCGCCCACCCCGCCTGCGATCATCCCGCAATCCTCACCGTGACGTCGGTTCCCCAGATGGCGAAACCGATGAAGAAGTTCACGATCGAAACCGTGACGATGGAAAGGCGAACCGCGCGGCCCACGGCCACGCCCACGCCGGCCGGCCCACCGGAGGCGCGGTAGCCGAAGTAGCAGTGCGAAAGAATGATCAAGACGCTGAAGATCAGCACCTTGATGAACGAGTACAGAACGTCTTGCGGTGGTAGGAAAAGGTCGAAGTAGTGGTCGTAGGTACCCGCTGACTGGCCGTAGATGTAGATGACCACCAGGCGTGAGGCGAGGTAAGAGCTCAGCAGGCCGATGATGTAAAGCGGGATCACGGCCACGAACCCGGCGATGATCCGCGTGGTCACCAGGTACGGCAGGCTCGGCACGCCCATGACTTCCAGCGCGTCGATCTCCTCGGAGATCCGCATGGCGCCCAGCTGCGCGGTGAAACCGGCGCCGACCGTGGCACTCAAGGCAAGGCCGGCGACCAGCGGGGCGATCTCGCGGGTGTTGAAGAACGCGGTGAGGAAGCCGGTGAACGCCGAGGTGCCGATGGAGTTCAGGGCCGAGTAGCCCTGCAGGCCCACGAGAACACCGGTGAACAGCGTGAGGCCGACCATCACGCCGACTGTGCCGCCGATGACCGCGAGCGAGCCGGAGCCGAAGCTCACCTCGGCGAGCAGTCGCAGGACTTCCTTCATGTAGCGGCGCAGCGTGCGCGGCGTCCACAGCAGCGCGCGGCCGTAGAAGGACATCTGGTCGCCCAGGGTGTCCAGAGTCTCCAGTGGACGGTGGGCGACGCGCTTGGCACCCGAGATGAACGTCATGTCAGTCCAGCTTTCCGGGCACGATCTGCAGGTAGATCAGCGTGATCACGAAGTTCACGACGAAGAGCAGCAGGAACGTGATGACCACCGACTGGTTCACCGCGTCGCCCACGCCCTTCGGGCCGCCGCTGGGGTGCAGGCCACGGTACGCGGCCACGACCGCGGCGATGAAGCCGAAGATCAGGGCCTTGAGCTCACCGACCCAGAGGTCGGGCAGCTGCGCCAGCGCGGAAAAACTCGCCAGGTAAGCGCCGGGTGTGCCGCCCTGGAGCACGACGTTGAAGAAGTAACCGCCGAGCACGCCGATGACGCTGACCATGCCGTTGAGCAAGAGCGCGACGAGCATCATCGCGAGCGTGCGCGGCACGATCAGGCGCTGGACCGCGGAGACGCCCAGCACCTCCATCGCGTCGATCTCCTCGCGGATGGTGCGGGCGCCAATATCAGCGCAGACGGCACTTCCTCCTGCGCCGGCCACCAGCAGCGCCGTGACGAGCGGGCTGGCCTGCTGCACCGTGGCGAGCACGGAGCCGGCGCCGGTGTAGGACTGCGCGCCGAGCTGGCGGGCGAGCGCACCGAACTGCAGCGAGATGACCGCGCCGAACGGGATCGCGACGAGCGCCGTCGGCAGGATCGTGACGCTGGCGACGAACCAGGCCTGCTGGATGAACTCCCGCAGCTGGAACGGGCGCTGGAAGATGCCGCGGATGATGTCGAGACCGAGGGCGAACAGGTTCCCGGTCTCGCGGAGCATGCCGTGCCCGGGGATTTTCCTCGCCGGTGCTGCGTTCGAGCTCACGCGCCACCCGGCCCGTTGCCGCCGGGACCGAAGTAGCCGCCGCCTGGCCCTTGCGGGCCGGAGCCGCCGGGGATCCGGGCGACTTGGTCGGCGGGCAGCTGGCCCTGGTGCTGGTTCGGCACGGGGCCACGGTCGGAGATCCGGGGGATCTGCTGCGTGTCCTCGGGGCCCGGGCGACGGGCCGGCGCGTGGGCGGCGTGCACGTTGTAGTGCCGCTGCTCCTCCGGGCTGAGGGATTCGATGATGCCCTCCTGCGCGGCCGGCGGGAGCGTGTGGAGGATCCGCATCACGCGGTCCATCCGGCGGCGGGCGCCCGCGCGCTCCGGCAGGCCGGGGCTGGGCTGCATCTGCGGGACGACGCCGCGGATGTCCTCGTCGGGCGAGCCGTCGGAGTGCCCCGCGGCGGCTTCGGCCTCCTCGCGCGCCATCGTGGCGGTGTCCTTCTCCTCGGACATCCCGATGGGGCCGCGCTTGCGGCCGTTGAGGAACTGCTCGACCACGGGCTCGTCGCTCGTGAGCAGCACCTCGCGGGGGCCGAACATCACGAGCTCCTTGCGGAACAGCATGCCCAGGTTGTCGGGCACGGTCCGCGCGAGGTTGATGTTGTGGGAGACGATGAGGATCGTCGCGTCGATCTGCGTGTTGAGGTCGATGAGCAGCTGCGAGATGTACGCGGTGCGCACGGGGTCCAGACCGGAGTCCGGCTCGTCGACCAGGATGATCTGCGGGTCGAGCACCAGCGCCCGCGCGAGACCCGCTCGCTTGCGCATACCGCCGGAGATCTCGCCGGGCAGCTTCTTGTCCGCACCGGCCAGACCCGTCATCTCCAGCTTTTCCTGGACGATGCGGCGGATTTCCGACTCGGACTTCTTGGTGTGCTCCCGCAGCGGGAAGGCGACGTTGTCGTAGAGGTTCATCGAACCGAACAGCGCGCCGTCCTGAAACAGGACGCCGAAAAGCTTCCGGATCTCGTAGAGCTTGTGCTCGGAACACGTGACGATGTCCACGCCGTTGATCACGCAGCGGCCCTTGTCGGGCTTCAGCAGGCCGATCATGGACTTGAGGAACACCGACTTGCCGGTTCCCGACGGGCCGAGCATCGCGGACACCTCACCCGGGGGCAGCGTCAGCGTCACGTCCCGCCAGATGGTCTGCCTTCCGAAGGACTTCGTCAGACCTTCGATGACCACCTCGGCGCCCATCACACCTCCAGGAGCTGTTCCGCGTCGTCGCGCACCGCCGCCCCGCCGCGACTGGCAGCGGAGCCCGCGCCGATGCGCGCCGCGATCTCCGCGTCAACCAGGTGCAACGAGCTGAGTGCGAACAGGTTACTCACCAGTTTTCCGGCCTGGCGAGGCCGGTGAGCACCTCACCCGTTCGTGGCCTTGTCCGGTGACCGCTGGCAGCACGGTAGTGCACGTCACCCAGTGGCGCAGATCCAGATGGCCCAACGATCGGGTTACGGCTGGTCCGACCGGGCGAATCGGACACGAGCGGTGATCAGTCGGTCGCCGGGGCCGGCGAACGAGAAAGGGGCGGGCATCCGAGTGGATGCCCGCCCCTTCACGAGGTGGTGCGGTAGGCGCTTACGCGCCCGGGATCACTTGATGGTGATCTTGGCGCCCGCGGCCTCGAGCTTCTCCTTGGCGGCCTCGGCGGCCTCCTTGTCGACCTTCTCCAGGAGGGCCTTGGGAGCGGCCTCGACCAGCTCCTTGGCCTCCTTCAGGCCCAGGCCCGAGACGACCTCGCGGACGACCTTGATGACCTGGATCTTCTTGTCGCCGGCGCCCTCGAGGACGACGTCGAACTCGTCCTGCTCCTCGGCGGCGGCCGGGGCGGCACCCACGGGGCCGGCGACGGCGACGGCGGCCGGGGCGGCGGCGGTGACGTCGAAGGTGTCCTCGAACTCCTTCACGAACTCGGACAGCTCGAGGAGGGTCAGCTCCTTGAAGGCGTCGATCAGCTCGGCGGTGCTCAGCTTCGCCATGATGGCTTCCTCTCAGAAAAACGAACTAGGCGTTCGGGGTGGGGGTGGTTCAGCTCTCGGCGGGTGCTTCGGCTGCTTCGGTACCGGCGGCGTTGCGCTGCTTCTCCTCCAGCGCGGCAGCCAGGCGGGCGACCTGGGACGCCGGCGCCTGGAACAGCGCGGCGGCCTGGGACAGCTTCGCCTTGAACGCGCCCGCCGCCTTGGCGAGCAGGACCTCGCGGCTGTCGAGATCGGCGATCTTGTTGATCTCGTCCACGGACAGCGCTTTGCCGTCCATGTAGCCGCCCTTGATCACAAGCGCGTTGTTGTCCTTCGCGAAGTCGCGAAGCGCCTTGGCGGCGTCGACAGCTTCACCCTCGACGAAGGCGATGGCGGTCGCGCCGACGAACAGGTCCTCGAGCCCCGTCACGCCCGCGTCTTCGGCGGCACGCTTGACGAGGGTGTTCTTCGCGACCCGGTACTTGGCACTGGTGCCGAGAGCGCGGCGCAGCTGGGACAGCTGGGACACGGAGAGGCCGGTGTACTGGGTAACGACAGTGGCCGAGCTGGTGCGGAAACTCTCCGCGATCTCGGCGACGGCCGCCACCTTGTCGGGCTTCGCCATGGTCGCCTCCTCTCTTGGCTAGTGGATTCCACTGGTCCTTCGAGAGCCTTCTGAGACGAAAAAACGCCCACGCGCAGTCAGCACGGGGCGTTACACGGCGTTTCCCTGGGGGAGAGCCGAACCTCGTTCCTCCTGCGCGGGCCGCCCGCTCATCTCGCGGGACCTTCGTTCCGAGCACCGTGGAGCACCCGGAAAACCAGCGGTCTTCGGTAGAACCGTCATGAACTATACGTGAGGGCTTTCCAGCCTTTCGCCCACCCCCCTGCCTGACCAGCGACAAGCCGCCCGGACTCGGGGATTCGACGGCGAGCGGGCATCATTGGTGACGTGGCGGAGCAGCGTGATCACGGACAGCCGGACAACCCGACCGGCGCCGGCCCCCGACCGGCCGACGGCACGCAACCGGTTCCGGGCAGGTTGCCGCAGCCATCCGGGCAGCCTGGTTCCGGGCAGTGGCCGGGTTCGGAGCAGCCTCCGATGCCTGGGGTTCCGCAGTTGCCGTCGGGTTCACCGCCGGCCGGGTCCGCTCAGCACGGCCTGACTCCGGCGCAGGGCTCCCCGCTGCCACAGCCGTCCGGGCAGCAGAACAGCTTGCCGCCGGGTTCCGCGGAGTCCGCGCACCTTCCCGCCTTGCCCCAGCCGTCCCAGCCCCAGGCGCCCGAGCAGCCACCGCTGGATGCCGCGCAGCTGGAACAGTTCCGCCAGTTCCAGCAGTTCCAGGACTACCTCCGCTTCACCCAAGCCCAGCAAGGCAACCAGCCCGCCCCGACGCCTGACGCCGGTCTGGTCCCCGCGGGCTCCCGCCAGCCGCAGACCCAGCCGGGCTGGCAACCACCCGCACCTCCGGGGCCGCCGGGAGCGCTCGCACCGTACGAGGAACCCCGCCGTCGCCGCCCGGTCCCCCGCTGGCTCAAGCGCCTCGGCGGGAAGATCCTGGGGTGGGTGATCGTGCTGGTGATCCTGGGTATCGCCATCTCGTGGGGCTATAACCGCCTCTTCCCTAGCAATGAAGGCAAGACGTCGGAGCAGGTCGCTGCGGAGGGCGGCGGACAGTGGCACACAAACCACGTCTTCTCGAAGAGCCCGTACGAAGCTGTCCGCATCGTCTACCAAAACATTGCGGAGGGCCTAGCAGAAGACGCGTGTGGCCGGTTTCAGGAAGACATCCAAACTAAATTCGCGCAGGATTTCAGCCCGCACCAAGCGGACTGCAGGGTGGCTGTGCAGAACCTCCATGCCCTAGTCGTCAACAGGCGGGACTACGCAGAGAACTCCATACCTTCATACGTCTCCGGCCAGCCGACATCTGGAACCTTCACGATCAATTCATGCGACTTCGCAATCAAAGGCGGACCTGCACTGGGATCATTCACAGTGACCAGAGTCAGCCTGGGTCAGTGGCTGATCACGGGCCACTCGCCGGGTCCGGAGAAGTGCGGGCCCCCGTCAGCCTCGAACTCCACTCCCCCAACGACCTGACCAGGTCCGGCAGCCGCGCAGCGACCACTTCGGACGGTGCGGCCAGCGCCGCGGCCGCCACCACGCGCCCCGCCTCCGTGACGGGCACGGCCACCGCGGCCATCGTCTCCATCGCGTGCCCGGAGTCGACCACGGCGTAGCCCCGCGCCCGGATCTCCGCCGCCTCCGCGAGGAGATCGACGCCCGCGCGGGTGTCGGGCTCCTGCGCCACCACCGCACGGCGGTCAGCCTCCGGCAGCGAAGCGAGTAACACGCGCCCAGCCGCCGTACGCGGGAGCGCGGAGCGAAGGGACCGGGAGAGCGCGTAGTCGAACGGCTCGTCCGTGCCGGCCCAGTCGACGTACACCGCGTTGTCGCCCACTTGCACCGCGAGCAGCGCCGCGCACCCGGCGGCCACACTCAGCTCGACCAGCGACTCGTGCGACACCGACCGCACCGGCACCCGGCCGGAGCGCACCGTGAGCACGTGCGGCGCCGGCCCGAGCACGAAGTGCCGCTCCTGCTCGTCGAGGTAGCCGACGGCGGCGAGGCCGTTCACCAGCTTCTGCACCGACGACACGGGCGCGTCGAGCCGCGCCGCGAGTTGGGTGAGCGTCAGCCCCGAAGCACTGTTCCCGACCGCCTCCAGGATCGCGGCAATGCGATCTACCGTGCGGTGATGCTGGCGGTTACCCATATAGGTAATAGAGTATCACATTGCGTAGATTACTTAGGCTACCTAACTTAAGGGGAGAGGCTATCGATCAAGGAGGCACGAAGTGACCGAAGGCGCCCTGCACGGCATCCGCGTGATCGACCTGTCGTCCGTGGTCATGGGCCCCTACGCCACCCAGATCATGGGCGACCTCGGGGCCGACGTGGTCAAGGTCGAGTCCCCCGCGGGCGACAGCACCCGCCACACCCACCCCCAGCGCCACGACGGCATGGGCGCGCTCGCGCTCAACGTCAACCGCAACAAGCGCAGCGTCGAGCTCGACCTCAAGTCGGCCGCGGGCCACGAGGCCTTCCTGCGCCTGGTGAAGTCCGCCGACGTGCTGGTGACCAACATGCGCCCCGGCGCGCTGCAGCGCCTCGGCCTGGACTACGAGCAGCTCGCGGAGCTCAACCCGCGGCTCGTCTACTGCAACGCCCAGGGCTTCCGCACCGACTCCGACCGCGCAGGCCTCGCGGCCTACGACGAGATCGTGCAGGCGTCCTCCGGCATGGCCGACCTGATGCGCCGCGCGACCGGCAAACCCACCTACGCGCCGACGATCCTCGCCGACAAGCTGTGCGCGCTCACCATCGTCTACTCCGTGCTCGCCGCCGTGGTGCACCAGCGCACGACCGGCCGCGGCCAGCGGGTGGAGGTGCCGATGGCCGACACGATGCTGGCGTTCAACCTCGTCGAGCACCTCGCGGGCCACACGTTCGAGCCCGCGATCGGGGCGATGGGCTTCAACCGGTCGATGACCGAGGGCCACCAGGCCGTGCGGACGGCCGACGGCTGGGCCTGCGTCCTGCCCTACACCGAGAAGAACATCGCCGACTTCTTCCGCGCCGCCGGCCGCGAAGACCTCGCAACCGACCCGCGGTTCGGCGACCCCGCCAGCCGCGCCAAGCACTACGGCGAGCTGTACGACGAGATCGGCAAGGTCTCCGTCGAAAGGACCACGGCGCAGTGGCAGAAGATCTGCGCCGAGCTGTCCATCCCGTTCGCACCGGTACTGGAGCTGGAAGACGTGGAGACCGATCCGTACTACACGGGCAGCGGCCTCGTCTCGCTCGCCGAGCACCCGACGGAGGGCACGTACCGCCAGGTCGGGCCGCCGATGATCCTGTCGGACACGCCGGCGTCAGTGCGCCGCCACACGCCCGCGCGCGGTGAGCACACGAGCGAGCTGCTCGCGGAGCTCGGTTACGCCGGCGAGGAGATCGCGAACCTCGTCTCCCCTGTGTCGGAGTAGGCGAAGAAGTCGGCCAGTGCCAGGGCGAACGCGGGGTCCGCGACGGCCGTCATGTGGTCGCCCGGGACGCGGACGAGGCGGGCGCCCGCGATGCCGATGGCGAGGCGCTCGGGCTGGGCCGCGAGCTGGTCGCGTTCGCCGGCGAGGATCAGCGTGGGGACGGTGATCTCGGTCAGGGGGATGGACGTGCGGCGCGAGGCGCGCAGGACGGCGGCCAGGGCGTCGACGTCGCCGCCCGTGCGGCGGGCGAGGCGGCGGAAGGGGCGGACCTGGGCGGGGACGTCGGCGTGGTCGTCGGCGAGCAGGCCGTCGGCGAGCTGTTCGGGCTCGACCACGCGCGTGTCGACGCCGCCGAAGTCGATGATGCCCGCGCCGATGCCGCCGGTGGCCAGGCAGCGCACGCGTTTGTCGTTGGTGGCCACGATGAGGGCGACGATCGCGCCCATCGAGTAGCCGGCGAGGGAGACCTCGTCGAGGCCCAGCTCGTCGAGCAGAGCGGACACGTCGCGGGCCATCACGTCCTGGCCGTAGCAGGCCGGGTCGTGGGGTTTGTCCGACGCGCCGTGGCCGCGGGCGTCGAGACCGATCACGGTGAACCCGGCTTCGACCAGGGTGCGCACAACACCGGTGCCGACCCAGTTCACCTGCGCGTCGGCCGCGAAGCCGTGCTGGAGCACGACGGGGCGACGGTGCCGTCCGTCGCCCTCCCACACCGTGTAGTTCAGGCGGAGCCCATCGGGAGCGGTGAACGTCGTCGTCGGCATAGTGTCCATGAGACACGAAAAAAGGGCGGCCACGCACATTGCGTGACCGCCCTTTCGCGTGATGTGCGACTCAGACGGCCGCGTCCTCGCTGAGGAGGTTGCGCGTCCGCAGCGGGTCGACCGGGATGCCCGGGCCCATCGTGGTGGTGAAGGTGATCTTCTTGACGTAGCGGCCCTTCGCCGACGACGGCTTGGCCCGCAGGATCTCGTCCAGCGCGGCCGCGTAGTTCTCCACCAGCTTCTCGGTGTCGAACGACGCCTTGCCGATCACGAGGTGCAGGTTGGCCTGCTTGTCGACGCGGAAGTTGATCTTACCGCCCTTGATGTCCTGCACGGCCTTCGTGACCGCGGGGGTCACCGTGCCGGTCTTCGGGTTCGGCATCAGGCCACGCGGGCCGAGGATGCGGGCGATGCGGCCCACCTTGGCCATCTGGTCCGGCGTCGCGATGGCGGCGTCGAAGTCGAGCCAGCCACCCTGGATGCGCTCGATCAGCTCGTCCGTGCCGACCGCGTCCGCACCGGCGGCCTCGGCCTCGGCGGCCTTGTCGCCGACGGCGAAGACGATGACGCGAGCGGTCTTACCGGTACCGTGCGGCAGGTTCACGGTGCCGCGGACCATCTGGTCGGCCTTGCGCGGGTCGACACCGAGACGCATCGCGACCTCGACGGTCGCGTCCATCTTGGTCTTGGAGGTCTCCTTCGCCAGCTTCGCGGCCTCGAGCGGAGCGTAGAGACGCTCCTTGTCGACGAGCTCCGCAGCCTGGCGGTAAGCCTTGCTGTGCTTGGTCATGCTTCTGTCCTCTTATTATTAGTAAGTATTATTTGAGGAGTTGTGGTGACGAGCCAGCACTTGGCTCTCCCACGGTGGCGCTACGAACTCAGCCCTCGACCGTGATGCCCATGGAGCGGGCGGTGCCGGCGATGATCTTCGCCGCCTGGTCGATGTCGTGGGCGTTGAGGTCGGTCTCCTTGGTCTTGGCGATCTCGCGAACCTGGTCCCAGGTGACCTTGGCAACCTTGGTCTTGTGCGGCTCGCCGGAGCCCTTCTCCACGCCCGCGGCCTTGAGCAGCAGCCTGGCGGCCGGCGGCGTCTTCAGCTTGAAGTCGAACGACCGGTCTTCGTACACGGAGATCTCGACCGGGACGACGTCCCCGCGCTGCGACTCGGTCGCGGCGTTGTAGGCCTTGCAGAACTCCATGATGTTGACGCCGTGCTGGCCCAGCGCCGGGCCGACCGGCGGCGCGGGGTTGGCCGCACCGGCCTTGATCTGCAGCTTGATGATCGCCGCAAGCTTCTTCTTCTTGGGTGGCATTACCTTGTGTCCTTCTTACTGACGTGAGTCCCCCGCACACCTGCCAGTACGCGGGGACTGCCGGTCGGTATTCCCGACCGTCAGATCTTGGAGACCTGGGTGAACGAGAGCTCGACCGGGGTCTCCCGGCCGAAGATCGACACCAGGACCTTCAGCTTCTGTCCGTCGACGTTGACCTCGGAGATCGTCGCGGGCAGCGTGGCGAACGGGCCGTCCATGACGGTGACCGACTCGCCGATCTCGAAGTCGACCTCGACAGCGCCGCCACCGGACGGCGTCGACGCCGCGGCGGCCTCGCCCTTGCCGGCCTTCGCCGGGGCTTCCTTCTCGACCTGCGGCGCGAGGAACTTCAGCACCTCGTCCACGGTAAGCGGCGACGGGCGCGAGGTCGCGCCGACGAACCCGGTGACGCCCGGTGTGTTGCGCACCGCGCTCCACGAGGCGTCGTTCAGATCCATCCGGACCAGGATGTAACCGGGCAGCACCTTGCGCTGCACCTGCTTGCGCTGGCCGTTCTTGATCTCGGTGACCTCTTCGGTCGGAACCTCGATCTGGAAGATGTAGTCCTCGACGTCCAGCGTCGTGGTACGGGTCTCGAGGTTGGTCTTGACCTTGTTCTCGTACCCGGCGTAGCTGTGCACGACGTACCACTCGCCCGGCGCGGCCATCAGCTCGGCGCGCAGCGCGGCGACGGGGTCGTCGGACTCGGCGGCCGGCTCGGACTCGGCGGCTTCGCCGGCCACGGCGTCGTCAGCCGCAGTGTCGTCAGCCGCTTCGGCGTCGTCAGCCTCGGTGTCGGCTTCGTCGTCGGTGCTCTCGTCAGCGCTGTCTTCGACGGCTGCGTCGACCTCTTCGCCGGCGTCGGGCACCTCGACGGGCTCGAGGTGAGCGGACTCCTCGTCGCCGAGTGCCGCGTGCACCTGCTCGTCGGAAAGCTCGGTCAGGTCGCGACCGGCCTCTGTGCCGTTGTCGGAGGTCACGTTCCGTCCTCTCAGTTGATCACTTGCCGGGCTCGGGCAGGCCGGCCCGCGCGGCGCACGGTGGCGCGCGCCTCCGGCCTCAGCCGAAGACCAGCCCGATGACCTGCTTGAAGGCCAGGTCGAGGCCGCTCACGAGGGCCACCATGAACACCACGAACACCAGCACGACCGCGGTGTAGGTGACCATCTGCTTGCGGTTGGGCCAGATGACCTTGCGCAGCTCCGCCCAGACCTCGCGGACGAACCGCATGATCCGCGCGAAGGGCGACGCCTTCTTCGGCTTCTGGTCCCGCTTCGGGGTCGGCGCGCCCTTGGCGTCGGCGGGCTTCGCGACCTTGTCGCCTGCCTTGCCGGACGGCCTCGTGCCGCCCGAACGCGCCTCGGACTTGCCGGACGGGCGGGCGGAAGCGCGGCGTTCACGCCGAGCCGCGGCGGTCGCCGGGCGGGACTCGACCCCGGGCTTCTTGCCCGACTCGTCCTGCTCGTGCTCGCCGCTGGCGTCGCTGTCGCTCACGACCACTCCTCCGCTCCACCAGTACCCGTACGCAGGGGTGACAGGACTTGAACCTGCAACCTGCGGTTTTGGAGACCGCTGCTCTGCCAATTGAGCTACACCCCTGTGGAGCCTGGTCACCCAGGCTCCGGAGGACGCATTCCATCGTCCCCACCATCCGGCGGGGATGACCGTAGTGCGTTCCGAGTTCCGAAGTCTACGGCAAGCCGGATCGAGGCCCGCAACCGCGCCCCCCTCGTTGGTCGGGTGCCGCCGCACCGACCCCCCGATTCCTGCTCCAGCGCGCCGGGAACGTGACCGGCGGGCGCCACCGAGCCGTGCCAGGATGGCCGCATGCGCCCGTCCGCGATTAATCGGGAAACAACCCTCCGCACGGTGGTCAACGCGGATTCCGCGGTCGTTCATCCCGTACTCGCGAGGCACTTCGGAAGCCGCCGGAAAACCTTGCCGCACCGGGGAAATTCCGACGCCTCGGCCGAGAATCCGGTGATCCCCAGCGAGGTCCCCGGTTCGGCGCGCGATTTTCGTTGTCCCGCAAGAAAAGTCGTCCCTGAGGAGGCCCGGTGACCGCGTTGCGACTCGGACTCGCCCTGCCGCAGTACGGCAAGCTCGCCGACCCCACTGCCATCGCCGGATTCGCCGCCGCGGCCGAAGAGCTCGGCTACGCTTCGCTGTGGGTCGGTGACCGCGTGCTCACCCCGCTCGAGCCCTCGGACCTGTACCCGGGAGGCGGGACACCGGAGCGGCCGTACCCGCCGGAGTTCATCCACTTCGTCGACCCGTTCGTCGCGCTGACGGCCGCCGCCGGCGCCACGAAGACCGCGCGGCTGGGCATGAGCACGCTCTCGGCGCCCGTCTATGCGCCCGTGCTGCTCGCCCGGACGCTCACGTCGCTCGACCTGCTCTCCGGTGGCCGTCTCGACGCCGGGTTCGGCCTCGGCTGGCTGCGCGACGAGTACACCGCCGCCGGCGTGCCGTGGGCCGGGCGCGGCGGGCGCCTCGACGAGCTGATCCAGGTCCTGCGCACGCTCTGGACCGCCGACCCCGCGGGCCACGACGGCGAGCGCTGGCGGATCCCCGAGTCCCACGTCGGGCTGCGGCCCACGCAGAACCCGCACCCGCCGATCCTGCTCGGCGGCATGTCCGAACGCGCCCTGCGCCGCGTCGGCACGAGCGCCGACGGCTGGCTCCCGACGCTGCTGCCCCCGCAGTACCTGCACCGGATGTGGGCGGTGATCGCCGACGCCGCCACCGAAGCCGGCCGCGACCCGGCGACGCTACGGCGTCCGCTGCGCGTCAACCCGCGCGAAGGCACGCCCGTGGTGACGGTGACCGACCTCGCGTCGGCGCTGAAGGGTGCCGCCGACGAGGGGTTCACCGAGGCGTTCGTGGACCTGCACTACATCGCCGACGGGGTCGAGCACGCGCTGGAGCTGGCCGACCAACTGCGCGCCGCCGTGGACCGGTAGGGGGTCTCACCCGGATACCCGTCGTCACGCGGGGTCGCGGACCGGTAGAAACGATCAGGTGGCGGCGAAGAAGAGCGGCGGATGCGGCTTGCTGATCCTGGTGGTCGTGGTCGCGCTGCTCGGGGTGGGGTACTACAAGTCGAAGCACGGGTCGTCGACCGAGCCGCCGGCCGGCGCCGACACCGGGGGCGGCACCGGCCGCTACGTGGCGCTGGGCGACTCGTACACCTCCGCGCCGCGCACCGGTAAGGCGGCGGGCACACCCGCGGGCTGCGACCGTTCGGACAACAACTACCCGCACCTGGTGGCCGCGAAGATCAAGCCCGCACAGTTCGTGGACGTCAGCTGCAGCGGCGCCACCACGGCGGACCTGACGGGCTCCCAGTCGACCCGCAACGGCACGAACCCGCCGCAGCTGGACTCCGTGACGTCGGCGACCACGCTCGTGACCCTGGGCATCGGGGGCAACGACGTCGGGTTCATTTCCCTGGCGCCCAGCTGCGCCACCTCGCACCGCGACGCCGCGCCCTGCCACGACCGGCTCACCGCGGGCGGGCACGACCAGCTCTCCGACCGCATCGACGCCGTGGCGGGCAAGCTCGGTGCCGTGCTCGACCAGATCCACGCCAAGGCCCCGAAGGCCCGCGTGGTCGTGGTCGGCTACCCCACGGTGCTGCCCGACGGCGACGGCTGCTGGCCCGCGATCCCCGTCGGCTCCGGCGATGTCGCGTACCTGCGTGACTCGTTGAAGCACCTCAACGACGTGCTCGAAGAGCAGGCCAAAACCCACGACGCGGGCTACGCCGACACGGCCGGGCCGAGCAAGGGCCACGACGTGTGCACCAGCTCGGGCACGCGCTGGGTCGAGGGCCTGGTGCCGACGTCGGCCGCGGCCCCGCTGCACCCCAATGCGCGGGGTGAAGCGGGGATGGCGACGGCCGTCGAGTCGGTGGTGAGCTGAGCGTCAAGCGCGGACGAGCGCCTGCGGCTTGCCCAGCACGGTCTTGCCGTCGAACTTCACGACCAGGTCCACGCGGGCGACGCCGTCTTGCGAGATCGCGCCGACCTTGCCCGTCATCTCCACTAGGGCGCCCTCGGCGTCGTCGGGGACCGCCACGGGGCGGGTGAAGCGGGCGCTGAAGTCCAGCAGGCGCGAGGGGTCGCCGAGCCAGTCGCTGACGACGCGGCCGGCCAGCGCCATGGTGAGCATGCCGTGGGCGATCACGTCGGGCAGGCCGACTTCCTTGGCGAAGCGCTCGTTCCAGTGGATCGGGTTGAAGTCCAGCGCGGCGCCCGCGTAGCGGACCAGCTGCTCGCGCGTGACGCGCACCTGCAGCGAGGGCAGTTCGTCGCCGACGTTCACGCGTCCTCCCCTCGCACCACGAGCTGCGCGCGGGTGGTGCAGACCAGCTTGCCGTCGGCGTCGGTGATCCGGGCGCTGACGTTGATGAAGTCGTTGCCGGCGCGGGCCATGATGTTCTCGATGGTCGCGCCGATCTCCAGCACGTCGCCCGCGTGCACAGGACGCTCGTAGGTGAAGCCCTGGTCGCCGTGGACCATGCGCGAGTAGTCGAGCCCGAGTTCCGGGTCGGCCACGATCCCGTTGACCTTGGGCAGGTTCAGGAGCGTGAGGAACGTCGGCGGCGCGAGCACGTCCGGGAAACCGGCCGCGCGGGCCGCCTCCGGGTCGCGGTAGATCGGGTTGGGGTCCCCGATCGCCTCGGCGAATTCAAGGATCTTCTCGCGGCTCACCGCGTACTTTCCGGCGGGCGGGTAGCTCCGCCCGGCGAACGACTGGTCCAAAGGCACCCGCTGAGGCTAGCCGACCCGAGCCGGTCGTCCGAGAGGTCCCCGCACGGTCCCCGAACTGGCCCCCAACCGGCTCTGAACAGCGAAAAGCCGCCTCGGCGCTGGGCCGGGACGGCTGTTCGAAGCTGGACGAGAACCGCTAACGTCAGCGGGTCTCTTTGTGAGTCCGGTGCGTACCGCAGTTCGGGCAGAACTTCTTCATCTCCAAGCGGTCCGGGTCGTTGCGCCGGTTCTTCTTGGTGATGTAGTTGCGGTGCTTGCACTCCTCGCACGCCAGCGTGATCTTGGGTCGCACGTCGGTGGAAGCCACAGCGTTTCCTTCTCTCTCATTACCGGGGCCAGCCCGGTGATTACCGCGTAGCGGTGGCCGGACTTGAACCGGCGACACAGCGATTATGAGCCGCTTGCTCTGCCAACTGAGCTACACCGCCCCTACATGACCCAAGCCGCGACACGCGAGCGTGACGCGGCTAGAGGCCGAGAGCCCCTTTACGGAATCGAACCGTAGACCTTCTCCTTACCATGGAGACGCTCTGCCGACTGAGCTAAAGGGGCCTGCCTCTTGCGAGGGCTTGAAAAGATTACCAAGGGGGTTCACCCGGCCGTGCACGAGGGGTCCCCTTAACGAAAAACCTCAGGTCAGCAGCGTCAGCACCGTCTCCGAGTGCCGCCCCGGAGAGCGCGCCGTGCGGGCCTGCAGCCACGCCTCCAGACGGTCCTCGGGCAGCGGACGCGAGATCAGGTACCCCTGGGCAACGTCACACCCCATCGCCTCCAGCTGGTCGCGCGCGACGTCCTCCTCGACGCCCTCCGCGACCACCGTGAGGCCCAGCGAGTGACCCAGCTCGACGATCGAGCGCACCACGGCGAGGTCGCCGAGGTCGGTGCCCATGCCGAGCACGAAGCTCTTGTCGATCTTCACCTGGTCGACCGGCAGCTGCCGCAGGTACGCGAGCGACGAGTAGCCCGTGCCGAAGTCGTCCACGGCCAGCACGATGCCCAGCGAGTGCAGCTCCCGCAGGATCGGCAGGGCCTTCTGCGGGTCGGACATCACGCCGGACTCGGTGAGCTCGAACGTGAGCAGCTCGGGCGGCACGTCGTAGCGCTCCAGCTCGCGCTGGACCTTCGCCGGGAAGTCCTCGTCCGCCAGGTTGCGCACGGACAGGTTCACGGCCGCGGAGATGCGCAGGCCCTCGTCGAGCCACTTGCGCACGCGCTTGAGCGAGGCTTCGAGCACGAACGACGTCAGCACGCCGATGAGGCCGGCCGCCTCGATGGCGGGCACGAACTCGTCGGGGCCGAGCCGGCCGAACTCCGGGTGCACCCAGCGCACGAGCGCCTCGACGCCCTGCACCTGACGGTTCGGCAGCGTGATCTTCGGCTGGTAGTGCACGGACACGTGCCCGTCCTCCAGCGACTGCCGGAACTGCGTGACCATCTGGAAGCGGCGCAGGAAGATCTGGCCCATGCTCGGCACGTAGCCACGCACCTCTTCACCGCCACGAGTCGCGCGGACGGCGACGTCGGCGCGCTGCAGCAGGCCGTCGACGTCCACGGGCTCGCCGCCGTCCTCGGTGGAGGTGGTGGCGTAGCCGATCATCGCGTTGGCCTCGACCGAAAGCCGGTCGACGGGGTAGGGCGCCGAGAGCTGCACGCGCAGACGTTCAGCCGCGGCGTGGGCGTTTCCCGGCGTGCAGCCCACGAGCAGAGCCGCGAAGGACGCGCCCTCCAGGCGGGCGAGCGGCACGTCCGGGCCCAGCGCGTCGCGGATCCGGCGGCCGGCGGCGATCACCATGCGGTCGGCCCACGAGTAGCCCAGGGCGTCGCTGACGGTCGAGAAGACGTCGAGGTCGATGCGCAGCACCACGGCGTTGGCGAAGTCGCGCAGCGGCTCCTTGGCGACCTGCTGGAAGCCCGGCCGGTTGAGGTGGCCGGTGAGCGGGTCGTGGTAGGCGTCGTGACGCAGGGTCGCGAGCAGGCGCCGGTTGTCCAGCGACGTCGCGAGGTGGCTGGCCATCGTGCCGAGGAGCTGCACGTCGTACTTGCCGAAGCCGCGCCAGCGAGAGAGCCGGTCGTGGGCCTCGACGACGCCGAGCAGCTGGTTGGCGCTGCGCAGCGGCACCACGAGCGCCTCCTGCGCGCCGCGGTTGAGCAGCGCGGCGCGGACGTCGGGGTTGGCTTCGGTGATGCGGAAGTGGCGCACGTGGGCGCCGGGCAGGCGCTGCAGCGGGTCGTCGGCATTCGGGTCGACGGGCGGCAGCTCGTCGCCGGCCACGACCACGCGCATGGTGTCCTTGGCTTCCAGGCGCAGCCGCAGCACGACGCGGCCGGCGGCCAGCTGGTCCTTGATCCGCTCGGCGATCGTGGCCCACTCGCGCACGTCGACGCCGCCCACGAGCTCGTCGGCGCGCCCGGCCGGACGCGCGGCGGCCTGCTGGCCCGAGCGCGCGACCATGAGGCTCACGTCGGACAGCGCCTCCATGTCCCGCTGCTCACGCAGCAGGTCGGAGTAGGCCCAGTACAGCGCGGTCAGCCCGAGGAACACGGCCAGCACCAACGGCCAGGCCTGCGGGGTGTTCGCGATCACGAGGTAGCCGCTCAGGCCCACCGACGCGTTCACGAAGCCCACCACGAGAATGCGGCCGGTGAGGCGGATCGCGGTGCTGACGCGCATGCGGCGGCGCAGCACGCGGACGGCGGCCAGCGCCAGCAGGGTGCTGACCAGCGGCGCGGTGAGCGTGCCCGCCAAAGCGGCGACCCACGGCATGGCCTCGCCGCCGCCCACGGCCTGCTTCACGAGCCCGGCGACGGCGAACGCGCCGGTGATCTCGAGCAGGAACGCGCCCGCGTTGTAGAGGACGCGACCGGCGACCTTGCGGGCCAGCAGCGTGCCGATGCCCGCGACGAGGTGCGCGGCCAGCACGACCTCGAACGGAGCGACGAAGAAACCGATTACCAGCGGAATTTCTGTGAACGAGATCGTCCACGAAATGCCGCTTCGGACGTCGACGTTGATGCCCAGCTGTTCGGCGAGCAGGAACGCGAGCGCCAGCACTGGTCCGATCCACCAGAGTTTGGCCGAGCCGTGAAAAGGTAACCAGGAACCAACCGCGAACGCGGTGATCAGACCCAGGCCGAGAACGGCGAAGGTGTATATGCGGAACCGGCGTTCGTCCGTGCGGGCCTCGGTGAAGGTCCCGGAAACGGCGCCCCCCTTGGCCTGTTTCGCCGCTGGGGCGGCATCAGGCCTGGCGTTGCTGTCCGGCATCCGACCTTCCTTCCCGGCTGCCCACCGGTCGCGCTCGTCAGTGACGTCAGGTGTGGACAAGGGCCATACCGTACCCCGGAGGGCGTACCCGTGTCCCTTTCGAGACAGTAGGAGATCACCCCAGGGTTAACAATGGGCTTGTGGCGCTGACCAGCGTGGACCAAGGAGTGAAACTCCCCGTTCGTGCCTGATCTGACGCTGTGGGGTGTGTTCAGGGGTTCTGCCGAGTCCTGCGGGGCGACAATGAAGTACATGCACAACGACGTGACAGCCACCGGGCACGCGGCGCGGATCGCCACGGTGGACGCGCTGCTCCCCGCGCCCCTCCCCTTCGAAGTCCACGACGACGCCACCCTCCTGTCAGCGCAGGTCGGGGACTCGAGGGCCGCCGGTCTGGCCACCAGCACCGAGCTCGGCCCCGACAGCTCCCAGTCCATCTGGCGGGCCCTGACCGAGCACCGGCTCGAGGTCCAGCTCACTGGTCCGGACCCCGCCGCCGGCCTCGACGCGTTGCTCACTCGATGGGATGAACACCTGTCGACCATCGCCCGTCCGGGGGATCCCGAGTGCGCGGCCGTGGTCTCCCGGCCCAGCCGTGACACCGCCGGCGTGACCGAAATGCTGCGCCACGGCTTCGCCCCCGTCGGCGTGATCGCCGTCCGCCCGGCCCAGCGCATGGCCGCCTCGGGCCCCACGACGACCCCCGGCGTCTGCATCCGCCACGCCACGCCGGACGACCTCGACACCGCCGTGCACCTCATGCTCGAGCTCCAGCGCTACGACGCGCAGTTCGGCCGCGTGACCGTGCGACCGGGCATCGACGAGCTCGTGGGCAAGGAGCTCCTGAGGTTGCTGGAGCGGCCGGAGCCGCAGGTGTGGATCGCCGAGCTGTACGGGCAGGCGCTCGGCCTGGCCGTGCTGCAGATGCCCGACGAGACGGCGTGGATCCAGCACCGCGTGGCCGCTTCGCGGATCGGATACCTGTCTTCGCTGGCGGTCGCGGAGGCGGCGCGGTCGGCCGGTGTGGGTACGGCGCTCGCGGCGCACGCACACCAGGTTTTCGACGAGGCCGGAGCGGATGTGGTGCTGCTGCACACGGCGGTGACGAACCCGCGGTCCACGCCATTTTGGTACACGCAGGGGTACCGGCCGTTGTGGACGGGGTGGCAGCGGAGGCCGGCGGTGCGCTGATCTGACGTTGGTCGCCGAGCCGTGCCCGCCGGGGCGCGGACTTCGGCCGCCTCGGTGCGTTCGAAGATCGTCGTCGTTAATCGCTAGGCTTGGCGTTCCGCGACGAGGGGAGTTCCGACGTGAGCGAGCAGCCGGCGGCCGCGCCGAAGGCGCCCGAGGGCGTGGACACCGAGAAGCCCTCGGCTGCGCGGATCTACGACTGGTACCTCGGCGGCACGCAGAACTGGGCCGTCGACCGCGAGTTCGGCCGGCGTGTGGAGCAGCAGTGGCCGCTGGTGCGGCCGGGCGCGAAGCAGAACCGCGAGTTCATGAACCGCACGGTGCGCGCCGCGCTCAAGGCGGGGATCCGGCAGTTCATCGATCTCGGCTCGGGGGTGCCGACGGCCGGAAACGTCCACGAGGTCATCGAGGCCGAGCTGGGCGACGACGACCGCGCGACCGTGTTGTACGTGGACTACGAGCCGGTGGCCGTGGCCCACGCGACGCTGATCCTCGAGGAAGAAGCCGCCACCGACTGGGCCGGCATCCTGCAGGCCGACATGCGCGATCCCAAGGCCGTGCTGCACTCGCCGACCACGCGCGAGTTCATCGACTTCGGCAAACCCGTGTGCCTGCTGATGATGGCGGTGCTGCACTTCGTCGGCCCGGACGACGACCCCGAGGGCCTCGTCAAGGCCTACCGCGACGCGCTCGCGCCGGGCAGCTGGCTGTCCATCTCGCAGATGAGCGAGGGCGACGGCGACGGCCCGGCGCTCGAAGGCCTGCGCTGGTTCGTAGAGCAGTACCGCAAGACCAGCAACCCCGTCTGGATGCGCGATCGCGACGACATCGTGCCGTTCTTCGGTGGCTGGCCGTTGCTGGAGCCCGGGATCGTGCACCTGCCGGACTGGCGGCCGGAGCGTGAGCTGAACGCGGTGGAGGCCGAGGCCAGACCGTTCGCGTGGTGCGGGGTCGCGGAGAAGCCGTGACCTCGCCGGACGCGCCGGCCGGGGTGGACGTCGAGAAGCCGTCGGCCGCGCGCGTCTACGACTGGTACCTCGGTGGTTCGCAGAACTGGGCCGTCGACCGCGAGTTCGGCCGGCGCGTGGAGAAGGTGTGGCCGCTGATCCGGCCCATCTCGCGGCAGAACCGGGCGTTCATGAACCGCGTGGTGCGGGCGGCGCTCGACGCCGGGATCCGGCAGTTCGTGGACCTCGGCTCGGGCGTGCCGACGGCGGGGAACGTCCACGAGATCGTGCGCGAGCGGCTATCCGAGGACGAGCGCGCGACCGTGGTGTACGTGGACTACGAGCCGGTGGCCGCCGCGCACTCGCGCGTGATCCTCGAACGCGAGCACGCGGGCGACTGGGCCGGCCTCGTGCAGCGCGACATCCGCGATCCGAAGGCCCTCTTCGCCGACGAGACCACGCGGCGGCTCGTGGACTGGTCCGAACCGGTGTGTCTGCTGATGATCACCGTGCTGCACTTCATCGGCCCCGACGACGACCCCGACGGGCTCATGGCGGCCTACCGAGCGAAGCTCGCCCCCGGCTCGTGGCTGGCCGTGACGCACGGCACGTGCCGCGACGACGCGCCGCCGGAGCGCGCGGCCGAGGTGAAGGCGTTCATCGACGCCTACCGCGACACGTCCAACCCCGCCTACCTCCGCTCCGACGCCGAGATCCTGCCGTGGTTCGGCGGCTGGCTCCTGCTGGAGCCGGGGCTGTCCGCGCTGCCGGACTGGCGGCCGGACCGGCCGGTGTCGGCGCTGGAAGCGGAGACGCGGCCGTTCGCCTGGAGCGGGGTCGCGGAGAAGCCGTGACGGGGCCCACAGTGCTCTGACCAGCGCGGGAGCGTGATCGCTGCCAGCGAACACTCCCCGGGAAACAAACCCGCCCCACGGATAGTTGAGCAAGGCAGACTCAACTAATCGAGGAGTGCACATGTCAGATCCCCGCCTCCTGCCCGTTCTCCCGCTCGATGACGACGTCGTGCTGCCGGGCATGGTGGTCCCGCTCGACCTCACCGACGCCGAGACCCGGGGCGCAGTGGAGTCCGCTCAGGCCAAGACGCCCGCGACGGCGTCGTTCCCCGGCATCCGCTCCGGCGCGGCCACCAAGGCCGAAGTGCTGATCGTCCCCCGCATCCACGGCGAGTACGCCGAGATCGGCACGGTCGCCACCGTCGAGCGCATCGGCCGGGTTCCCGGCGGCAAGGCCGCCGTTCTGCTGCGCGGCACCGGCCGCGCCGTGGTGGGCCGCATCGCGGACGGTCCCGGCGCCGCGCGCTGGATCCACGCCGACGAGGCCACCGAGTTCACCGACGACCGCTCGACGCAGCTCGCGTCGGAGTACAAGGCCGTGGTCATCTCGCTGCTCCAGCAACGCGGTGGGTGGCAGATGATCGACGCCGTCCAGCAGGTCGAGGAGCCCTCCGCGGTCGCCGACCTGTCCGGCAACGCGCCGTACCTGGCCACGGAGCAGAAGCTCGAACTGCTGACCACGCTCGACGTGAGCAAGCGGCTCGAGAAGGCCATGGAGTGGAGCAAGGAGTACCTCGCCGAGCTCGAGGTGACCGACACCATCCGCAAGGACGTCCAGGAGGGCATGGACAAGCAGCAGAAGGAATTCCTGCTGCGCCGCCAGCTCGAGGCGATCCGCAAGGAGCTCGGTGAGCTCGACGGTTCCGACAAGGACGACGACTACCGCGCCCGCGTCGAGGCCGCCGACCTGCCCGACAACGTGAAGAAGGCCGCGCTGGCCGAGGTCGACAAGCTGGAGCGCACCTCCGAGCAGTCGCCCGAGGGCGGCTGGATCCGGACCTGGCTCGACACGGTGCTGGAGCTGCCGTGGAACGAGCGCACGGAGGACGTCTACGACATCGCCGCGGCGCGCGCCGTGCTCGACGCGGACCACGCGGGCCTCGACGACGTCAAGGAACGCATCATCGAGTACTTGGCCGTGCGCAAGCGTCGCGCGGAGTCGGGGCTCGGCCCGGTCGGCGGACGCCGTTCGGGTGCCGTGCTCGCCCTCGCGGGCCCTCCCGGGGTCGGCAAGACGTCGCTCGGCGAATCCGTGGCGAAGGCCATGGGACGCAAGTTCGTGCGCGTCGCCCTCGGTGGCATCCGGGACGAGGCGGAGATCCGCGGGCACCGTCGTACCTACGTCGGCGCGCTGCCGGGCCGCATCGTGCGGGCCATCAAGGAGGCCGGCTCGATGAACCCGGTCGTGCTGCTCGACGAGATCGACAAGGTCGGCGCCGACTACCGCGGCGACCCGACGGCCGCCCTGCTGGAGGTGCTGGACCCGGAACAGAACCACACGTTCCGCGACCACTACCTCGAGGTGGAGCTCGACCTGTCCGACGTCGTGTTCCTCGCGACGGCCAACGCGCTGGAGACCATCCCCGGCCCGCTGCTCGACCGCATGGAGCTCGTCACGCTCGACGGCTACACCGAGCACGAGAAGGTGACGATCGCCCGTGACCACCTGCTCCCGCGCGAGCTGGAGCGCGCCGGCCTCACGACCGGCGACGTGGTGATCACCGACGCGGCGTTCAGCCGGATCGCCGCCGAGTACACCCGCGAGGCGGGCGTGCGCGACGTGAACCGGACGATTGCCAAGCTGCTGCGCAAGATCGCGACGAAGGTGGCTCTGGACTCCGTTTCGCTGCCGGTGTCCTTGGACGCCGCGGACCTGGAGACGTACCTGGGCCGCCCGCGTCACGTGCCCGAGTCGTCCCTGCCCACCTCGACCCAGCGCACGTCCATCCCGGGCGTCGCCACGGGCCTGGCGGTGACCGGCGCGGGCGGTGACGTGCTCTACATCGAGGCGTCGCTGGCCGACCCGGAGAGCGGCTCGACGGGCCTTCAGCTCACCGGCCAGCTCGGTGACGTGATGAAGGAGTCGGTGCAGATCGCCCTGTCGTACCTGCGCTCGCACGGCGCGGAGCTCGAGCTGCCCGTCAGCGACCTGAAGGACCGCGGCATCCACGTCCACGTCCCCGCGGGCGCGGTGCCGAAGGACGGCCCCTCGGCCGGCGTCACCATGACGACGGCTCTGGCTTCGCTCCTGTCCGGCCGCGTGGTTCGCGCGGATGTGGCGATGACCGGTGAGGTCTCATTGACCGGCCGCGTGCTGCCGATCGGTGGGGTGAAGCAGAAGCTGCTCGCCGCGCACCGGGCCGGGATGAAGACGGTGATCATCCCGCAGCGCAACGAGCCGGACCTGGACGACGTGCCCGCCGAGGTGTTGTCGCAGCTGGATGTCCACGCTGTGGCGAATGTCGGCGAGGTGCTGGAGCTGGCGTTGACGCCTGCTTCGTCGGAGATTCCGCAGGCTGCGTGAGTCGCTTGCAGACAGACGGAAGGCCCTCGTTCCCTCGGGAACGGGGGCCTTTCACTTTTCGAAGGCCTCCACCACGACCCGCGCACTCTCGTCTCCGAAGGCACCGGCGCGCCGCTCGATATCGGCGAGCTGGGCTGCGGCCCGCGAGCACGGGAACCCGAACCGCGCGAGCACCCGCTCCGACGCGAGCGTCAACGCCGCCCTCGAGCGCTCGACGAACTCGGCGACCGGGTAACCCTCACCCGCGGCGAAGTGCTCTTCGACCACAGTGGACGGTGAATAGCACCGCTGCACCGAGGAATCCGGCCAGCGCACTCGGAACACGACCTCGGGCATGGGTCCTCCTCGCTGTTGCCGCGAGTGGACACCACTGACGTTTCGCTGATGTTGCGCGAAGGCGCGTGTGTGATCAGGGCAACAGCCCTCGGCGAGCCCAATGCTCGGTGAACCGCTGCCGGCCGAAGACGACGGCCCCCGATTCCCACACCTGGGCGGTGCTCGGGCCGTCGCCGCCGAAGAGCTCCACTTCGACGTAGGCGATGGGGCCGGCCGACGAGCAGGGGGCCAGGACCAATTCGAAACCGCGAGGGAGTTCCAGGAACGGCGCTAGCTCAGGGGCTTCGGGGTCGGCGACCGAGGCGGCGTAGTCCTTGGTGACCGGGACGAGCGAAAGGCCCTGTCCGAGCCGGACGATCACCGGGTCCCCGGGGAGTCCGCTAAAGACGGCGACCGTCGAGATGACGGCCTCCAGGCCGTAGGCCATCAGAAGTCGAGCTTGCGCCACTCGAAGCGGGCGCGCCAGGTGTCGTCGTGGGTGGCGAAGGCGAGGAAGGCCGTGGCGACGTCTTCGCGGGAGGGGACGTCGGTGCGGTAGTGGCGGTCCGGGGAGCCGTCGCGGTGTTCGAGGGCGTAGTGGCCTTCGGAGGCGCCCGCGTGTTGGCCTTGGCCGACCTGGACGTAGGCGTCGCCGCGTTCGAGGACGGCGTGCCAGTTGGTGACTGAAAGGCGTTGCAGCGTGGTGCGGATGGTGGCGGCGTCGGGATTTTCGGCGCGGGAGCCGTCAGCCGAGGTCAGGGTGAGCACGCCCGGGTTGTGCACTTCGCCGCTTTGCGGGTCGTACGCGACGAGGCCGTGGCGTCGCGCCAGCGCAAGGACGAAGCGGGCGACCTCGGCGTGCGGCGAGGTGATGGGCATGACGACGGCGGCTTCGGTCAAGTCCAGGCCGGCGGCCCACGGTGAGTTCTCGAAGTCGTCGACCAGCTCCGGGTAGCGCACCGTGAGCTCGCGGTAGAACGCGGCGACCTGCGGGTGCTTCACGTCGCCGGGTTCGGCGTCGACGATCTGGTCGTAACGTGCCTTCGCCTCGGTGGCGGTGACCTCCGCGGGCGCGAACCAGACGGCAAGATCGAAACTCATCAGCAGTCCTCCCCAGTCGCGTCGAGCTTACGTCGCCTCGACGCGGCCGAGCATCGAAGCGAGCTTGGTGAGGGCGTAGTAGATGTCGATGTCGATCACGACCTGGCGGTGGCGCTCCAGCGTCTCCGGCAGGCGGGCGAGCAGGGCGGGCGCGGTGGCGGGGTCGAGGAGTAGCTCGTCGAGCCGCGCCTGGCCGCCGAGGGCGTCGATGAGGGCCTGGACGTCCCAGTCGTCCCAGGCCTCGTACGTGGGGTCCTCGACGTCCACGTCGGACGGCACCGCCGCGCGGCACACGTAGATCATGAGGTGGTCGAACTCGTCCAGGGCGCCGGCGTGGGCCTCGTGCCAGCCCGGCGGCGGTGCGGGGAAGCTGCTGCGGAACGGGTGGAACCCGATGACCTCGCCCATGTCCGGAAGTCTGCCATCCGGGTGGCGGTGAACCCGCTGGTCCGGCCGTTGATCACCCGAAATTGTCGGACCCGAGCCCTATCGTCACGGCAACACTGGGGAAGGATCGCTGTGAAACTCACGTCACACCTGCCGGACGCCGACCGCACCCGCGTCGAGGCCCGGTTGCAGCAGAACCTGATGGCCTGGCTCACTACGGTCCGTCCGGACGGACAGCCGGTCAGCGTGCCGGTGTGGTTCCTCGCGCGCGAGGACGGCACGTTACTGCTGTACAGCCGACCGACCGGGCAGAAGCTGCGCAACGTCGCGGCCAACCCGCGCGTCAGCCTGGGCCTGGACGTCACGGACATCGGCCGCAACGTCGTCCGCGTCGAAGGCACCGCCCGCCTCGCGGCCGACGAACCACCGGCCGACCGCAACTCCGCGTACGTGGCGAAGTACGCCGAACGCATCGGTGCACTGTTCGGCACGCCGGAGGATTTCGCGGCGCTGTTCTCCGTCGCCCTGGTGGTGACGCCGACGAAGGTGCGCGCCGCCTGACACGAAAGAAGCCCCCGCGAGTGAATCGCGAGGGCTTTTCGGTGTGGCAGGTGAGGGATTCGAACCCCCGAAGGCTGAGCCGTCTGATTTACAGTCAGATCCCTTTGGCCGCTTGGGTAACCTGCCATGGCCGGGTGACCGGCCGCGTAGAAGGATACCCAACGGTCCGACGCGCCGATCAACCGGGGACCCCACCAGGTGGCAGGGGCTAGGCTGGTGGCCCCTGACGAGCGAGTACGAGGTGTGAGGACACGTGGCGGATCCCTCTTTCGACGTGGTGAGCAAGGTCGACCGCCAGGAGGTGGACAACGCCCTGAACCAGGCGAGCAAGGAGCTGGGCACCCGGTTCGACTTCCGGGGCACCGGCACGAGCATCGAGTGGTCCGGTGAGGAAGCGCTCACGATCGAGTCGGAGACCGAGGAGCGGGCGCTCGCCGCTGTGGAGGTCTTCAAGGAGAAGCTGATCAAGCGCAACATCTCACTGAAGGCGTTCGAGGCCGGCGAGCCCGCGCTGTCCGGCAAGATCTACAAGATCGGCGGCAAGATCCTGCAGGGCATCGCGTCGGACAAGGCGAAGCAGATCGCCAAGTTCATCCGCGACGAAGGCCCGAAGGGCGTCCAGGCCCAGATCCAGGGCGACCAGCTGCGGGTGTCGGGCAAGAAGAAGGACCAGCTGCAGGATGTGATCGCCCTGTTGAAGGGCAAGGACTTCGAGATCGCGTTGCAGTTCACGAACTACCGCTGAGGCGCCGCGGGCATCCGGTCGCAGGGTGCCCGCCTCAACGTCCGCGCTCGTGGTGTAGCGCGTTGACGGCGAGCGACTCCGGGCTGTCGCTGAGGAATCGCCAGTGCGGACCGCCGGCAGCCGCGGCGAGACGCCCCTACGCCGACGCCCGAGGACGGTGACGTCGTGCCGGGTTCTGCGGTGACCGGGACGACCAGACCGGCCGCCGACGTCACTGCCGCTGAGCGGACCTGACGAACTGTGTCGGAGTTTGGCCGTAGCGGGATTTGAACGCGCGGATCAGGTGGCTGCTGGGTAGGTCATCCCTTCCCCCAGCCGACGGCCGAGGCGCTCGGTGAGCGTCCGCCAGGTGAGTCGCGTCCAGCCCTCGCGCGGTGTTTCGGTGAAGCCGAACGGGATGCCGGTGCTGTCCGCGCCGGCGTCGAGGGTGATGCCGGGCAGTTCGAGGGGCTCGGCGCGGCCGTTGGCGATCAGCTGCGGTGCACGTCGTCGGCGGAGAGTTCGGCGGGTAGGTCCGGCTGCTCGTACATCGCGTGCAGGCCGGCCAGCCGTCGGGGTGGTAGCCGAGGGCCGCCTCTCGCTCGCTGCGTGAGGAAAGCCACGCCATCTCCGCGGCAGCTTCCCGCTGTGGCAACTCCTTCACGACGCCGTGAACGTCCACTGGCCCTCGTACGCCTGGACCTCCACCAGCGTCGGGCCCGGCACGGGGAAATCCGACGTGGTGGCGCCGATCTCGTTGACCGCGAGGTCCATGGTGCCGCCGCTCTGGACCCAGACGGCGGAGTTGCCCCGTGAGCCGGTCTTGAAGGTCGCGTGGGTGACGCCCGCGGGGAGCACCAGCACAGCGTCGCCCTTGCCGGCGTAGGGCTTGCCCGCCGTGACGGCGGGGAGGGTGCGGTGGTCGGAGAGGGTGGCGGTCCACGAGGAGTTCGCGGTGATCGTGAGGGTGCGGGAGGGGTCGCGGCCTTCGGTGACGTTGAACCAGACCGTGCCGTGGTACGCGCCGATGGCGTTGATGAGCGAATTCTCGTCGCCGTCGGTGTGGACGAAGATGTTGGAGTCGCAGCGCGGGCAGTCGAAGGTGAGGTAGCCGGGGACGTCGGTGGGCCACGACAACTGAACCGTGGCGTCGCCCTTGCCGGTGTGGGTTTCCGTCGGGGCTTCCAGGCGACGCGGGGGCGGGGGCGGCGCGACCGAAGTCGACGAAGGCGCGTCGAGACCCAGCGACCCGAGGATCACCCCGCGCCCCGACGGCTGGACGCTGCACGAGGCTGTGACCAGGCCCGCGAGCAGCAGCACCGCAACACGCCCGCGGACGCGCGTCATCACACATTCCCCCTCGTGAGCCGCCGCGCGGCCCTCACGTGATCTTTCGTCACCCTTTGACGATCCGTTACCTCCACCTGACACCCGATCGGGCGGGTCAAACCCCTCGACCGGGTGGAGTCCTCGGGCTGACCTGCGGAAGCGCCGCAAAGTGGGCCGGTACGCGCGCGGTTGCGTGGTGTAATCGCGCGGCCCGCCCGCGAGAGAGGTTCGCCGATGCGCCGTTGGACACCCGTGATCGCCTTCCTCACGTCACTGGTGGTGCTGGCCGCAGGGCTCACGCCCGCGTCGGCCGTGGTCGACAAGCAGCAGATGGTGCCGGGGTACGGCTCGTACGCGCGGCTGATCCGGCTGCAGTACTCGCCGTTCGGCAAGGGGCACATCCTCGCGTCGCTCACGAGTGAGGACGGCGGCGGCAAGTTCACGCCCATCATGGAGAGCACCGACGAGGGCGCGAGCTTCCACAAGATCGGCGAGATCCGCGACCCCGACGGCAAGCTCGGCGAATGCTGCGGCACCCTCTACGAGCTGCCCCAACGCGTCGGCCGGCTGCGGGCGGGCACCGTGCTGTGGGCCGCCAGCTACCGGCAGGACGCGGGCGCCCAGCGGCGCATCGGCATCAAGGTCTGGGCCAGCTCCGACGGCGGCAAGCGCTGGACGTACCTGTCCGAGGCCGCGGTTTCGCACAACCACGACGGCATCTGGGAACCCGAGTTCACCGTCGACGCCGGCGGCACGCTGTGGCTGCACTACGCCGACGAGACTCAAGCCCCGAAGTACGCACAGGTGCTCAACCGAGTCGCGTCCACCGACGGGATCCACTGGGGCACCAAGCAGCTCACGCTGGCCATCCCGCCCGACCGCGTCCGCCCGGGCATGCCGATCATCCGGCGCCTGCCCGACGGCCGGTACTGGTTCAGCTACGAGATCTGCAACTACGGCGACCGCTACTGCGACCCGTACTACAAGATCTCCGCGGACGGCGCGAACTGGGGCGATCCGGCCGATCCGGGCACGCGGGTGAACACGGCCAGCGGCAACTACTTCCAGCACGCGCAGACCGTCACGCTCTTCCCCGGCGGGCCGAACGGCGTGCGGCTCGTGATGGTCGGGCAGATCTACACCAACGCCAAGGGCACGCCCGTGGCCGGCAACGGCCAGACCCTGCTCGCCAACGACAACCTCGGCGCCGGCAATTGGTACCCGTTGCCGGCCCCCATCCTCATCACCGGCATCTACAACAACTTCTGCCCCAACTACTCGTCCACGCTGCTGCCGGTCGACGGTGGCAAGGGCGTGCTGGAGGTCGCGACCGAGTACAACCTCGGCTGCAAGGCCTACTTCGGCAAAGGTCCGATGGGCTGACACACTCACTCGAGACGGTGAACGCCACGAGTGAGGAGACGGATGAAGGGCATCGTGCTGGCGGGGGGCAGCGGGACGCGCCTCCACCCGATCACGCAGGCCGTGTCGAAGCAGCTGCTGCCGGTCTACGACAAGCCGATGATCTACTACCCGATCTCGGTGCTCATGCTGGCCGGCATCCGCGAGATCCTGGTGATCTCCACGCCCGCCGACCTGCCGAACTTCCGGCGCCTGCTGGGTGACGGCAGCCAGTTCGGGCTGTCGTTCAGCTTCGCCGAGCAACCCAGCCCCAACGGTCTGGCCGAGGCCTTCGTCATCGGCGCCGACTTCGTGGGCGACGACTCCGTTGCCCTCGTCCTGGGCGACAACATCTTCTACGGCCAGGGTTTCTCGCGCACTCTGCAGGACGCGTCGACCGACCTCGACGGCTGCGTGCTGTTCGGATACCGCGTCAAGGACCCCGAGCGCTACGGCGTCGGCGAGATCGACGGGTCCGGCAAGCTCGTGTCGATCGAGGAGAAGCCGGTGAAGGCGCGCTCCAACAACGCGATCACCGGGCTGTACTTCTACGACAACGGGGTCGTCGACATCTCGCGCGCGCTGAAGCCGTCGCACCGCGGCGAGCTGGAGATCACGGACGTCAACCTCACCTACCTGAGCGAAGGCCGCGCCACCCTCATCGAGCTCAGCCGCGGCTTCGCCTGGCTCGACACGGGCACGCACGACTCGCTGCTGGAGGCTGGGCAGTTCGTACAGGTGCTGGAACACCGCACCGGGGTGCGCATCGCCTGCCTGGAGGAGATCGCGGCGCGCATGGGCTTCATCAGCGCGGACGAGTGTTATGCGCTGGGGACGAAGCTGGCGAAGTCGGGGTATGGGGATTATGTGATGAGTGTGGCGCAGTCGTTGGGCGCGACCGGGGCGTAGTGGGCGCGCCGCTCAGAAGCCCCGCGCCATCGCTTCCAGGCGGCGGATGCGGTCCTCGATCGGCGGGTGCGTGGAGAACAGCTTCGATAGGCCCGCGCCCGGGCGGAACGGGTTGGCGATCATCAGGTGGGACTGCGAGACGACCGCCGGTTCGGGGGCCAGAGGCGCCGCGCGCGTGCCCGACTCCAGTTTGCGCAGGGCCGAGGCCAGGGCGAGCGGATCGCCGGTGAGCTCGGCGCCCGAGGCGTCCGCCTGGTATTCGCGGGAGCGGCTGACGGCGAGCTTGATCACCGACGCCGCGATGGGGCCGACGAGGACGAGCAGCAGGGACACGAACGGGTTGCCGTCGCGGCTGTTGCCGCCGAAGAAGAAGGCCAGGTTGGCGAGCACGCTGATGACGCTGGCGAGCGCGCCGGCGACGCAGGAGATCAAAATATCCCGGTTGTAGACGTGCGACAGCTCGTGGCCGAGGACCGCTCGTAGCTCGCGCTCGTTGAGCAGGTCGAGGATGCCCGTGGTGCAGCACACGGCGGCGTGCTGCGGGCTGCGGCCGGTGGCGAACGCGTTGGGCGCGACCGTCGGGCTGAGGTAGAGCGCGGGCATCGGCTGGCGCGCGGTGGTGGCCAGCTCGCGCACGATGCGGTACATCGCGGGCTGCTCGACCTCCGACACGGGCCGCGCGCGCATCGCACGCAGGGCAAGCTTCTCGGAGTTGAAGTAGGCATACGCGTTGACCCCGAGGGCCAGCACCAGGCCGATGATCAGCGCGCCGCGGCCGAAGAGGCTGCTGATCGCGATGATGATCGCCGACAGCAGGCCGAGCAGCAACGCCGTCTTCAGCCCGTTCTGGTGCTTGTGCACGCGGCTCGCCTCCGTCCGCTCTCAGGGGTGATTACTCACCGGAAACAACGCGATCGGGCGACCCGAAGTTCCTTCGCATGATCCATTGGCGGGTTAGGGTCGGGAAAGTTTTCCCAGGTGATCATCCTCGGCGGAGGTGGGCGATGCACGGTCCCGAACTGAGCCGACGAGGGCTGTTCGCTCTGGCCACGGCGGGGGTGGCCACCGCCGCGCTGGCCGGGACCGCCTGGGCGGAGCAGGTGAGCGTCGTCGACGTCGGCGGGGCGCTCACGGCCGTCGCGGTGAACCCGGTCACGGGCCTGGTGTACGTGACCGACTCGAACTCCGGCTCCGTCGCCGTGATCGACCCGGCCGCGGGGCGCGTGACCACGATCATCACGGTCGGCGGCAAGCCGAGCGACGTCGCCGTGGACTCGGCTGCCAACCGCGTGTACGTGGCCAACCCGCCGGGCGGCACGGTGATCGCGCTCGACGCGCTCAGCCACCAGACGATGAGCGTGGTCGGCGCCGGCGCCGGCGCGTCGTCGCTCGCCGTGGACTCGGCGGCGAACAAGGTCTACGCGGTGAGCGACACCTTGGGGACGCTCGCCATCCTCGACACGCTGAGCCTCACCACGCAGCGGATCGTGGCGGCGCCGAAGCCGAGCCTCGCGGGGATCGCGCTCGACACCGGGCGGCGCGTCGCCTATTGCACGAGCCCGACCACCGATTCGGTCGAGGTGTACGACATCGACGCCGGCAAGTTCACGAGCAGCGCCGGGGTCGGCGCGTCGCCCACGGGTGTGGTGGTGCACGAGGCGAGCGGCACCGTGTTCGTGGCCAACTCGGCGATCCACCACATGTCCATTGTGGACGCCGTGACCCGCAAGCAGAGCAAGACCGTGTTGCTGCGAAGTGAAGCTTCGGCGATCGCCGTGCACCAAGGCACCGACACGATCTACACCAACGGCGGCCAGAACGGACTGTCCCGCGTGGACGGCAAAGCCGGCGTGCTGACGGGCGAGCTGAGTCTCGGCGTGAACCCGGGCGACGTGGCCGTCGACCAGCGTTCGCGCGCTGTTTACGTGACGGATCCCTTGCACGGAACCGTATCCGTCATCCGCAATTTCTGACGCCGCACCTGGTGTAACTCCAGGTATACGTTCGGTCATATGAAACTCGGACTGCAGATCCCCAATTTCACCTGGCCAGAAGGTCCCTCGAAGCTCGGCACCGACCTCGCCTCCGTCGCGCGCTCGGCCGACCAGGCCGGCTTCGAGTACCTCGCGGTGATGGACCACTTCTTCCAGATCCGCGGCGTCGGACCGAGCGAGAACGAGATGCTCGAGGCGTACACCGCGCTGGGCTTCCTCGCGGCGCACACCGAGCGCGCGAAGCTGCTCACGGTGATCACCGGCGTGATCTACCGCCACCCGGGCCTGCTCGCGAAGGCCATCACGACCCTCGACGTGCTCTCCGGCGGCCGCGCGGTGCTCGGCATCGGCGCCGGCTGGAACGAGGAGGAGTCGAAGGGCCTCGGCTTCCCGTTCCCGTCCACCGCGGAGCGCTTCGAACTGCTCGAGGAGAACCTGCAGTACATCCTGCAGATGTGGGGCGAGGGCGACGCCGCTTTCTCCAGCAAGCACTTCGAGGCCGAGCGCCTGCTCAACTCGCCCCAGCCGATCACGCGCCCCCACCCCCCGATCATGATCGGCGGCGGCGGTGAGAAGAAGACGCTGCGCTTCGTCGCCAAGTACGGCGACGCGTGCAACATCTTCAACACCCCCGACCTGGAGCACAAGCTCGACGTGCTCAAGCAGCACTGCGAGAACGAGGGCCGCGACTACGACGAGATCACCAAGACCGTCTACCACACCCTCGACATCGGCCCCGACGGCGAGAAGACGGGCGAGCTCCTGGCGGAGCTGGAACGCCTGCACGGCCTGGGCTTCCACGCGGCGATCGGCAGCATCCCGACGCTGCCGGACGTGTCCGTGATCGAGAAGTTCGCGAAGGACGTCATCCCGGAGGTCGAGAAGCTCGCATGAAACTGGGATTGCACCTGCCCCAGCTGACCTGGCCGAACAGTCCGGCGGCACTCGGGCCCGACCTCGCCACGGTGGCCGAAGCCGTGGACGAGGCCGGGTTCGAGTACCTGTCGGTCATGGACCACTTCTTCCAGATCTCGCGCTACGGCCCGCCCGAGCGCGAAATGCTGGAGGCATACACGACGCTCGGGTTCCTCGCCGCGCACACTTCGCGGGTCAAGCTGCTCACGCTGGTCAGCGGCGTGATCTACCGACACCCGGGCCTGCTCGCGAAAGCCGTCACGACCCTCGACGTGCTCTCCGGCGGCCGCGCGATCCTCGGCATCGGCGCCGGCTGGAACGAGGAGGAAGCGAAGGGCCTCGGCTTCCCGTTCCCGCCACTCAAGGAGCGCTTCGAACAGCTGGAAGACGCCCTGCGCTACGTCCTGCAGATGTGGGCCGACGGCGACGCCGCGTTCTCCGGCAAGCACTTCGAGGCCGAGCGCCTGCTCAACTCGCCGCAGTCGCTGCAACGCCCCCACCCGCCGATCCTCATCGGCGGAAGCGGCGAGAAGAAGACGCTGCGGTTCGTCGCGCAGTACGCCGACCTCTGCAACCTCTTCCCCGGCCCGGACCTGCCGCACAAGCTCGACGTGCTCAAGCAGCACTGCGACGCCGTCGGCCGCGACTACGACGAGATCACCAAAACCGTCGCGCTGTGGCTCGACATCGGCGAGAACGGTGAGAAGACCGGGCAGCTCCTCGACGAGCTGGGGCAGCTCGCCGAGCTCGGCGTCCACGCCGCCATGGGGTGGATCCCGGGTGTGCCCGATCCGCGGGTGATCGAGAAGTTCGGCACCGACGTCATCCCAGTGGCGGAGAAGCTCTAGAGCTGTGTCTTCGGCCTCGGCTCCGCCGAGGCGCGCGAGATCGCGCCGACTTCTTCCCTCCGCGGTTTCGCGGCCACCGCGTGGCTCGACATCGTGTTCACGCCGCTCTACCTGACCGGCATCGAGACCATCGACCAGTCGGGGGGCACGGGCTACGGCGAGGGT
>NZ_JBFBAF010000026.1:0-162857 GCF_040682095.1 Amycolatopsis sp. NPDC051372
CCGTGCCGCGAACCGTCCCGTGAACGCCGCGAAACCAGCCGACCAGTCCGTCACCATCTCCAACACGCAAGATCAACTACACGACCGTCGAAACGAACCATAACCGACACGCCCAGTCGGCACATCACGATCTGTCGTTGCAGTACTAAGGGATGTCTCGTAACCCGGTGTCGGGCTGGCTGGGTCGGTAGTTGATCCTGTCGGTGTGGTGCAGGTGATCACAGCGTCGCGGCCGGAGTGGATTGCCCCGTTCACCGGGCGGGAACCGGGTCAGCTCCGCAAGCCGATACGGCTGGTTGCCAAGCGGGGGAAACAAGACCGTGGACGGACGGCCGGGCCGGCAGTGGGCATTGCCCCTGGCAGACCGGGTTCTACTGGTCGCGACCTAGTGGCGGAAGAACCTGAAATGCGCCAGATCGGCCCGCTGTTCGGGGCATCGCACTCCGCCGCGCACCGGGGGAAGCGACACGATCGGCCCGCTGCTGGCGCTGGCCCCGGTCCGCAAACGCCGGATCGATGCAGTCGCGATCGTGGACAGCACTCTGGTCCCGACCCGGGATCACCGGCTGACCACCCCGTCGAAGAACTACCGCTACTCGAGCAATGTGCAGGTCGCCATCGACGCCGAGACCAGATTGGTGATCGCCACCGGCAATCCGCAACCGGGCAGCCGCAACGACTGCACCGCCTACCACGACCGACGTCGGCTGGGAACAGATCAAGAACACCACCGTCGCCTGGGGCCAGCCGTGCGCGGGACGTGGCTGCTGATCACCCGCCCCGGCGTCACCGCCGCCGACGAGCAACCGCTGCCGCGCACCTTCCGCCGCCGGGCCGAGGGCGAGGGCTACAACCCCCACGCCGTGCGCGTCGTGCGGATCCACGATCGCGCCGACACCCCACAGCACGAGCAGCACGCCGAACGCAGCTACCAGGTCCCGGTGGACCGTTCGCGGGCATTGGCGCAAACCCGCACGTGAAGGGCCCAGCGGAGGCCCCGCTGCGCACCGGCGAGACCGTGTACCTCCTGGGCGGCGCGGGCTCCGCTGCACCCGAACATCCGCCGACGGGGGACGTGATGTTCTCGGCCTGGCCGAGAACGCGCCCAAGAACCTCGATCTCCACCCCGATTCCCGCGTTCGCCCGGATCGCCGGCCAGCTCGTGCTCATCGGCTGGGCCTTCTGGCACGCCGTTCCGCTGCTGTGGCCCTGACCTCGACGATCTGCGTGCAACTGCCCCTTGCGGGGTGATTGCTGGAGAAAGTTCGGCGGGGCGAGTAGAGGTCCCAACAAACCGAGGTTGGCGCGTCGGTCGGGGCGGCGAGCCCATGCTCGCCGTCGTTCCCGGCCCCGCATCCGATGACAACGACTGCCCAGCTACGAGCAATGCGTCGTTGATCGACCAGATGGTCCGCGAGGGGCGCACGCCGACTGTTGGCCGAGAAGCACTCCAGGCAGAGGTTGGCGCCGCCATCGCCGCGTTCGCCGACAAACGCGACGAGCACGGCCATCGCTTGTTCGTGCGTAACGGCTGCCACCGGCCCCGCGAGGTACTGACCCGCGCCGGCTCGGTGGCGGTGACCGCCCCCGCGAGTCACCGACAGGCGCGACGGCCCTGAAACGAGCAGACGCCAGCGGTTCGCCTCGGCGACCTGCCGTGCCGAGGCCGACAGTCGGCGAAGGCAAGATGGCGTTCTACGATAATTCGGCCGAGCCCTGGATCCATCTCCCCACCGCCATCCCGATCGAGCTGGCCTTCACCACGGTGCGGCCCGCACGACGTCACCAAGGGCCCGGCTTCATGGGCTGCAGGATTGGCTGATCGCGTTCAACCTCATCGAGTCTGCCCAGGTCCGCTGGCAGGCGGTCGCGCATTTCTCACCCGAGGTTGACGGCTCCGGCTATGTGACTAATGCGCGCGTCCGCAAGGGTCTTGAACCCCCGCACCGCTGAGCAGCGCATCTTCTCACCATAAGCTACGGCTTGCAGATAAAACTCCTGGTCAGGGAACTACCTAAGTGTCCGAGGACGATCTTGCACGCTAACCACACGCCTCCAGCTCTCTGATTGAGCCATCGCAACTCTCGGGCGGTGTCGGTGGTGCCCGGCCTAACGGTGAGGGGTCGACGGAGTGGCCGACGGAGTAGCTGCGCCCGGATCGACTGGCAGGGCGATCACCCACTGACGCCGCTCGACTCGCCGGCAGCGGCCTGGCCGGCCTGCGCGTTCCGCATGAGCATCAACGGGTTTTCGCAGGTCAACAGCTTCCCGAAGACGGACCGGACCAGGACCTAAGATCGCCCGATGAAGTACGGCAGAATTTCCGAGACACTGTCGCTCCATTGCCGAATATGCCCTCTCCCGGATCGCGTGACGGCGGCCCTCGGCGAGATGACCCGCTTCCACAACGAGTCGGGCTTGCTCTTCGATCATCGCGCGACCCGCCCGCCTTCGGTGCCAAGCGTCATGACCAGCCCACAGCACCAGGATCGCTACCTTCGAAGCCCGACGAGCCCGCATGCACCTGCTGGAGGGTCACGATGGATCTCGCTTTAGGATGACTCAGCGATGGACCGAGTAGCAGCATGCTGGTAGCCGAGGAGGACCCGTGTCAGAGTTCGAAGTCGAGGTCAGCGTCGAACATGCTCATCTCAGCGAACTCTGCTCTATGTACTGGGCCACCAACGAGGACGGTTCCTTCACCCACACCGTGAAGACAGTAGGAGAACGATTCGGCCAACCCGCACACAAAGTAAGCAAGATTGTTTCCGAAGCTTGCTTTGCTCGCTCGAATAATCAACGCTGCGGGACGTGCGACGAAGGATTCATCTATCGGTCACGATCAGACTGGGCTTCCAGAGGGCGTTTCATCTCTAATCGATGTGGAACATGCATCGACGCAGAGAGGCGTCGAAAAGAAGAAGAACGCGAGCAGGCGAACTTCGCCATGAGAGAAGCTGTCCTCGCCAACTATAAGGTGGAAGACGCAGGCTCCCTGCCTCGCGCCGAGGATCTTGACTTACCCGTAGCTTTAGCCTTGGCGGCTCTACTTGAAGACGCCGAGGAGGTCTCCGATGGAACCACCACCCCCGCCATAGATCGCACTGATCGACTAACTCCGACACCGGACTATGACTTCAAATTGCTAGAAATGTTAGTCAATCAACGCCTTCTGCGGGTGCACCCATCTTCGCCACTAGACTCTTTTGCCTGGAACGACGATGGTACTTTAAAAAATGCACACTATCCGACGTTGGTATCTTACTACCTGCCGGGCATTGGCACTCTCAAAGAGCGCGCGGAAGCATACCTGAGAAACTTTTCTTCAGTAGTTTCTCGCGAAAACTGGCCCGACCTGTGGGTTGATCAATTTTCTGAGTTTTGGTTCGATGTCGCCGTGTCAGAATGTAAATCCTACTTGGTGCACATGCTTCAGCTACATGGACTCGACTTCACGCCAGGCCAAAAAACAGATGACGTGTTCCGCCGTGCCCTGAAATGGTATTCAATCGGCCAAGTTTACTACTTCATCTGGCGAGCGGCAAGAGACAGCGTCGCCTATCGAGCAAGGGATAAGGTCCCAGCTAAACAAGCTGCCAATAGCGCGATAACCAGGATTTCAGGAGATGTTGACCGCGCATATGCTCAGGGTTGGCAAGTAAGCGTCTATCGACGAGACTCCCGTCTTCCAATGTCTATGTTGTCTCATATTCTTTTTTCCCGCGCACTCAAGCTCGACGACCCCATGACATACTCGCCCGTAGACCTACCCGTTAGAAGGGCTGGCTTTGAACTCTCTTGGCAGAATATCGCATCGGATACGTTTGAACGCCTCATCTTCCAACTGGTAGTCGAGACTGAGGGTTACGAAAATGTCGACTGGCTTATGCACACAAATGCGCCTGATCACGGTCGAGATATAAGTGCAACGCGACTACGCCGTGACCCACTGAGTGGCCACAGCTCACAAAGAGTGGCAATCCAGTGCAAACATTGGCTCAGTCGAGCAGTTCGTGATTTTGACGTAAATCAAGCCATAGTCAGTATTAGCCACTGGGAAGACCCTCCTTTCGATGTTGTTGTTATTGCGACAAGCGGGCGCTTCACATCCGACGCCGTCGCCTGGATTGAACGTCACAACTCTCGCGGCGAAAGACCGAGCATCGAGGTGTGGAACGACGCACGATTAGAATTCCTACTAAACGAACGCCCGCATCTCATTCGGAGTTACGAGTTGCGCTAAGGGATGTCTCGTAACCCGGTGTGGGTCGGTTGGGGGTGTTGGTTGATCATGGTGTGGTGCAGGTGATCTCGGCGTCGCGGTCGGAGTGGATTGCCCCGTTCACGGGGTTGGAGCCGGGGCAGTTCCGGAAGCTGGTGCGGGTCGTGGCGAACCGTGGCGGTGCCGAGATCGCGGATGGTCGACCTGGTCGTCAGTGGCGTCTGGACCTGGCCGATCGTGTGCTGCTGGTCGCGACGTACTGGCGGACGAACCTGACGATGCGCCAGATCGGGCCGCTGTTCGGGGTGTCGCATTCGGCGGCGCATCGAGTGATCGACACGATCGGGCCACTGCTGGCGCTGGCCCCGGTGCGCAGGCGGCGGATCGACGCGGTCGCGATCGTGGACGGCACCCTGGTGCCGACACGGGATCATCGGCTGGCGGCCCCGTCGAAAAACTACCGGTATTCGGCGAATGTGCAGGTCGCCATCGACGCGGACACCCGGTTGGTGATCGCCACCGGCGACGCGCATCCAGGCAACCGCAACGACTGCACCGTCTACCGCGACTCCGGAATCGAGCAGGAACTGGCGGGACGTCCGGTGATGGCCGACGGCGGCTACCAAGGCAACTCCGAGGTGATCATGCCCTACCGCAAACCTCGCAACGGCAGCGATCTGCCGGACTGGAAGGAAGACCTCAACGCCGGCCACCGCAAGATCCGTGCCCGCGTCGAGCACGCCCTGGCACGGATGAAGTGCTGGAAAATCCTGCGCGACTACCGCCGCGCCGCCAGCACGCTCAACGACACCGTCTCCGGCATCGCCCACCTCCACAACATCCTCCTCACCGACTGATCCACAACACCAGCCCCACCAACCACAACGCCAGTTACGAGACATCCCTTAGCGTCGGCGAGGACGTTGCCAAATTACAATTCGACTCGGCGGACCGAGCCGCAGGGGGCACACATGTAGGTCTCCTGCGGTAGCCCTTCATCGGCGAGATCAGAATCGGCATCGGCTTGCCGACGGCTGGCAAGGCAGCTCGGTACGAGCGATCTTGGACAACCCGCGATACACCGGCTATGCCATCTTCGGGCGCTGGACGAAACACGAGACGTTGCTTGACCCGGAGGACGTTGCCGCGGGCCACGTGGTGGGTTCAAGCGCGCTGCGGCAGACCGGATTGAAATGGCTTCTGAGCTGTGGGCTTCACTGTGGTGGGGATCGTCAGCTGTCGCCGGGTACGTCGGGGTGAGTCGACGTGACGGCGGAGTTGGCGCGGGAGCGCACTGGCTTCCGCTCGAACGGCGGAACGCTTGGGCAGCGCGTGGTACTCGGCGTACTCGCTCACGGTATAGGAGTACCTCGAGTGACGCCTTTACTGTCATATAGACAGTAATCTACTATGGTTGCCATGGCTGATGATCACTGGACTCCGCCGCCGGTCTTGCTCGCAGTCGACTTGGTGATCTTCACCCTGCGCGAGTCGGCGCTGCAGGTGCTACTTGTGGAACGCGGCATCGAGCCGTTCAAGGGCGCGTTCGCACTGCCTGGCGGGTTTCTCGCCGACGAGAACGAGGACGTCGTCGCCGCGGCGGGCCGGGAGTTGTACGAGGAAGCCGCTCTCGATGCGGCCGAGTTACATCTGGAACAGCTGGGCGCATACGGCACGCCGGGCCGGGACCCGCGAGGACGAGTCATTTCGGTGGCCTACCTCGCGATCGCGCCGCGCCTCCCGGAGCCGCAGGCAGGTACCGACGCCGCGCGCGCGGTCTGGGTGCCGATGCCGGAAATCCTCGACCGGAGGATCCGGCTCGCGTTCGACCACGAGCAGATCCTGAAAGAAGGCCTGGAACGAGCACGGGCGAAACTCGAGAGCACGTCACTGGCCACCGCGTTCTGCACGAGTCCGTTCACTATCAGTGACCTGCAGCAGGTGTACGAGGCTGTGTGGGGTGCCGAGCTGGATCCGCGGAACTTCTACCGCAAAGTGCAGGCCATCGACGGCTTTCTCGTGCCGGTCGGCGAGGAGCGGCGAGCCGGCCGCGGACGCCCAGCGAGGCTGTTCCACGTCGGCGAACGAGTGACTCTGTGGCCGCCGCTCGTGCGGCCCGCAATAGCCGCGGAAAGGGAGCAATGAGCGACGATCTGATCGTGATGCTGACCGCCTTCAACACGGAATATGAAGCGGTCCTGTCCAGGCTGAACGGCGTCGAGCAGCATTGGCACGACAAAGGCACGCTTTTCGAGATTGGCGCGGTCAAAGGTACTTCCTGTCGGATCGCGCTGGGCCTGGCGGGCAAAGGAAATCAGGCCGCTGCGACGCTGGCTGAACGTGCCATCGAGCACTTTTCCCCGGCAGCATTGCTCTTCGTCGGCGTGGCCGGCGCGTTGTGGGACACGCCGCTCGGGGACGTCGTGGTAGCCACACACCGTACAGGCGTATCACGGCGGTACAATCGAAGACGACGGGCTGAAGGCCCGCCCACGGGTATGGGAGATCGCGCACGACGTCAGCCAGGTCTCCCAGTACGTCGCCCGGACTCGCGAGTGGGAGCGCGATGTCGCGCCCGGGACGCAAGTGCATTTCGGTGTCATCGCTGCCGGCGAGGTCGTCCACAACTCTCGGTTGTCCGAGGAAGCGCGCTGGATCCGCCAGCACTACAACGACGCCATGGCGATCGAAATGGAGGCGGCCGGCGTCGCGCAGGCCGGCCACCTCAGTGGCTGCCCCATCGCGATCGTCCGGGGAATCAGCGACCTGGCCGACGGGGCCAAGAATTCGACTGCGGACTGGAATTGGCAGCCGGTGGCTGCCTCACACGCGGCGGCCTTTGCCGTGTGTCTTGCCGAGCAACTGATCCGAAAAGGGGAGTACCGGACCATGAACGAACGTACGACCGGGCATCGCGGCTCAGTGCACAACTACGCGGCCGGGCAGGTTGGTATCCAAGCGGTAAACGCCATCGGCAACACGGTGCATCAGAATTCCTCCGGGCCGATCGGCGGCACCCGGGATCTGGCGGCCGAACTGGTGGTCGTGCGAGCCGACCTCGACAGGGAGCGGGCTCGCGGACAGGTCGACGACGCGACTTACGGCGCGGCGTGCGCAGAACTCGACCAGGCCGACGTGGCGCTCGGGACGGACGGCCCGGAGCGCAAGGACAAAGTGGTGCTGGCGCTCAAACGCCTGGGCGGGCTGGTGTCCGATCTCGCCGAGCTGACTGCGAAGGTCACCGCCCTGATCGCCGCGGCCAAGGGGCTGGCATGACCGGAACTCCACCGGAGGGCACTCCCGAACCCGGCCACAACACCGGGATCAGAGGGCACAACGTCGTCAATTCAGTCGTCTACCAAGATTCCATCCACTACGACGTGTCGCCGGATTCGCCTCCATCGAAGAAGTACGAGGTCGGAGTCTCCTATCTCCGGGAGGGGTGCCCGTCGCTCGCCAGGAAGCTCATCGCCGATGCCAGGGCGAACGGCTACGACGGCGGGCAGGTCCGGTTTCACATGATGCTCGCCTTGCTCAGCAAACGGTCATACCGCGACCTCGACGACGAAGAACGGCAACAGCTGGCCGCCTTGCCGCAGGCCACCCATAAACTGCCCGCCGACGAATGGACCCGTGCACTGGTCGCGGTGTCCGCAGTGCTGGCGTGCTATGAAGACCCCAGTCTCGACCCGGTCTCAGCGCGGCGGAAGCTGCACGGGGTCGCCGCGGAACAGCGCCAGGAGATCACCAAGCATCTCGACCTCGTGCTCACCGCGAGCCTCCGCGAAAGCCTGTGGGCCGAGACTCGGCAGAACGCCGAGGTCAGCCGGCTCGCCGGCGGACGGCTGGACCGGGTCTGGGCATACTTCCATCCCATCCCGGCCAAACCGAGAGCGCGGCTGGTGTCGCCGTCGACAGTCAGCGCACGCGACCGCGTCCGAGCAGCGCTCGGCACCCTCGTCGCGGTCGGCATGCTGGGTTATCTGGGGCGGACCATCCTGTCGAGCGGGCAAGCGCTGCCGATTCTCGCCTACGTGCTGCTCGTTGCGCTCGGGGTCGTCGCCGCGCGCACCGGGCTGGAGTGGCGGCATCTCGCGGGACGGCTGGCTGCGAAGCAACGGGCCTTTTCTCGCTTTGGTGCCCGCGCGTATTACGACGAGCCGGGGTTTGCTCGGAGCGTCGACCACGAGGTCAGGTATTACTTCGGGAAGTTCGTGCCGCACGGCATCGAGCGGGAAGCATGGCTGCGGGAGAGCGCGGGATTCCAAGCGGCGCTGCGCAATGAACTTGTCGACATCTACCGGGAAACCAGGACAGAGGCCAGCCGGGTGCACTGGCTGATCCGCTTCCACGCGCGGGACGCACGAAAGCGCTGGAAGCACGGCACCTTGTTCGACTACCGCGAGCAGTACCGCGTTCGGCCGGTTACGCAGATGTCCTGTGTGTTGTCATGCGTTGCCGTGCTTGCTGGTAGCTTGTACGTCGGGTCGGTCGCTGTCCGAATCGAGATCTTACCCAACGCCGCAGCGGCGGTGCTGGCTTTCGCCGGGGCCTGGGCGGCCGTTTCGGGCTGGGGACACATCTTGTGCGAGCGCCGCCGGATCAGCGACCAGGAAAGGGAACGGGAGCGGATATTTGCGGCCAGGAAGGATGAATACCGTCGGTGGTCTCAAAAGCTGGATAATACCCGGCCCAGTGAAGAGGAGATGGAGGACTGGCTCAGTTATGATCGCATCATGGTCCTCGACAAGGCCCTGTCGCACTACAAGCTGGCCTGGCGAGACGTGCTCGCATATGCGTTCCTGCAGACCCCCGGAGACCACTCCAAACGAGCACGGGTGCGCAACGGGCCCTGGCGGTATTCGAAATACGACCTCCGGCTTTTTCTGATCACTGTCGACGGAGTGCGGGAATGCATGGCCGAACTCGACTTCGAACGGGTCCGATTCGGCGACGAAGCGCGCACCAACTATCGCTTCGACGCGGTGTCGTCGGTGCACGTCGAAATCACCGACGAGCTGCGGCACGCCCTGGAACTTACCTTGATGAACGGACAGCCGCGCCAGATCCGAGTGATCGATGACCAAGTGGGCGTCGGAGAGGGCGAGGATCCCAAGAAGATGGCCGACCTGAACCTCGATAACGCGGGCTTCAAGCACACGCTGCACATCCTGGAAGGAATTGCCGCGGAAGGAAAAGGCTGGATCGACCGGGATCCGGACATCAGGGCGCAGCGCCGCGCCGGCGTGCCCGGCGGAGCCTGAGCTGGCCCGGCATGGTCCGGTTGAAAGGGCAACCGCGAAGCACCAGTAACCGCAATCAGCACTCGTTCTGGAGACGCGCGTAGACGGCGCAGGCAAGGTGGTGGGGAGCGGATCACGCTGGCGGGTTCCTCGCGTGGCCGAGCACGCTGCGCTCGGCCACGCCTCGACCGTCCAGAGCGACCGGGGCCTCGCCGCATACACGAGGCACTTCGGCGCCGGGCAGCCATCGTCGACCAGGTACCACTTCAGTGCCTGCGCGGTGATGACGATTTCGTCGCGCGGCAGGCGCAGGGCTCCGTGAACTCCCGACCGGGCGTGGGTGGTAGCGGCAGCCGCCGTCGCGCGGGACCGCACCTGCCTAGATGTAGCCCCTCACCAGCGGATGGTGTCGGGGCGATGCGATAGTCGCATATCAGCACCATGTCCACCTGGCTCCGACAGCGGGCCACGGACAGCGGCGGTCAACGGCTCGCTGAGATCCCCACCCACGCAGAACGCCGTCCCGGTGGCGCGCACCACCGCCTTTGGACAGCGCGTCGGTCGTCGAAGGATCGCGCGATCGTTGCTCTGTTCGGGCGGTGGTCGCTCGTCTGTCGTCATCGGTCAGTCCCTGCGCGGTTTCGGTTTCGGACCGACGGAGGGAGCTGCGGTGGGCGGATTGACTGGTGCGGGGTTTGCCGGGGCTGTGGCTGCTCGGCGTGGTGTGGCGCGTGCGTCTGACCGGGCGCCAGAAGGTGCGCGGTTTGCGTTTTACGGGCGGATGTCGACCAGTGAGTTCCAAGACCCGCGGACGTCTCGTGCCTGGCAGCGCGCGGTCGCGGATGAGCTGGTCGAGGGTGTCGGCGAGGTCGTAGTCGAGTTCTTCGATGAGGGCCGGTCGCGGCGGTGGTCGTGGCCGGAGCGTCCGGCGGCGTCTGAGTTGTTGGCCGCTGCGGAGAGCCCGGATCGTGCGTTTGATGCCGTGGTGGTGGGTGAGTACGAGCGGGCTTTCCACGGTAACGAGTTCCGAGAGGTGGTCGCTCGGCTAAATGCGGTGGGTGTGCGGGTGTGGTTGCCTGAGGCTGGCGGCCCGGTGGAGTTGGACAGTCCTGTTCATCGGGCGTTGATGACGCTGCTGGGCGCGCAGGCACAGCGTGAGGTTGTGCGGACTCGGCACCGGGTCATGGCAGCGATGCGTGCGCAGACACGGTTGCAGGGGCGTTTTCTTGGCGGTCGTCCTCCTTACGGGTATCGGTTGGCAGACGGTGGGCCTCATCCGAACGTGACCCACGCACGATGGGGTCGGCGTTTGCACAGGCTCGAGCCGGACCCGGCGACCTCGCGATGGGTGCGATGGATGTTCGCCGAGCGTGCCAGCGGCCGGTCGATCGCGTCGTTGGCGCGGGAGTTGAATGAGCGTGGTATTCCGTGCCCGTCGAGCGCGGATCCGGCGAGGAACTCGCATCGGTCGGGGGCGCGGTGGATTGCCCGCACCGTCGGGATGATCTTGGAGAACCCGAGGTACACCGGCCGGCAGGTCTGGAACCGTCAGACCACCCAAGGCCACGGCGCCGGTGGACGTCCGAGTGGTCGTGGCTCGGGCGCTGTGCGCTGGAATCTTGCGGGGGCGTGGGAGGTGTCCGAGCGTCTGGCTCATGCCCCGTTGGTCGACGAGGACACGTTCATCGCTGTCCAGCGGGTTCGCTCCGGGCGGCACACCAAGGATGGCGACACGCGCGAGTACGAGTTGTCCGGGTTGGTCGTTTGCGGGGTGTGCGGTCGTCGGCTGGAGGCGCACTGGGTTCATGGCCGCCCGGGGTATCGCTGCCGTCACGGCTACAGCACGGCCGCACCTCGGCCGGCTCATGGGCCACGCAATGTCTATGTGCGGGAGGATCACCTTCTGTTGACGTTGGCGGGCCTGCTTCACGAAAACGGACAGGCCGACGACCGCAGCCCGCGCGAGATGCGTGAGGACCTTCGTACCCGCGGGCTGGAGATCCTGTGCGGTCACGAGACTCGCGAACTTCGGCCGGCCGTCGCGCGGCAGGTCACCTACCCGCCACGACAACCGGATCAGCTGCCCCTCGAATTGGACTGCAGTCACCACACGGGCACGGCACCGGAGCACCGGACGGTGGCCGCTGACGGGCATCGCCGCGCATTCCCTGCAATCGGCGAGCGACCGATACCATCAGGCGGTGTTAGCCATGGACCGATATAGAGATTACCCCACGGATCTGAAGATTCGTGGGATAAAAGAGTGTCCGAGACGATCTTGCACGCTAACCACAACGCTCGAGGTCGGTTGATGGATCGCGTACACGCAGGTCAGCGCTAGTTGCGCGGCGACGGAGCGTGGTCCATCAGCAAGTGATCGAGCTGGGTGCCAGTCCGGTTCGGTTTCAGCGCCCGCTGCTGCTGGATAGGTGCGCCGAGGGCGCTGAGCTCGAACTCGGCTCTCGAACGTCCGGAAACCACTCGCAAAAGGGCCACCTGTTACCCGTCTTGGGCGGGTTGCGGAAAGATGAAGCCCGTGACTGCCCATGCCGCGGAAGAAGCCATCCGGGACCACTGGTCCGCCACCAACGACCTACGTCGCCGACGCGCATACCAACATCTGGAAGATGCGGTGGTCGACGAACTCGCGAGGTGTGGCGTCGACCGATCGACGATTCACACCAACCAATCGATGGCTCTCCCTGGTGGCTACCACCGCGCCGGGCGATCCTGGGACGTTCTCGTGATCGAGGACCAGATGCCCGTCGCCGGGATCGAGATCATCTCCATGCGTGGCTCGGCGTTCCGCAAGAACATCGGAAACAGGATGGACGACATCGTCGCTCGGGGTGCTGATGTCTCCCGCCCCTACGACCAGCCATCGGTTCGCGAACTGAAACCCGCCCTTGGCCTCCTGTATGTACTTGAAGATCAGGTAGCCACGACGTCGACCCCTCTTCCAGGACCGAGCGCGCCGGGCACCTCGCCAGAACCGCCGAAGCCGCCCGAAGACCAGCTCAGCGACTTCTTCCGGCGTGTCTTGCGTGACGGGATGTATGACTCAGCGTGTTTACTGGTGGCGACGCCTCCGCCCAACGTGACGGTGCGCGAGCCCGATCCCGAGATGGGATTCACCGACTTCGCTGAAAAGATCGCGGCGCGGATCAAGCAAGTGCGGACAGCCCGGCAGCAGACCAATGTCGGGGCCGCAGAGTTGGGCCGCCGCCTCGCACGACGCGACGACCTCGGAGAGGTTGTCGCGGGGTTAAGCTCGACTTCAGCCGGCCGGCTGGCGGTCGACCTCGACGTCATCCACCGCAGGCGCCGAGTGGTGGCAGCGCTGCGCGAGCTCGTCCTTGACCCGACCACCAAAGAGGAGACCGTCCAAAGCCTGATCGGTCGGAAATTCTGGATCTTCGGCGGGCAGTACGTCGGAGTACGCGAGCGACGCGATGGCGTCCTCCTTGACCAGTACGACATCCCGCTCATTTGCGCTGACCGCAGCATCCACGTGATCGAGCTCAAGCGGCCGGGCCACAGTCTCGTCAAGAAGCAGCGCAATCACCTGATCGTGTCGACCGACGTGCACGAAGCGATCGGACAGTGCATGAACTACCTCCGTGGTCTGGACGACCTGGGAACCTCGCTGCAGACCTATGAGCACAACGAGCTCGGCGTGAACTACGACTACCGACGGGCCAGGGGCACGGTGGTGATCGGGAATGCGGAGTTGGAGGCCACGGACGGGATCACGAGCGAACAGATCCACCAAACCATCAGGTCGTACAACGCGCACCTGACCCGAGTCCAGGTGCTAACGTACGACGATCTGGTCGACAGCGCTGCACGAGTGTCAAGTACCGGGTTTGGTGGAGACTGGATTAGTTGGTTTCCAGGGTTGCGGTGACTGGGTGGGTCATCGCGTGTAGTGCTTCGTATTCGGCGGGCGGCACGTGTCCGAGCTCGCCGTGCAGGCGTCGGTTGTTGTACCAGTCGATGTACTCGATGGTGGCGATCTCGAGGTCGTCGATGCCTCGCCACGGGCCCTTGTTGCGGACGAGTTCGGCCTTGTAGAGCGAGTTGAAACCCTCTGCCATCGCGTTGTCGTAGGAATCTCCTTTGCTGCCAACAGATGTGACAGCTTCGGCCTCGTCGAGTCGCTGGGTGTAGCGAAGCGCCCGGTACTGCACGCCGCGGTCGCTGTGGTGGACGAGCCCGGTCAGGTCCGCGTCGGCGGCCTGGCGGCGCCAGATGGCCATCTGCAGCGCGTCCAGCGCCAGATCCGTGTAGAGGCTGGTGGCGACCTGCCAGCCCACGATCAGGCGGGAGAAGACATCGAGCACGAACGCGGCGTAGACCCAGCCGGCGGTGGTGCGCACGTAGGTGATGTCCGCGACCCACAGTTCGTTGGCACGCGTGGCCGTGAAGTCCCGGTTCACCAGGTCAGCGGGCCTGCTGGTCTCCGTCGCTGGTCGTGTCGTGCGCGGAGACTTGTCGCGCAGCAGGCCGCGCAGTCCGTTCTCGCGCATGAGGCGCTCGACCGTGCACCGGGCCACGTCGACGCCCTCGCGGTGCAGCTCGGCCCAGACCTTCCTCGCCCCGTAGACGCCGTAGTTGTCCTGGTGCACCCGCTTGATCGTCCCGGTCAGCTCCCGGTCTCGTGCTGCACGCGCCGATTCCGGGCGGGAACGGGCCGCGTAGTACGTCGACGGTGCGATCTCGGCGGGCGTCTGCGCGAGCGCCTGCAGGACCGGCTGGACACCGTGTTCCTCCCGCTGGGAGTCGACGAACGCGACCTTCATCGCGACGGACGGTCCAGCTCCGCCGCAAAGAAACTGGCCGCTGACCTCAAGATCTGGTTCGCTCGCCGCAGCTCACGGTTCTCCCGTTCCAGCTGCGCGAGCCGCTCCGCATCGCTGGTCGTGGTGCCCGGCCGGTCCCCGGCATCGATCTCCGCGCGCTTGACCCAGGTCCGCAGTGCCTCGGGGTGGATCCCGAGCTGCTCGGCGATCCGCTTGATCGCACCAGTCGCCGCAGCCGGGTCCCGGCGCGCCTCCACGGCCATCCGGGTTGCCCGCTCACGCAGCTCGTCTGGGTACTTCTTCGGTGGGGCCATCAGTCCTCATCATCCAGGCTTGCTGGTCTCCATCAAACCCGGTACGGAACACGCCGCGCCGCCCCGCTCGGCGAGATGTGTCCGGTCGGGCACCCCGGACGGAGCGGGCTTGTCGATTCCGCCCAGCTACGCTGACGTTGCCGGCGCGAAATAGCCTTGCACCTAGTCAGTCGGCGGCCGATTCTTACCCCATGGACGACAGCGCTCTACCTACGGTCTACTTCGACGAGTCCGGCAACGCCGGCGAAAACCTGCTCGACGAGCACCAGCCCGCCTTCACCTTGGCCAGCGTGTTCCTCGACGCAGAGGCCACCGAAAAGGTCATCGCGGCGGCGCAGGCGGAACTCCGCCCCGACGTCGGCCGCCACGAGCTGAAGTTCAGCACTCTAAGGCGGACGGCGCGAGGTCGACGTGCTATCGCCGCAGGGCTCTTCGCCATACCAGCTGAGGCGGCCAAGGTCTACGTGATTCACAAACGGTGGATGGTTGTGACAAAGTTCGTCGACCTCATCATCAAGGAGCGCACGGATCAGTACGGCGTCGATATTCACGCCACGCGGGAAGCTCCGAAAATCGCCAACCTCCTCTACCTCGGCGGGCCGAAGTTCGGTAATCCACGCGAGTTCAACCTCATGCTCGACGCCTTTGTCCGCTACGCGCGCAATCCGGGTACCGCGGAGTTGACCACGATGTTCGCAGCCGTGAACTCCTATCGGCGGACGTTGAACTCGGACAGTCGGCGAGCGATCGACTGGCTTCTGACCGACCTCGCCGAGGCGGCCAATTCTTATCGGGAGGCACGGTCAAGCGGCTGGCACGAAGACACTCTCGATCCGGCGATCCCCTGCGTCGAGTATATTTGCCGGGCCTGGTTCGCTGAGCTGGGCCGCTTCGACGTCGTCCATGACCAGTCGGGCGTTACGGACCGAAGTCTTGACCTTTTCCGGTCTGCCGACCAGTTGGACAATCCCCTGGTACCAGGAACGAAGTTGCCCACCTTTCCTGTCGACAAATTCATTTTCGCCGACAGCAAAGAAGTTCCACAGCTACAGGTTGCGGACTGGGTGGCCGGTGCGATCTGCGAGCTCGCAAAGTACGTAGTCCTCCGTCGCCCGGTCACGATCGATCCCGCCCTTCAGGACCACTTGATGGAGTGGGTAGTGGACAGCTTGTTCTCGATACACGAGGACAACTCTCCGTTCTGAGCCGACGCCGGGTCAGGCCACGTCCTTCCAAACGTAGTCCAGCCCGGTTGCGTCCCCACTACGCCGGGCAGCCCGTGGATGAGCCAGGGCACCCGGTCGATGTCACTGCGTCGCTCGACCCGGCCCGCCAGCGTCAGCCCCGACGAAACTCGCCGCGCAACGTGGTCCGGCCCGAGGGGCAAATGCTCCCGCAACAGTCGTCCGCTGGTCTTCCGCTCGCCGTTGCGCAGCCGTGCGCTACGCCGGCACGGCCGTCGCGTTCACAGCTTCGACAGTCTTGACCATGGCGTCGACTTCGTCTTCGTGGAAGAGCTCCTCGGGGCCGCCAGGGGCAATGTGGACGAACGGCGGAGCATACAGGACGTCAACGGCGATGGTGCCATTATGGGCGAGGTAGTCGATGAGTTGGTTTATGAACCGTAACTGAGCTGAGCTGAAGGTTTTTCCCCGTTGGAACTGCCCGAACGCTCCGACTGCCGCCTCACGGTCGAGACCGGTCAGGGAGCGCAGGAACAGGCCGAGGCCACCGGCTTTGGCCTCGGCGCGCCGGATTTCATCGTCGGTGCCTATGCCATAGTCGATGAAGATCCGTTCGAGTTCGGCAAGGTCGGTGGCGGTGATTTGCCGGTTACGACGGAGCTTCTGGATCGCGATGTGACTCTCGTGCGTTCGCAGGTACATTTTGAGCTTGTGCTCGAAGCGGGTCAGGTTCGTGCCGATGGCTGTGCCCTGTAGCTGCGCGACACTCAATTCGCCGAGTTCGTCGGCGAAGTCGGTGTAGACGATGTTGCGACGGGCCTTGGGGATGAGCTTGACCAGGCTGCGCAGCCGACGTCGCATCGACTCCAGCATTGGCAGCGTCACATCGACCCACCACTCGTCGCCGACTACTTCTTCGATCAGCGCTTGCTGGGCATGGACGGCCGGGATTGTGTACTGATCTTGCAGGGCCGAAGCGATCTCCTGGGCCTGCCCGCGGAGACGGTCATAACCGGCGTCGGCCCTCAACACAGCCAGCTGGAGCCGCAAGGCCAGTAGGTCGAAACGTTTGGCTTCCTCGCTGCTGTCGGAGTCACGGAACGCAGTCGGCAGGCCCGCGAGGTGGTCGACGACCTGAGCATGACTGTCCTGGGTGAGGGAAAGCCAGGCGTCCAGCCCGGAGAATTTGTCGATGTACTCCCGCTTGGGTCGGACGAGGAAGTTGTCCACGTTCATGGCCGTGACTTCCTGGTGCAGCCGCTCGGCGAGGTCCCGGCGCAGACCGGCCGTACTGGCGGTGCCATCTTCGTCGGGCGCCGCGTTCGCCTGACCGGCCTCGGAGTCGAGGCTGAGCAGGAGGTCGGCACGGCCGGCGAAGATCCGTTCAGCAAGCGATGGGCCGATTTTTCCTTCGGCTTTCATCATGCTCTGGTTGAAGAACTCGATGTTCTGGCACAGGTCGAACACCAGGAAGCCATCCTTGTCCTGGTTCGGTCCGAACAGGTCCGGGCATAGTCGGGTGCCGCGGCCGATCATCTGCCAGAACTTGGTCTTGGAACGCACCAGTTTGAAAAAGACTAGATTCACCACTTCTTTGATGTCGACTCCCGTGTCGAGCATATCGACGGAAATCGAAATGTGTGGATCCTTGTCCGGCTGGGAGAAGTCGTCGATGAGGCTTTGGGCGTTTTCTTTTCGGTAGGTGATGACCTGCGCGAAGTGGCCGGCGTATTCGGGATAGTTCACATTGAACCGCTTCGCGATGTGCTCGGCGTGATCATTGTTCGCCGCGAAGATGATGGTCTTGCCGAGCCGGTCACCGCCGGCGACCTTGACTCCGTGGGTCATCAACGTTCGCAACGCAAGATCAGCGGTGTCGTCGTTGTAGAGGTACTTGTTCAACTCCGCTGAGCTGATCTCGTCCGGGACTGCGCCGTCCTCGGCCCAGTCCAGCTCCTCCCAACGTTCCTTTTCCTCCTCGGAGAGGTCCGCGTACTTGATGCCGCCGCGCTGGAACTTCAGCGGCACCTCGACTGCCCGAGCGGGCACAAGGTACCCGTCTGCGACGGCTTCTTCGAGACTATAGACATCGGTGGGGACGCCGTCCTCCAGGTGGAAACGGCGGTAGGTGTTGCGGTCGATCTCGTCCTTCGGTGTTGCGGTCAGACCGACCAACAGGGCATCGAAGTAATCGAAGATCGCGCCATACTTTTGGTAGATCGAACGGTGTGCCTCGTCAACCACGACGAGGTCGAAGTAGCCCGGACCGAATCGGCGAGTGTCCTCGCTGCCGGTGTCGTTGATGAGGTTCATGATCGTGGGATACGTTGAAACGTAAACCCGCCCCTGGGAGTTCTTGTCCTCCAAAAGGTTCACCGGCGTCGCGCCCGGCAGGTGCTGCTTGAACGCGTTCGTGGCCTGCTTGACCAGCACCTGACGATCCGCGAGGAACAGCACCCGTTTGGCCCATTGCGCGCGCATCATCAGGTCGACCAGCGCGATGACAGTGCGAGTCTTGCCCGAACCCGTCGCCATCACCAGCAGAGCGTGCCGCCCGGCCTCCGATTCGAACCTCTCGGCGACCCGTCGGATGGCGTGCGTCTGGTAGGTGCGACCCGCGATCTCCGCGTTGATGGGTAGCTTCGCCAAGCTTTGTCGACCGGCCCGGCGCTGCACCAGCAGCTGTAGTTCGTCCTGGGTGTAGAAGCCTTGGACCTCACGGGGCGGATAGTTCAGGTCGTCCCAGAGATAGGTGTGGTAGCCGTTGGTGTAGAAGATGACCGGTCGTTGCCCAAACTCGGTTTCTAGTGCATCCGCGTACAGCTTCGCCTGATGCTGACCGACCTGCGCGTCCCGTGTCGTGCGCTTGGCCTCGACCACCGCAAGCGGCCGGCCATCGGCGCCCCACAGGACATAATCGGCCTTCCCCTTGCCGGTCTTGGACGCAGACTCCGGCAGGCCCGTGACCGGGAACTCTCGGTCCCGCGGCTGGTCCAACGGCCAGCCCGCTTCCGCCAGCAGCACATCGATGATGTGCGCGCGGGTGTCCGCCTCCTGATAGTCGTGGGTATCGACCCGCGCCTCGTTCTCCGACTTCGCGGCCTTGATCTGGGCGCGAAGCACTTGCAATTCGGCGTCCAGATCTTGATTCTTGCGCCGCTCCGCCGCGAGCGCCGCCTGTTGTTCGGCAAACTGTTCGGCTTGCTTCTGCAGCTCAGTCTGCCTAGCCACCCGAACACTCGCCGGCTCCGGCCGCGGCACCCGTTGCGGGTCGAAGGCGAGGCCGGGCTTGGGGCGATTTTCGTCATGCACGGTGTACGTCCGAACCAGCCAGTACATGACATGGAACAACTCGGACAGCACGCGCATCGCGTCGTTGACCGGCACCGGCACTCTCCGGTGGACGGCGATGTTGCCCTGGCGGCGAATGAGATCCATCTTCGTGCGGATCGCCGGACCCACAACCCGTACGAGCGTCGGCTCGTTCAACATCGCCGCCAGGTCGTCCCGGTACGGTCGCTGCAGCGAACTGTCGGCTTCGAACATCCAGGTCACCGCGAGCTCCACCGACCGCCGCGCGTAGAACACCGCCGCCCGCGGATCCACGACAGCCAACCGTTCGGCCCGCGCTACTTCACCGCACAGGTCAGGCCACTCGGCCTGGAGGAACCCGAAGTTGCTCATGCGGCGTCCTTTCTGGTTCTCTGCCGGTGCGACGGGATCGGGGTGGTCCTAGGCGGTCAGGCTGCTTCGTCAGCCCACAGCTCGCCCCGGAAAGCCCGTTGCTGAGCGGATGCGAAGAGCTGATCTAGTACCTTGAGTTGATCTCGTTGGATAGCCTTCATTCTTTCGATCGAAATCACCCGTTTGGCGAATTCATCCTGAAGGTCAGCTGGAGTGCAAGCAATTCGAATCGAACGCAATTCCTTCGCGTTTATGTTCGCCATACCAACGATCGATTTGCACATTCCAAGCAAAACTCGCTTAGCGTACTTGGTGTTCAGGAATGCGGATAGGTACTCAGGGTTTGTGGATTCGTTCACGCGAGCACGGATAAGGTACCCGGCGTATGCAAGAGGCTCGGATCTCCGGTAGATCGCAGTCTTTCCCACGAGCTCCGGGCTATTGGTACGATTAAACAAGACATCACCCTGATGAACCCGATAGCGATCGCCAACCTCGTCGGCATTCATATACTTCAGTTTGGTCATGTCAATATCACCGGTCTTAGTTATATTGTTCATGCGCAGTACAGGAATCGTTCCTGTAAGTGACGCTTTCGCACTGGTTCCATAGGACGCAGACTCCAGGAGGTCTCCAACCTGAACCAAAGGCCACTCTCTGGGATTGCTTGCGGGGTCTCCGAACATGTCCAGGAAGATGGACTGAGCGAGGTCATCGAGGAGAGCGATAGCCTCGCGACGCTTAGCGCGCAGCGCGTCCACCTGATCCAACATCTGCGCGATCCGGCGCTGCTCCTCGACGGGAGGAACAAGTAGCTTCCTCCGGTATGCATCGTCCCGACTCAGTCCAGGTATCGCCGCGGCCCGGTTCAAATCTTTAAGGCCAAGACCCGCTAGACGCCAAGAAAGCCACTTTAGGTCGCATTTGGTGGAATTTTCGTCGACATAGTATGTTGTATCAATGGGCCAGCACGGGTCAACTGAGTAATGTACTTCTCCAAAAGATCCCTTGCGGCCAATGATTACGGCAGCCCCGCTCGTTAGGGCTGATTCATGATTGCCCACTTGCCCATTTGACCCGTAAACCTTATAAGGTCCAGGATTGCGCGAAACGGCAGGAAGACTCTTTCCGTATTTGAATTCGCAAATATCTCCCAGTGGGACAACTTGATCATTCATCCCAGCATGCCCTTCAGGTCGCTCATACCTTGCTGGATCTCGGCTTCGATGCGGGCGAGGTCCTCCAAGATCTCGAGGGGCGGGCGGTGTTCGACTTCCTCGTGGACGATTTCCTTGTAGCGGTTGAGGCTGAGGTCGTAGCCCTGCGCGGCGATGTCGTCTTTGGGCACGCAGAAGCTTTGCTCGGTTCGCGTTCGCTGCTGCTCGCTGCCGTTGCGGAGGTTCCAGCGGCACAGGACATCGGGCAGGTTGTTCTTCTCATGCTCATCGTCGTTAAGCGCGCCGAAAGCGGGTACGGCACCAAGCTTGTCCTCGTCCAGCAGAGGGTTGCGCTTGTCGTCGAGGCTGAAGCCGTCGGCAGTGACTTCGTAGAACCACACCTGGTCGGTGCCACCGACGCCGGTCTTAGTGAAGAATAGGATCGCCGTCGAGACTCCTGCATACGGCTTGAAGACTCCGCTCGGCAGCTTGACCACGGCGTCGAGTTTGTGGTCCTCGACCAGAGTCTTCCGCAGCTTCTTGTGTGCCGTGGTGGAGCCGAACAGGACGCCATCCGGCACGATCACTGCGGCGCGGCCACCGGGCTTGAGCAGGCGCAGAAACAGAGCGAGGAACAGTAGTTCGGTCTTCTTCGTCTTGACGACCTGCTGCAGGTCTTTTGCGGTGGACTCGTAGTCCAGGCTGCCGGCGAACGGCGGATTGGCCAGGATCAGCGAGTAGCGTTCCGCCTCGTCGGCGGCGCTTTCGGCGAGGGAGTCGCGGTAGCGGATGTCGGGGTTTCCGACATCGTGCTGAAGCATGTTCATCGAGCCGATTCGCAGCATCGTGCTGTCGAAGTCGAATCCGTGGAACATGCTGTTGTTGAAGTGTTCGCGCTGCTTGGGTGTGAGCAAGGCGTCCTTGTGGGTGTGGCTGACGTACTCGGCGGCGGACACGAGAAAGCCAGCCGTGCCGCATGCCGGGTCGCAGATCTCATCCTTCGGCCCGGGCGCGGTCATCTCCACCATCAGCCGGATGATGTGCCGGGGTGTCCGGAACTGCCCGTTTTGACCGGACGTGGCGATCTTGCCGAGCATGTACTCGTACAGGTCGCCCTTGACGTCCAGCTCACCGAATCGGATCTCATCGAGCAGGTCTACGACCTTGACCAGCAGGTTCGATGTGGTGATCGTGAACCGCGCGTCCTTCATGTGATGGGCATAGGTCGAGTCGTCACCGCCAAGGGTGCGCAGCCACGGGAACACGCGGTCACGCACGAGGGTAAGCATGTCGTCTGCCGCCTGGTCGCGGAACCGGGACCAGCGCAGCATCTCGGTGTCTGCGGTGTAGATCGGGTTCTCGATCGGCTGCTTCAGTCGGTTGGACTTGTGCTCCTTAGCCGTCTGTAGGTCATCGAGACGGCGGATGAACATCAGGTACGTGATCTGCTCGATCACTTCCAACGGGTTCGAGATGCCACCTGACCAGAAGGCGTCCCAGACGCGATCGATCTTGCTTCTGAGCTCACCCGTGATCAACGCTCACACCCCTGTCCGCAGAACTCACGCCTATGTCGCCTAGCGTATGCCGTCCGTTACACCCCGGCTGCAGGAGTGTGGCACGGTCAGGCGAACGGTAACCTAGGCCACCGACTTGTTGCGGGGGCACGCTGCGAAACAGGTCGCGGTATGACGGGCCAGCCAGCACATGTTGCACGGTTTGACCACCCCGCCGTGAGTGATCGGTTACTGTGACGTGCGGAGTTGCCATCGGATGGGCGGCTCCGACGCGTGGCTGACGTGTGTCAAACGAGGGGTGCACCATGGCGCAACAGGCGCCTGCGGCAGGCAGCTGGCTAGCAGGGCTGGACTTCAATATCACTGACGCTTTCGGCGCGGCGACAGCCGCAGGGTCCGCGGTAGGCGGTGGAGCTGGTGCCGGCGGGGCTGCGGTGTCGAGCGGTCAGGGGTTCACTCTCAGTCGCGATGAGGCGACTGCCATGCTCAAGGACGCGCAGGGCATTCGCGACGATCTCGCGAAGATGATCCCGGTCGCGGAGCGGTTGACACACCTGAGTCCACCTGCAGCCGACCCAGCAAGCAACGGCTACAACACCCTCCTGACCGGATCAGGCGGACAGGTCGGCGCGTTCGGATACGGTCTCGGACACGTTCAGCGTGAGCACGACTACGTCGGAGAGCTGATCAGCCGGTTGGAAAAGGCTCTGGGCATCACGCAGGACTCTGATAGCAATGCCACCACAGACGTGAACAAGGCCGCAAACAGCGGCGGAGGGATGATCGGATGAATTCGCGGAACTTCGTCGTGGCCTGCGGTTCCGTCGTTGCCGCGGTGGTGGTGGCGGGTTGCAGTTCGGGAACTCCTAATCCGAACACAAGTCCCTCGCCGAGTGCACCCGCTGATTCTGCGCAGAATGTGTCGCTGCCGTATGCCGGTGCACCGAAGGTCTCGAACCCGTTGCAGTCGTCGCTTCTGGGTGCCCAGCCATGCCAGGAAGGTCTGACGTCGAGTCAGCTGACCGACGTTCTCGGCAAGGTCGTGGCGGGCTCGCCCACCACGACGGCCGGCCTCGGGGTGAGCTGCACCTGGACGAACAGTGAAAAAGGTTCATCCGTCGATGTCGCGTACGACACCGCCACGAATGATGGCTTGAGCAGCTGGTACCAGAACACCAAGCCGAAGGCTGTGGTTTGGCAGCCGACTCACGTGCAGGGCTTTCCGGCGGTCGCGCACGTAACGAACGGTGGTGCACCCGACGAGTTCTGCCAGGTCACGATCGGCATCAACGACCAGCGAACGATTGATGTGTCGGTCGGCCTCGGCCCCGCGAAAAAGGGCAAGCTCAACCCGTGTCAGGCGGCCGAGCAGGTCGCCGACATGGTGATGACGAACCTTAGGCAGAAGGCCGGTTCGTAATGGGGTTCTTCGGTTGGGTAGGTGACACCGCCAAGGCGGTCGGGGACGGCCTTGAAGACGCGGCTGACTGGGCTGGTGACCGGCTCAGCGATGTGGGCAACTGGTTCGGCGACCTCTACCACGGGAATCTCGGCGAACAGACCGTTCCGGCTTCCGACCTGGTGCAGATGGTCATGGCGAGTAAAGGCGCGCCAGTGTGGCACGATGGCAGCGCGCAGGCGTCGCAATTGGCGCAGCAGCACGCGGAAATGAGCGGTCGCGTGCAGCAGCTGAGTTCGAATCTGGAATCGGTGTGGACCGGAAGCGGCGCCGACGCAGCGCAGGCTCGAATCAGACCGCTTGCGGACGTATCCCAATCGGCGTCCGAGACATTCACGTCCAACTCGCAGAACGTCAGCGACCTGGCGCATGGGTTCGACGAGATGAAGTCCTCGTTGCAGCCAATGCCGGCGAATCCTCCGCAAAAGAACTTCTTCGACGAGGCAGCCTGGTGGCAGACCGACACGGAGAAGCAGATCCAGGACTACAACAACATCAGTCAACAGAACCTCCAGAAATACCAGGGGTACGCGGCCCACGCGCAGACCGCCGGTCAGGGACTGAAGAGCGATTACGGACAGCTGGCGGACTTCGGCGGCGGGAACGTCACGATCGGCTCGGGGCACCCTGTCCCCGGCCAGCGATCTGGGCCGAACTCCCACGACACGACCGCCAGCGGCCCGGGCAGCTCTGCTGGCTACCAGCCCTCGACCGGTGGCTCGTCGCCGACGTTCACGCAGGGGCAGGGTCCGACGGTCCCAGTAACCAACAGGCCTGGCGCGACCACGCCCGTTGGTTTCCAGCCCGGCAGCGGGCCGGGTGACGGGACGACGACCTCGGGGTGGACTCCGCCATCCACGAATCCGACTGGCGGGCCGAGCTGGACGCCGCCGTCGTCGGTGCCGCCCGGCGGCGGCAACTCGTGGTCGCCGGGTGGCATCGGCGGGTTCGGCCCGACCGGCGGGTTTGGTGGTGGCGGTTTCGGCGGTGGTGAATCGGGCGGCGTGAGCGGTGTTGGCCGCGCGGGCGGCTCTGCCGGCCGGCTGGGCGCCGGTTCCGGCGCCGGTGCTGGTGCGGAGGAATCGGTGGGGCGTGGAGGGGCGGGTGCGGGGGCGCGCGGTGCCGCCGGCGGTCGGGGTTCGTCCGGGATGGGCGGCATGGGTGGTGCCGGTAAGGGCGGCAAGGGCGAGGAGGACAAGGAGCACCAGCGCAAATACGTGCTGGAGGACGACTCCGCGTTCGACATCGTCGACGACGAGGACGGCCGGCTGCGCGACCCGCTGACCGGGCTCCCGCCGACCCCACCGACAATCGGCGGCTGAGGCACGACGATGACGATCATCGACAAGCCGGTCCGGATGCCGCGATCGGCGTTCTTCGTCGCGTGGAAGCTGGCCGAGCTGGGCGAACTCCCGACTGTGGTCGACCCGGACGACAGCTATTCGACAGCTGAGTTCGCCCAGGAACTCAGCAGGCGCTCGCTGTCCCGGTTCACCGCGCTGCGGCTGGCCACATCTGACGGTCGACTCGCCCCGGAATTCCGAGCAACGCTCGTGCTGCTGGCTGCGCCGGAGCGGGAGTTCTACTCGTGGACCGCGTTCGGAACCCACCCGGATGACAATGGCGCGGTCCTCGTGGCCGCGGCCGGCCCGGACGCGGTGCGGCTGATCACCGACAACCGGTCGATCCAGCTCGACCGGATCCGGCCGCGTGGCATGGCGGCCAGCCTGGTGGACACCTTGCCGGGGTGCGCGCCCGCCCGCATCCAGCAGCTGAGGGTGCCGACTGCCTACCTCGAAGGCACGGATGCTGATCCGATGTCGGAGCTGTCCGGAGTGGCCGACGAGATGCGGTACCTGATGCGCGCCAAGCGCGTAGCGGTGCACAAGCTCTACTCCGCGATCCGCGACGGGGACGGCGACCGAGTCCGCAGCACCCCGTTGACCGTGTACGACCTGGCCACCACGGGCCGGGTCCTGGCTTTCACCAGCGACACGGACGACGGTGAGCTGGAAGCCAACATGTGCACGGGCAGCCGTACCAACCTGATCGACGCGCTCAACCTCACCCACGACGGCCTCGCCGTAGCCCGGTAAAGCCGGTATCCGGCCGGCGCAGTCAACCTGCGCCGGCCGGGCCGACTCGGCCGTTCCGCTCGGATGGTCGCGAGGGGTGCGACGCCGGAACAGCCAAGACTCAGCGCCCGTCACCGGGCCGTAGTGGCGGTCTCCCGTCCCGTGCGATCTTGGCTATCGCAGTCCGAGATAGCCGTCACGGCCGTCACACGGCTTGTGACGGCAACGAATGCCGGTTGACCTGCGAGAACGCTCGCGTGACGGCTGTGACAGCTCGGCTGGGGTCCCGTCACAGTCGTCACGAACAGCCGCCTTCAGGCGGTTTAGCGCATCGGGCCACACCCGTCACAGCACACCGGATGGGCGGAGCGCGCCGCGCAGTGACGAGTTCGGCGGCTGTGTTCGCGACAGAGCGCAGCGCGGTCACGTCCTCGGTCATCCCGTCGAGTCCGCGCGGTGTCAAACGGAGCACCAGGCTTGCTCTCTCGAACCGGGTCTCCACGTATCCGGCGGCGCGCAAGGTCATCAGGTGGGGCGCGAGACTCCGCCCATCCACGCCCAGAGCGGTCCCGGCCACGACAGCCCTGCGCCAGCGCATGTCCACCAGTTGGCACAGTACGAACAGCCGCGCCGGCAGGAGCAGCAGCGGGTCCAGCTCACGTTGAAACGCCGGTGCGATCGGCGGGCTCGGCGTCATCGCTCGATCGCCTCCCGGTCGGCGTCGCTGGAGGTGGGTGCGAGGCGGAGGCAGGTCACGCACGGCATCCCGACCGGGCGTTCCAACAACTCAAGCTCGCTCCGGCCGAACGTCACGCCGCAATACGCCGTCAGCCGTTCAGGCGCCGAACCCCCTGCTGGGAGCGGGAAGACGTGGACGACGCGGCGGGATTCGCCGACCGTGCCGGACAGCGGGCGCGCTATGAAGACCGTCATCGGGTCGGCCGCCGGTGATGGTGGTCGGCGGGAACGGGCGCGCTCGGGGTGCTGCCCGTCCCCGCCGACGTGGTGGTCCGGCTGTCCTGCTCGGGAATGAGCCGCACGCGTTGAGGCGGGCGCGGCAGCAGGACAGCCGGAGTCTGGAGACGGCCGAAGACGCGACGCCAGCACGACGGCTTGCGATGGGACGCGGGTTCGGCCGACGGCGGGGCCGTGCGGAGCCAGACCAGCGACTTGCAGGTAGCGCACGGCCGGCCAGGAGGCGTCAGGCAGGAGTGAAACAGCACATTGCGGCCGCAGAGCGTGTGGTAGCGGCCTTCCTGACGCGCGATGCCATCGGCCAGAGCCTCGTCGGTGACGGCGTGGTCCAGGTTGTCTGCCACGCAACGGTGCCAGGTCACGTACAAGCGCGAGCCGTGTTCGCCGCTGGTCACATCCACCCCCTGGTCTTTGGATCTGTTGAAATCATCCAATCCGGAGAGTTGGGCGTGGCCCAGAGCGGAAACGTTGATGTTTCGCGGCGGGAATGCGGCACTTGGAGCCTTTACCTGCAATGACAGCTGATACGCTCTGATCGCGTCAACCGGGATGAGGTGGTCGAGTGGTCAGCGTTCGTCGACGCAAGGAGCTTGTTTCAGCGCGTAAGGCGGCCGGGCTGACTCAGGAGAACCTTGCCGAGGTGATGGGCGTCGACCGCACGACGGTCATCCGGTGGGAAGCTGGCGACTACGCGCCCCTGCCGTACCAGTGGCCGAAGCTGGCCAAGGTTCTCGGCCGCACCGCGGACGAGCTGCGCGAGCTGATCCACCTGCGGACGCTGGATGGGACGGCGGAGCTTGGCTCGGCGCTTGAGCCTGCGTTCGGCTGGCTGGATCGGCACGCTGGGTGGTCTCCCGGAACTGCACGCGGACGCGTGGTAACCGCCGCGCCGGTGAAGCCGCATTCCGACGCGCCGGCCGGTCGGAGTCGTGTTGCAGCCGCCTTGGCGAACTATTACCGCGACTCGGTTCCCGGGCATGTGCTGTATGCCGCGCGCTGCGGACAGGTTGACGTCGCGACCAGCGTCCTGACCCGGCCGGACTGGCTGGACCTTGCTTGCCCGTTGACGGCCGTGAACGACCGGATTGTGTTTTCTGCCAACGAGAATGCGGCACGTGAGCCGGTCGACGAAGTCGGGGCGGTTCGGCGGCTGGCCGAAGCCGCGGCCGACGACGTGCGCATCGCGGACGTGCCGCTGTATCGGCTCACGGACGTGCAGATCCGACCGGAAATGGTCGGCGGCGACGTCCAGGTGGTGCCGTTCGTCGAGTACGCCCTGAGTGTGGATCTTCTCGAACGGGAGCTACACGATAGCCGCGCGGTACAACCGGGTCGGACGCCGCTCCGGGACCGGTACCTGCCGGATCTTCAGGCCGTGCTCGACCTTCCGGGACGGCTTTGCGCTGGTGGCGTGCTCGCGTTGACGGCGATCGCACGGCCCGCCGATCCGTTCCGCGGTGAAGCGGACTACCTCTTGCTGGTGCAGGAGCGCTCGCGGCACGTGGTGAACGCGGCTCGCAGGCTGGCCGTCATCCCGAAGAGCTTCCACGGGCCGCTCTCCGATCAACGCGCCGACGCGCGGATCGGCGCCACGCTGCGCCGCGAGCTGGAAGAAGAGCTGTTCGGCAGGGGCGACGTCGACCGGACAACCGGCGTCCAGCGGGCCGCCGATCCCATGCACCCGGCCCGGCTCTCGGCGCCGATGCGGTGGTTGACCGAACGGCCCGGCCGGTTGCGGATGGAGTGCACTGGGTTCGGGTTCAACCTGGTCAGCGGGAACTACGAGTTCGCCAGCCTGGTCGTGATCGAAGATGAGGAGTTCTGGCCGCGGTTCGGCGGTGACGTCGAAGCGAACTGGGAGGCCGCCGGGCTGCGGCAGTACTCGACTCTCGACGGAGACCTGATCACCGAACTGATCGGTGACGAAACCTGGAGTAATGAGGGATTGTTCGCATTTCTCCAGGGCCTGCGTCGACTCTCCGAGATCGGCGGTGGGCGGGCGAGGATTCCCGCAGTCGAATTAGGTCGCTGACGGCCAGCGGACCGTCAAGACAAGCGAATCCGCCAACGCTTCCCAGGAATGGTCGATTCCCGGGCCCCACATGAGGTAGTCGCCCGGCCGGTTCATGACCTTGCTCCCGCCGGTGACTTCCACTCGGAACTCACCTGAGACGAGCATCACCAGCGTGGTTCGCTGGTCGTCTGAGGTCCACTCGGGACGCTTGTCGCCCGCAGGATGGTTGGCCCACTTGACTTCCACGTCTTTCGACGAGCGAACGCCCTGTGACGGATCAATGAAGTGGCCGACCAGCCAGCCGCGTGTGTCCGCCGCATCTTCGTTGGCGTTGCCGGCGGTCCAACCGTCAGTCACTGGCTGATCTCCCATTCAATCGCGGGTAGTTTCACGCGCTCTCCGCCGATTTCCGCAAGGCGCCTGAGCCCTTGCGACATGGCGAACAATCCTTCGTTGCTCCACGCTACATCACCCAGCAACTCGGTGACGAGCTCGTCATCGGTAGTCGAATACTGACGAAGAGTCGCGGATTCCCAGTTTGCTTCGACCACTCCTCCGTAGCGTGCCCAAAACTCTTCGTCGTCGATGACAATCAGGCTGGCGAACTCGTAGTTTCCGCTGACGAGGTTCAGGCCGAACCCCGTGCACTCCATCCGCAGCCGGCCGGGCTGCGCCATGAGCCAGCTCATCGGCTCGGTGAGCTTGGTTGGGTGCAGCGGATCGGCCGCCAGCGTGTCACCCAGGGTGTTGTCGATGTCTGGCCGGCCGAACAGCTCTTCTTCCATCTCACGGCGGAGTGTCATGCCCACCTGCGCGTCGCGGCGGACGTCGGTCAGCGGCTGGTGGAAGCCCTTCGGTATCACCGCGAGCCGGCGCGCCGCGTTCAGCACGTTGCCGGACCGCTCTTGGACCAGCAGCAAGTAGTCCGCTTCTCCGCGGTACGGGTCGGCGGGCCGGGCGATCGCCGTCAGCGCGAGGACGCCGCCCGCGCAAAGCCGCTCGCCGACATCGAGCACCGAGCGCAGGTCCGGCAGGTAACGGTCCCTGAGCGGCATGGCTGCCGAGCCCGCGGCCACCGCGTCGACCAGTTCACCTTCGAGAAGGTCGGCCGTCAGCGCGTAGTGCACGAACTGGGACACGCCGAACGTGCCGCGAAGCTGGTGTTCACGGATGTCCGTGCTCGTGAGCCGGTAGATCGGGCTGTCCGTGAGCCGGGTGTTCATGGACAGCGTCTCGGCGAGTCGCTGAACAGCGCGGTCGGCGGCGCGGTCGTCCAGGTCTAGGTCGGCTTCCGGCTGTGCGCTCGGCACCTGGAGCCGGTCATACGGCGGACGAAGCTCGCAATCCAGGTCGAGCCAGTCTGCGCAGGTCAGAACGCTGGTGTTCATGGCGAGATCACCGCATTGCGCCGTGTACAGGCCGTGATCGTCGAGCCGGCTGCCGTAGTAAGTGGTCAGCGCGGCCGCGACGTCGCGTTGGCTGACCCAACCACGCCGCGTCCCACGGTCTTGAAGCTCTTGGGCGTCGATGCGGGCGAGACGATCGGCAACAGCGCGACGCGCGGTACCCGGCGTCCAGTGCGCGTGACGGTCGAGCCACTCCAGTGCGGCGCCGATGTGAGGGTCGGCGTCCAGGCGTTCATCGGCCTCGCTCGACGCGGCCGGCGAGGCGCTGGCCGGTGCGTCGCCGGTCAAGGCGCCGAACCGGTCGCGCTCGGCGTCCGACGCCTGCGCCAACGCCGTGTCCAAGACCTGTTGCATGTCTGACTGCGGTCGAAGATTCGGTTTCTTGTGCCACGACCCGACCGTGCGCGCGCTGATTCCCAGGCGTTCTGCGAAGCGTTCTTGACTCAGCCGTAATGCCGATTGCAATGCCGTCGCCGTGCGTCCCGTCCATCCCCCGGCCGGATTCATTGCGCTCCCGAATGTCGGTGATCTGCGGTGGTTGTGCGGTGATGCTGCGGTGGTTGTGCATGGGTTGCGAGGCCGTTCCAGCCTTGAATTGAAGGCATGGAAAAGACCTCGCTAACGCTTCGGCCGGATGTGCTCGACCACGGTCGCCAGGCTCGTTTGAACGTCTTCGAGCCGGTCTGTGATCTCGGCCAGCCGCTGCTCGAGCGCGTCCAATCGGTATGCGAGCTCGTGACCATCGTCGGCCGGCTCGTCCGGGTGCGGCGGCGTGCGGTTCTGCAGCACGGCCAGCAGATGCCGCGGGTGCCAGCCCAACGTCGTCGACAGCGCTTCGAGCGTTCGGGCGCTGCGGCGCCGCTCGATGACGTGGTGCTGAAGCTCGCGCACCGTCGCTTGCGACACGTGCGACCGCTCGGCCAGCTCGCGTTGCCGCCAGCCCAGTTCCCGCACGCGCATGTCGATCGCCTTCGCGACCGCCGCCCAGTCCTCCGTCACGTATTCCTCCGCGCTCCGCCTCAGCGCCGAGATTAGCGGCTTTTCAACCGTTCATTAGCGCCGCGGGTGCGTGTTGCCGCGGCGCGCGGACAAACACGTCCACATGACAGCTGAAATAAACAACATAGTCTTGAAATCAACAGAATGGTTCTCTCATGAACACCAAAACGACCTTTCACACCATTCCCGAGTCCGCGTGGATTCTCGGCGTCTCCCGCAACACGGTCAGCCGGGCGATCCGGACCGGCGCCCTGCGCGCCACCCGATGCCGGACCGGCCTGCGGGTCTCCTCCGCCGAGCTGGCCAAGGCGCTTCAGGACGGAGGTGCGGCATGGACGACCTCCAGCTGATCGGCATCGCGTGGCGGCTGGATCGCTTGCGATGGGTGCCCACCGATGTCCTGACCACCATCGTGACCAGCGATGGAGCCTGCATGACCCCGAAGGCGGGCGGGCCGCCAGACGCTCGTGACGATCGGGAGTTCGCCAAGCGCTTGTGCGGTGGCTGCCCGGTCCAGGACGAGTGTCTTGAACTGGAGCTTCGGACAGCCGGCGCCGAGACGGTCGGCGTCTGGGGCGCGATGACCGACGACGACCGGCGCGCGCTGCACCCGCACTGGCTGCGGCGCGGCGAGCGGATCGATCGGGGTGAGCGATGAACGGACTGACCGTGACACCCACGCATATCCTCGCCGGAGTCGGCGTGCTGCTCGTGCTGTTCTGGGTCTGGCGGGCCGGTTCCCGCCGGGCGAAGGCTGCCGCAGAAGCCGCACGGAGCGGGGCACGGCTCGTGTCGCTGGTCGGGCGGGTGCTATTCAACGCCGGCTTGATCGTCGCCGTCCAGTGGGTGGTGATCGCGCACCCGGGCAGCCCGTGGCTGCTCGTCGCCGTGCTCGCCCTGCCAGCGCTGTTCGCGTCGTACGCACTGACTCGCGCCATGACCGTGACCACCGTCGACACCCGGAAGCGAGGTGGTCGGCGATGAACCGTGCGCAACGGCTCGCGCAGGACGCGGCCGACGCCGCGGAGGTGCGCGCCTATCAAACCGATCCGGACGTCGTCGCGCTGCGGATCGAGCGGGTCAGGCGGCAGGTCGATTGGATGTGCTGGACCGGGATCGTGCTCGGACTGGCGTTCACGATGACCAACGTCCAAGGCTTCGCGTCCGCCGGGACACGGACGGGCTCGCTGCCGTGGCTGGCGGCATGGGTGCTGGACCCGACCGTCTCGCTGGTCCTGCTCGCGATCCTGCGCGCGGAGCAAGTGACCGCGCGATACCAGGTCCGGACGGGTCCGTGGGTGCGGCGGGCAAAATGGTTCACGCTCGCGGCTACGTACGTCATGAACAGCTGGACATCGTTCGCGGCCGGCGATCCTGCATCGATCGTCCTGCACTCAGTGCCGCCGCTGGTCGTGTTCGCCGCGGTCGAAGCGATCACCGACCTGCGGGACAAGCTCACCGACGCCGTGCTCGTGGCTGCTGAACGGCGTCCTGTTCACGAGGAGCCCGTGAACGCCGGTAGGCGCGTCCTGTTCGGCGACTACCTCGCGATCGCCCGGGAGAGCTGGACGCCGGACGTCGAGATCACGCCGGCGTGGGTGCGGCGGGCGACCGGCTGTTCGCGCGGGCTGTCACCGCGACTGGCGCGGGCGCTGCGCGCAGAGGTGGCCAATGGCTGACTCATTGCCGGTCAAGGCCGATCCCGTGCTCGACGGCGAGCTGGTCGACGACACGTTGCCGCAGCCACGTCGGCGTGAGCGACGTCGGAACCGTCTCGTGCGGTGGTGGTTGCACTCGCCACGGGTGCCGTTGTGGCTCAAGAGCAAGCCGCAGGCGGTCCAGGCGTTCAAGGATGCGGTGGTGTGGCTGGTGCTGTCGCCGTTGCGGTTCCTCGGTGCGGTTGTGCGCGGCGTCGTCGTCGGTGCGCGGTGGTGGCGTAGGTGGGTAACCGTCCGGGATTACCGGACGGCCGCCGAGGAGTCGGAAAAGCTGGCGGACAAGTTCATCGAAATCCGGGCGCTGACGTTGTTCCGGTGGAGGGTCAGCTGTGCCGTTACGGTCGTTGTCGCCATTGCAGTGGCCGTCGTCGACCTCGTGTATGGGGACGATCCACTGTGGATCGCCGGGGCCGCTGCGTCGGTAGCGCTCGCGGTTCTCGGACGCAGGAAGGACGGCAGTCCCGGGCGTAAGCCGGCGCTCGCCGGGCCACGGACGCTCACGTGGACGATGGACCCGCAGGTCCTGGTGGACGCCTTCCGGGACGCGAAGCTGATCGGCAAGGACGAGACGTTGCGGCTCGTCGAGCGCGCGACGCGCGTCGGTGACGGCTGGGCGGTCACCATCGACCTTCCCGCCACGCGCAAGGCAGCCGACGTCGTGAAGAACCGGGACGCACTCGCGTCGGCGCTCGCGGTCGACGAAGTCCAGCTGATCGTCGAGCGAGTGCGCGGCAACGGCGGGCACGCCGGCCGGGTGGCGATGTGGGTGGCTGATGAAGACCCGTACGCATCACCGCCGTTGCGGACGCCGCTGCTCGGCGTGACGCAGTGGGACGCGTGGCGGCCGATCCCGTTCGGACGGGACGCGCGGGATCGGCGGATCGACCTTCCGCTGGTGTGGACGTCGCTGCTCGTCGGCGCGATTCCGCGGCAGGGCAAGACGTTTTCCGCCCGGCTCGCCGCAGCCGGGCTCATCCTGGACGCGTGGGTCCGGCTGTACGTGGCAGACTTCAAAGCGGGGAAGGACTGGGACGCGGCCGGTTTGGTGGCGCACCGGTTCATGTCCGGCGACGAACCCGAACACGTGCTGGCCCTGGTGGACTGGCTGATCGAACTGGTCGGCGAAGTTCAGACGCGGTTCCGACGGATGCGCGACCTGGACGACCTCACCTGCCCGGAGTCGAAGGTCACGCCGGAGATGTCCCGGGACAAGTCGTTGAACATGCCGATCACAGCGATCTTCATCGATGAGGTTCAGGTTCCCTTGGAGGACCGCACACCCGTTGACGTGCAGGGAAAGAAGCTACCCGCGGGTGAGTATGTCGGTGAGCTGCTGACATGGCTGGCGAAGAAGGGGCCGGCCGCGGGGATCGTGCTCGTGCTCGCGACGCAGCGGCCGGATTCGAAGACGATCCCGTCCGGGCTGCGCGCGGTGCTCGGCTCCCGGTTCGCCTTGCGGGTGATGGACTGGCGCGACTCGAACATCGTGCTCGGCGAGCAGATGAACACGCGAGGGTTCGACTCCTCGCGGCTGCTGCCCTCGCACAAGGGCGTCGGCATCCTGCGGCCGGACGGCGACACCGCGGCCGGCGCCGACGTGCTGGCCATGACGGTCCGGACCTATTACATGCCGAACGAGGACTGGCGGACCATCTGCGAGCAAGGCCGTGCGCTGCGCGAAGCGGCCGGGACCCTGACCGGGCACGCAGCAGGGCAGGACACCATGCCAGTGCTCGACCACGCCGCGGCAGTGAAGGCAATCAGTGCAGGTCAGCCCGTTGACGCAGTTGAGCTGCCTGCGCTGCTCACGTCGATCGTCGACTACCTGGGCGACGATCTCGGCGAGGACGGCCGGGACTTCGTACCGACGGCCGAACTGCTCGACGCGCTGGAGATGGACCGGCGGACGTTCGCCCAGGAGATGACTGATCTGGGATGCCGGCCGACCCGGGACCGGGTGACCGGCGACGACGGCGAGGTTAGGCAAGTGCGCGGATACCTGACCGCTGAAATCAGGAGTTTCATCAGCCGCGCGGCCACTGGCGGCGAGCCGGACGTGGAGGAAGATCAGCCATGAGTGCCGATCACTCCGAGGATCGACCGATTCGAGTTATCCTACCTGCGGGATTGCCAAGGCTAACGCCTGCTGTCGCGCGCGGTTTGCTGGCCATCCTGATCGAGCTTGCCGAGGTGCCGGTACTGGACGGACCGGCGGAGGAGGTAGACCGTGACGGATGAAATCAGCAGTGACCCATGGGCGACGCTCGACGACATCCTTGGCCTGGAAGTCGTCGACCCCGTAGACGACGGGATCGGCGAGCTGGCGGTCTACGGCCGGTGCTCTACCGAGGACAACCAGGACCCCGAGACTTCTCGCGGCTGGCAGTTCGGGAACGCTCGGAAGTTCGTCGAGCCGCTGGGCGGACGGGTCGTGGCCGAGTTCTTCGACATCGGGCAGTCACGTTCGGTGCCGTGGGAGCGGCGTCCCGAAGCCGCTCGGCTGCTTGCCGAGCTGAAGAACCCGCGGCGGACGTGGAATGCCGTTGTGGTCGGCGAGGGCACGCGGTGTTGGTTCGGCAATCAATTCTCGCTGATCGCGCCACGATTCGCGGCCTACGGCGTAGACCTGTGGGTGCCTGAGGTGGGCGGGAAGTTCGACGCGCGGAACCCGTCGCACAAGATGCTGATGAGCGTGCTGGGCGGGATGAGCGAGTCGGAGCGGCAGCACGTCCAGGCTCGCGTCCGCGCGGCGATGGACGCGCAGGTGGTCAACGAAGGGCGACACCAGGGCGGCCGCGCACCGTACGGCTATGCCGTGGTCGACGGCGGGCCACACCCGAACCCGCGGAAGGCCGCAGAGGGGTTCCGGTTGCGCGTGCTGGCGATCGATGACGAGGCGGCAGACGTCGTCCGACGGATCTTCACCGAGTACATGGAAGGCGTCGGTGACCGCGCGATCGCGAAGGGCTTGAATGAGGATGGAGTGCCCTGCCCTTCGGAACGTCGGCGTGACCAGAACCGGCACCGGCTCGCCGATGGCTGGCAGGGCAGCACCGTCCGATCCATTTTGGAGAATCCGCGCTATACCGGGTACGCGATCTTCGGCCGCTGGACCAAGCACGAAACCTTGCTGAACCCCGATGACGTGAGCGCGGGGCATGTCGTGCGATTCCGCCGCGCGGAGCCGGAGCGCGTCGTTCGATCGCGGCGACCCGCACACCCGGAGATTGTCACGGTGGAGACGTTCACGCAGGCACAGCTGGTGCGCCGTTCTCGTGCGGCCGGCGGAATGCGCGGAATCGCAAAGCTCGATCGAGACCGGAGCGCAGCCAAACACACATACCTACTGAAAGGGTTGGTGCGCTGCGAGATCTGCACAAGGAAGATGCAGGGTGCGGCGATACGAAAGGGTGTCTACTACCGGTGCATCGCGCGAACCTTGGCTCCAGGCTCCGCGACACTGGCCGATCACCCCAAGACGGTGAACCTTCGCGAGGACGTCGTGACTCCGCCGATCAACGCTTGGCTGTGCCAGGTGTTCGATCCAGTCAACCGGGACGAGACCGTGGCCGCCCTGGTCGGCACGCAGGGCAGCCAGCCGAGTACAGGCCGGGAGGCCGTGGAGAAGCGGCTAAAGGACGCGGAAGCGCGGTTGCGCAGGCACCAGGCGGCGATCGAAGCAGGGGTTGACCCGGCGGCGCTGGTCGACGCGATGAACATCGCTCAGGCCGAGCGGCAAGCCGCGAAGGAAGAGCTTCAGCACCTGCCAGAAGCGCAGACGATCGACGTGGCTGAGGTGTACGCCATGCTCGACTCGCTCGGCGACGTCGCACGGCACCTGAACTCGCGGAACCCGGACCGGATCATGCAGGTCTACCGGGACCTCGGCCTGCAAGTGGTCTACGACAACAAAAAAGAGGCGGTCGTGGTGACCGCCTCTCCCCGTGTGGTTAACGTGTGTGTCCGAGGGGGGACTTGAACCCCCACGCCCATTAAGGGCACTAGCACCTCAAGCTAGCGCGTCTGCCATTCCGCCACTCGGACTTGCTGATGAAGAGAGTATACGACGCGCGGAGGCCTGTTTTCAGGGGGGTATCGCCTGCGGCTCAAGGGGCGGATGGGATGATCATGTGTTTTGCCCATGATATTGGACACCTAGAGTATTACCAGGTCAGGACCCCTTTCGGTGGACGGCGCTGCTGGCTTGAAGGTTCGTCGCTGCTGACGTTGGGCGTCGGTATCGAGGACGGGTGAGGTGGTTATCGCGGGCTGCCCGGAGCGCGTTCGGTTCGAGGCCTCCCGGTGCTTGCCCGCGGGTAAGGCCACCTTGCGAGGCGGAGCCGCTTGACCGCGGTGTGGGCGTCAGGCGATTCAGTGACCGGTAGTAGCCGCTGTTGCTGGGGAAGGAGTGCGGGCAGCCAAGGACACGGCAACCCGGGTGGCGCCTGTTCATGAGCGATCCCTCCGGTGCCTCCGAGTAGGTGTTTCAGCAGGTAAATCAGAGGATTAGTGGTTGCCGGGGGCTGCTCGGCAGTTGCGTACCTGCCGGAAGATTCCCCGCCGCTCCGATCACTCAGTCTCGTAGATCGCCGGGGCCTGAGCGACGTCCTCGTCGCGGTTGACCATCAAGCCGTGCGACCTGGCTGAGCGGACGCCGTGCTCGGCGGGGGGTGCCGGCCAGCCGGCTGGGTGTCCACTCTTCGTATTCGGCGGCGTGCGGTCGGCGAGTCGCGCGAGCATGTCCTGCGTTCCGCACTCGCTGTTCGCTGCGCAGGACTTCGGCGACGTCGGCGAGGTGGTCGGTCACGCCCCTGCGGCCGCGATCGCCCTTCCGTCTTCGACATGAAGGCGGCACCTGTTCGATCCCGTCTTCGCACGGTATGTAGAACGTGCGGATCAGCTCGAACGCGGCGTCCGTGACACGGACGGTGGGCGGACTGCATGACCGGCGGCGCGAGCAGCACATCCAGCCGACCTGCCGGCGCACGCGCTCGATTCACAACGCCACGACGTCGCGCCCGTATCTCGGCCGCTTCCCCTGCGTCCTGAGCAAGTCGTTGAGCTGGCGTCACCGCCGAGCGTCCAGTTTCGACGTGTCCACGGTGGCTATGAAGATCGTCGCCGCGATGGGAGGGAGCGGGCTCCGCAAGGCGTAGGACATGCGAGAGGCCCGGCTGCGTTGGGGTCGTAGCCGGTGCGCTTATCGGGTCCGTCCGCTGGTTCGGCGGTGCGGGACGCGGACCCGCGTTCCAAGGTCGTCGACGTCAACGGGAAACACGCAGGTGACCGGCAGTTGCGCAACGAAAGGCAAGCCGCAAGCTCAGTAGAGTTGCGAGAGGTGGGCAGACCGGCTGCCGGCGGGTGCGGCAGCTGATCGCGTTTGGGTAGATCTGGAGCAAAGACGGTCAGCGATGAGCTTGGTGCAGCGGCAACGACGACGTCGGGAGGCCGCTGGCAGGAGATCCTGCGAAAGGGACTTCGTTGTTCGGATGCGGTGAATGACCCACATTGATGAACAGGTCCGGATGTTGGCGGGCATGCGCCTGGTCGAGATCAGGCGGATCGTGAACATGGTGGTTGTCGTGTTCCGGCCCGATGGCGGGTGGAGCACGCGATCCACGCGCAGTGTCCGTTTCGGGTCGTGCACGGCGATGTGATCTTGCTCGGTTCGCGGGACATGGACTGGCCCGAGGTGCGTGGTGCTGACCGCGGCGAGGCGTTCGACAGTTTCACCACGATGTACGACGTGCGGGCAGCTTCCCTGACCTCAAGCTTCGCGAAAGCCGATTTCCGAGTGGCCGGTGCGGAGATCGGTACTGGGGGCCAGTTGATCGTCGAGGCCGTCACCGGCTCGGACTCGATACGGATTGAAGTCATTCCCGTGAGTTCGGGGCCGAAGGTCGAGAGCTGGCGGCTGTTCGCTGTCGGTGACAATGATGATCACTTCGTGTACCCCGAAGCCGCAGACCGCGACTGACAAACGCGGACGCAGGACGGGTATCTCGTGCCAGAGGGTACCGGGCGTAGCGGCGCCCGGCCGGGAACCCGTCAGACCGGGAGCGAGGACAGCGGTACGGCGAACACCGAGCGGCCACACGTCTGGCCCTGTGCGGAGCAATCCGTCGTCGACCATTCGGACTGGGACCAGACCAGGCCGGTGGACCAGTCGTAGGTCAGGGCTTCCGGATGCACTGCCCAGCAGGCCGTCGTGGCGGGGGAGCTGCAGGTCGAAGAGTCGCTCGCAGTGGTCGTCTGGGTCCAGAGCTGGCCGTTGAGCGTGGCGGAGCTGTGGGAGACGTACCACTTGCCGTTGTGGGAGAGGACGCCCTGCATGTTGCCGACGGAGCTGCGGAAGGCCTCGGTGGCCGGGGTGGTGCCCGTGCTCGCCAGGAGGTAGTCGGCGCCGGTGGGGTAGCGGTAGAGGCGGCCGTGGAGGGATTGGTCGGCGAAGTATTCCGTGGTGACGATGGTGGCGGGCGAGGTGGTGCGGTCCAGGGACATCGAGGAGAAGCAGGGGACGCCGGCGTCGGACTGCATGCTGCAGGTGCCGCCGGTGTAGGTGTAGTAGCCGATTTGCATCAGGGCGTACTTGTAGGTGTAGGCGGCGTATCCGGCGGATGTCTTACCGATCGAATTGGACGTCGTGTCGGTCATCTGCAGGATGTGTTTGGTGCTGAAGACGCGGATGGCGGTGGAGGTGTTGCCGACGGCCGTGACGTAGATCTTGTCGCCGTACCAGGCCATGCCGCCCATGTGGGCTTTGGCGGCGGTGAACCTCGAGCCGGTGCTGTTGGGGACGGCGAGGTACACCATGCGGTTGGTGGGCGCGGCCGGCTGGTCGTAGTTGACCGCCATGATGCGGGCGTCGTCGTAGCGGCCGAGGGCGTCGCCGCTGTGCCAGCCGGACAGGATGATCTTGTCGGCGCCCCACATGCCGTCGTCGTCGGCGTCGCCGGAGGTGGTGATGCCCTGAGGGACCCAGGTGGCGCTGTTCGCGCGGTCGGTGTCCCAGCAGAAGGACGTGGTGGCCACCGGCGCCTTGGGGAGCGCGGCTTTTTCGGCGGTGGTGCAGCCGGTGGTGGGGTAGCTGGGGTCGTTGACGACGGTGTTGAGGCTGACGTTGGGCAACGCGTTGTCGAGCGCCGTCAACGCGGCGGTCGGGGTGGCGTGCCAGACCAGGCTCTGTTTGGTCGTGGTGGTCAGCGGATCGCTGTAGGCGGCGCCGGCGGTGCCGGGGATCGCGAGCGCGCCGGCGGCGACGGCGAGCACGAGGAGGAGCACTCGGGGAATTCGCATGAGAACCATTTCTGCACGCGATTCGGGAAAGTGTCAAACCGTCGCGTGAACCGAGTTTGTACGATTCTTGTACAATTCTTCGGTAGGAATAGGCTGGGGTCGTATTGGTGCTTTCAGGCGAAACCCGTGTCCGGCGGCGCGCAGATGGGATCGGATGAACGCCATGCCCGTCGAAACCGCGCTGCTGTCGGGGCAGCTCACGAAGGAGCGGGGCCGGCGTCGGCTCAAGCGGGTGCTGGACATCTTCGCCGAGGCCGTGGTCGACCGGATCGAGCCGATCGTCGACGTGGAGTTCCGGTCGTTGCCGGAGCACGAGAAGCTGGCGCTCGGGTGGGGCGGGCAGGGCGGCGGTGAGCTCCGCCTGGCGGAGTGTGACTCAGAGGCTGAACACGCGCCGTCTGTATCGGATGAAACCGTATCAGGCGAGGTAGAGTGCGGGCATGAGTGGGAAGTCGCGGGCGACTGATCGGCCGGGGGATGACTCGCCGTTCGCGCTGGGGTTGTTGCTGCGCCGGGCGCACGCGCGGGTGGCGAGCACCATGACGGCCGCCATGCGGTCGCACGGGCTGGACCTGCGGCATTTCGCCGTGCTGATCATCCTGGTGGATCGTGGGCCGACCACGCAGCGGGACCTGGTCGAGGCGACGGGCTCGGACAAGGCCGGGATCATGCGGGTCGTCGACGATCTGGAGGAGAAGGGGTACGCGGTCCGCAAGTCCGTGCCGGGGGACCGGCGCGTGCGTGAGGTCGAGATCACCGAAGCCGGGTTGACGGCGTTTGACGCGGCGCACGATGACGCGGTGGGGCCGGCGCGGGAGTTGGTGGCGCACCTGCGGCCTGGTGAGCCGGCGAAGTTGATGGATTTGCTGACACGGTTCACGTATCCGGACTGATTGGACAGTCCGTTGTGGATGCTGCCGGCGCAGGAACCGCATTCGGTGGGGTGGCGCGGGTTCAGAGCCAGCGGTCGGCCAGAGCTGAGACCCATTCCGTCGCCGACCCTGGATCGTCGGGTGGACTGTCGACGATCACCAGTTCGTCGACGCCCAGTGAAGCCAGGTCCGCGATGTCGCGACGGGCGGGGTTGCGCAGAGCGACGGCGATCCGCAGCTCGGCGAGATCGCGGCCTTGTGCCGCGAGGAAGTCCAGGCGATCGGCGACCTCGGGAACGCCGTCGAGGTTGAAGCCGTACCAGCCGTCGCCCAGAGTGGCGGCGCGGCAAAGCGCCGAGTCGCTGTTGCCGCCGAAGATGATCGGGATGGTGGCGCCGCATGGTTTGGGATTGACGCGGATGGATGAGAACTGGACGAAGTCGCCCGTGAACGACGCGACGTCCGAGCGCCACAACGCGCGCATCGCGGCCACGTACTCCTCGGTCCGCGCCGTCCGCCGGGCGAAGGGCACGCCGAGCGCGTCGAACTCCTCGCGCGACCAGCCGACGCCCACGCCGAGGGTGAGGCGGCCGCCGGACAGGACGTCGAGGCTCGCGGCCTGCTTGGCGACGACGATCGGGTTGTGTTCGGGCAGGAGCAGGACACCTGTGGCGACGCGGATGGTCGACGTGGCCGCGGCGGCGAAACTGAGGCCGATCAAGGGGTCGAGCCAGTCCGCTGCTGCGGGCACGGCGATGCGGCCGTCGGGCGAGTACGGGTAGCGCGAGGACGCGCGGTCGACCATCACGACGTGCTCGCCCGACCACAGCGTCGCGAAGCCGCACGCCTCGGCCACCACGGCGACCGCGTCGATCACGGCGCGGCGAGCGCCGGAGCCGATGCCCAGTGCGTGCAGGCCGAGTTGCATGGCCACGGTGCCTCCGCTTCTGGGTGACCGCGGTTCAGGCCGGTGGGGTGGTGACGGCCAGCGCGTCGACCTCGATGAGCCACTCCGGGAGGCCGAGGGACGACACGCCCAGCCACGTGCTCGCGACCTTCGGGAACTCGTCGCCGAACACGCGCTGGGCGGCGGCGAAAATGGGCTCGATGAGCGCCGGCGAGGAGTCGACGACGTGGATCGTGTACTTGACCAGGTCGGCCGGCGTGCAACCGGCGGCCGCGAGTGCCGCGCGCAGGTTGAGGAACACCTGCTCGGCCTGCGCGGAATGGTCGCCGGGGCCGACCAGCACCTCGTCGCGGTCCAAGGCCACCTGCCCGGCGATCGCCACCAGCCGCGCGCCGGGCGGGCCGACGGTCACTTGCGAGTAGAGATCCATCACGGGTGGGGACAGAGTCTCGGGGTTGAGATGGTCGACGGTCATCGAGGCCTCCCGGTGCCTCGGAGGTGGGTGGATTCCGAGTGTGCGGCGGCTCGTGAACGGGTGTCAACCGTGGCGCAGACAACCTTGTCACGGAGACGATCACCTCGACCCGGTTGGTGATTTCCCGGAACACTCCGAAACATCGGACAGGCAGTCGCGAGGGGCATCTGAAGTGGACTGTCCGAAGTCGACACGGACGTGGGGGTGCGCGTGCTCGCCGGTGGCCGCGGTCTGGCCCACGCCGGCTCTGGTCCCGCCCGCTGTCCGCGGCGATGCGGACGAAGCTGCGGACTTGCGGGCTCGCGCCGGTTTTCGGCCACGCCGCGACGAGGTCGCTCGGCGCGTGGCTGGGGGTGCCGAGGCCTATCGGCAGATAAACGGTCGGCGAGCCGGCCGGATGTTCTCCGCGGTGCGGCGTCGGCCGGTGCGGGCGACTGGGTTCGTCGTCCCCGTCGAAGGCAGCCCGTCGGCCGACACCGCTGCCCACCTCGCGGACTGGCTCCGGCGATCGCGCACCGGCACGGTGGCGCTGGCCGCCGACCCGGGTTGGGGCGACCCGCGGCTGCAGGCGCTGCTGTCCAGCGCCGCGGTGACCACCGCGCGAGCCCGGGTGCTGGCCGCCGCCGCGGTGCGGGCCGACGTCGTCGAGCGCGAGGTCCGGCCGGCGCTCGAGTCCGGCGCCATCGTGGTGATCGAGCGTCTGATCGACTCGGAGCTGGAACAGGGCGGAACGGGACTCGACCCCGAGGAGCTGGTGGGCCTCGCAGAGTGGCTTGCCGGCCTTCTCCGTCTGGACTTCACCATCCTGCTCGACCACAGCCCCGACGAGCCATCGCCGACAGCGGACACCTGGGACCGGCGGATCCGCCGGCTGCTGAGGGACCTCTCGACGACCGCCCGCTGCGTGGTCGTCGAGACCGCCGATCGCGATGGCGGCCGGGCACAGGTCCGTGCGGCGATGACCACGGCACTCGCCCGGATCGCCACAGCCCAGGCGGCCGAGGAGCCGGGGCCGGTTGACCGTGATCGCCGCACCGGCACGCATCCGGGCTTCTGACAGGGACAAAGCCCTCCGGACGACCATTACCCCCGGTCACGAGTCGAGGAGACGCTTTTCAACGGCCGGCAGCCCGGATCGCCTCCGTGGACAGACGACCCGAAGAGAGCCACGATCCGACGCGACCGTTGATCTTCCGATGCCGTCCACCTCGGACCGGTAGGGTTCCCCCCGATGCCGGGGCTGTGCCCGCTCGCGCCGAGGAGGAAGACCGTGACCGAGGGCCGTGAGACGACCGCAACGGAGGACGGGCCCGCCGGCCGGGCGCGGCTCGCGTGGGACTCCGTGAAGCTGGCGGTGGTGGTCGGGGCGCTGGGGGTCGTGTTCGGCGACATCGGGACGAGCCCGATCTACACGCTGCAGACTGTGTTCAGCCCGAGCGACCCGCACCCGGTGCCGGTGAGCGCGCAGAACGTGTTCGGCGTCGTGTCGCTGATCTTCTGGTCCGTGACGATCATCGTGACCGTCACGTACGTGCTGCTGGCGATGCGCGCGGACAACGATGGCGAGGGCGGCATCATGGCCCTGATCACCCTGTTGCGCCGCCGCGGCGGGCAGGGGCGGCGGCGGGTGGCGGTAGTGCTGGCGGGGCTGGGCATCTTCGGCGCGTCGCTGTTCTTCGGCGACAGCATGATCACCCCGGCGATCTCGGTGCTGTCGGCGGTGGAGGGGCTCAAGGTCGTCGACGACTCGTTCGAGAGCTGGGTCGTGCCGATCACCGCGGTGATCATCGTGGTGCTGTTCCTGGTGCAACGCCGGGGCACGGCCGCGGTGGGGCGGGTGTTCGGGCCGGTGATGATCACGTGGTTCACCGTGATCGGCCTGACCGGCGTGACGGGCATCGTCAAGCACCCGGCGATCCTCGAAGCGCTCTCGCCCACCTACGCGCTCGACTTCATGGTCGGCCACTTCGACATCGCCTTCTTCGCGCTGGCCGCGGTCGTGCTGTCGGTCACCGGCGCCGAAGCGCTGTACGCGGACATGGGCCACTTCGGCCGCCGCGCCATCACGCGCGGGTGGCTGTTCCTGGTGTTCCCGGCGTGCGTGCTCAACTACTTCGGCCAGGGCGCGCTGATCCTCGAAGACCAGGCCAACCTGAGCAGTCCGTTCTTCCTCCTGGTCCCCGGCTGGGCCCGGCTGCCGCTGGTCCTGCTGGCCACGGCGGCGACCGTGATCGCGTCGCAGGCCGTGATCACCGGCGCGTACTCGGTCGCCTCGCAGGCCGCGCAGCTCGGATACCTGCCGCGGCTGCGGATCGCGCACACGTCGGAGACCGAGCGCGGCCAGATCTACGTGCCGTGGATCAACTGGCTGCTGATGGTTTCCGTCCTGACGCTCGTGTTCGCCTTCCGCAGCTCGTCGGCGCTGGCCTACGCGTTCGGCATGGCGGTGACCGCGACGATCACCATCACCACCCTCCTGTTCTTCTACATCGCCCGGTCGAAGTGGAGCACGCCGCCGTGGCTGCTCTGGGTCGGCGGGGGAGTGCTGCTGGTGGTGGACCTGCTGTTCGTCGCGGCCAACCTCACCAAGCTCGTCCACGGCGCGTGGCTGCCGCTGCTCATCGGCCTCACCGCGTTCACGGTCATGACCACTTGGCAACGCGGCCGCCAGATCCTGACGGCCGAACGCAATCGGCACGAGGGGTCGCTGCGCGAGTTCGTCGACAAGCTGCGCAACGGCGAGTCGCCGACGCAGACGGTGCCCGGCACGGCTGTGTTCCTCAACCGCGGCAACGACAGCGCGCCGCTGGCCATGCGCGCCAACGTGGAACACAACCACGTGCGTCACGAGCACGTGGTGATCATGTCGCTCGAAACCGAGCCCGTGCCGCGGATCCCGGACACCGAACGGATCTCCGTCGACGACCTCGGCTACGCCGACGACGGCATCACCCACGTCACGGCCCGCTTCGGCTACATGGAAACCCCCGACGTGCCGCGCACGCTCGCGCTCGTCGACCCGGCCGACGCCGAAGGCCGGCTGCAGGTCGACGACGCGTCCTACTTCCTGTCGAAGATCGAGCTGCGCCGCGGCGACGAACCCACCATGGCGGCGTGGCGCAAGCGCCTGTTCATCGCCACCTCTTACATCACCGCAGACGCGGCCGAGTACTTCGCGCTGCCCCGCGAACGGACCGTGATCATGGGTTCGCACATCGACGTGTAACGCGTCAGGAAGGTGCCGACGATGACCGACCCCGATCTGGAAGCCTTGCGCACAGCGGCCGCGCGAGGAGACTCCGACGCCGTCGACCAGCTGATCGAGCTGGCCGCCGAACGCGGCGACGCGGCCGAGCTGTGCCAGTGGGCGGCCGAGGGCAGTTCCGATGCCGCGGACCTGCTCGTCGAGCTGGCAACGGAACGCGAGGACCACGACGAGCTGCGGCGCCTGGCTCTGGGCGGCAACACCACGGCCGCGGAAGTGCTGGCGGAGCTGGAAAGCGACTAGCCCGGCAGGTTCACTGCGGGGGCGGGATGTGGCGCGCGAAGGGGTCGTCGTCGTGGGAGTCGAGCCACGCGCCGGCGAGGCGGAGCAGCAGCGCCACCAGCACGAACCCGCCGATCGCGACCAGGGTGAACGTCAGGTCGGTCATGGCTCCAGCGTGCGGCTGCCGGCCGGTCGTGTCCTCGGGGCCGACGGAACCTTGACGCCCGTGAAGCGCTCGTTGACGGCGTTTTGCCGCCGTCAGTCCGATTCGCGCGACGGCAGATCGAGGCGGGCGAGCTGGGCGCGGGTCGTGACTCCGAGCTTCGGAAACGACCTCGAGCTGTGCGCGTGGCTGCCCTCGTGGTACGAGCTCGGCAACGACGTGGCCCCGATGTCGCGGAAGGTTCCCGTGGCCTAGCGCACTGTGTTTCGCTACGAGCGGCGGCCCCGGCCGGGGTCGCCCGCTTTTCACTGTGGCCGGTCGACGCCGAAGACGTGCAGCTGCATCGCGATGAGCTGGTAGTAGCCGACCACAGTGGACAGCTCGAACAGCTTGGCCGCGCCGAGCTTCGAGACGGCGTCGGCGTAGTCCTCGTCGGTGAGCTTGCCGTTGTCGACCAGCCGACGGGTGGTCGCGACGATCGCCTGCTCCTCGGGATCGGCGAGTTCCGGCTCCCGGCCCTCGCGCAGGGCGGTGATCTCGTCGTCGGTCAACCCGAGCTGCCGGCCGACGTGCTCGTGGGCGAACTGCTCGTAGCCGCTCTCGCGCGAAGCGGCGACCATCAGAATGGCCAGTTCCCGGGCCCGGTCGGACAGTTCTCCGCCGTGGCGCAGCGCCGCGCCGAGCCGCTGCAGCGCGTCGCCGACCGGCGGGGTGAGCAGCATGGCGTTGAACGGCCCCGCGAGCGTCCCGTCGGGGTGCACGATGCCGAACGGATTCCGTGCCCGCGGCCCGGCCGTGATGGACTCGTAGAGGCCCCGCTGTTCGTCGGTCAGCGCGGCCGGGGAGATGCGGGGAATCCGGCTCATGCGGGGAATCCTAGTGAAATCACGTCCGTCGTGGGCCTTCTCGGCGCGAACTACCGCGCGTCGCCGTCGAAGCGCGCGCGGGTGGGGTGCGGCGCGAGCCAGTCCTGCGCCCGGCGCCACCACACGTCGGCGGAGGGCGCGAGGCCCGTGCGGTCGTCGAGGGTGCCGCCCTTGACGATGAGGGTTTCGGGGCGTTCGTGGAGGATCGTGAAGATCGGGGTGCCGCAGTCGCCGCAGAACAGACGGTCGCGCAGGTGGCCGTTCTCGGTCCCGGTGGTGTGGTGGACCTTGGGCGTGCCCTCGATCTGTACCGCGTCTCGCGCCACCAGGACGTTCTCCGAGAACGCCGAGCCCGTGTGGCCTTCTTCCGGTTGGGCAGCCGAGGCAGGAGTCGCATGTGGACAGTCCCGGGTGGCTGTGTCTCGAGTATTGCAACGGAAGAACGTCCGAACCTGCCCCGGCTGAACAGCGGATGGTGTGCGTACCACCGCCGGAGACAGGCTCGCGCGGCGACCTGGAGCGATGGTCGAAGCTCGTACTCCCAGGCCCGCATGAAGCCGTGAGCGCCGTAAGTCATCGGATGTAGACATCATGTGTAGACTGGCGAGCGACGGTACACGGAAACCCGCGAGTCGAGTGTTTCGTGCGCCGGTTTCGGCAACAGCGAAGGAGAACGTGCCATGCCCGGACCTCGGGAGATCCTCCCGCTGACGGCGCTCGTCCTCGGCGGCGGTGGTCCCGTCGGCGCCGCCTGGACGTCGGCCCTGGTGCACCGGCTGGAGGCCGCGGGCCTGCCGCTGTCCGAGTCCGGGGTGGTGGTGGGCACGTCGGCCGGGTCGATCGTCGGTGCGTGGCTCACGATGGAGCCGGCCGGGCTGACGAGGGTGCCGGCGAAGATGCGGGAGCGCGCGGCCTGGCACGCCGGGAACGCTGCCGCCGGGCGCGGCGACCGGACGCTTTTCCAGAGCCTGGCCCAGGACACCTCGGACGGATCCGAGCGGGCGCGGCGGATCGGTCAGGCCGCGATCGCCGCGGTGCCACCGATTTCGGAGGCTCAGGCCGACGAGTTGTGGTCTTGGGCGTTGCCGGCCGGGGAGTGGCCGCGCCGGCTCCGGATCACCGCGGTGAGCACGGACACCGGCCTCGCCCGCGGGTGGTCGCCGGCGGACGGGATCTCCGTCGGGGTCGCGGTGGCCTGTTCGTCGGCGGCGCCGGGCGTCGCGCCGCCGGTGAGCGTGGCCGGCTCGACCTGGATCGACGGGGGAGTGCGCTCGGGCACCAACGCCGACCTGGCCGTCGATACACAGTGGCACGACGGCGGTGCCGTGGATCCGGGCCGGGTGCTTGTAGTGGCGCCGATGCGGTCCGCGAATCTCGCGCGGGAAGAGGCTTTCCTCATCGAGCGCGGATACCGCGTGCGGGTGATCACGGCGGACCCGTTCTACGAGAAGCCCCACGACCTGCTCGACCCGCGGTTCGTCGACGTCGGGGCCGAGGCCGGCGCCCGGCAGGCGGACGGTCTGGCCGAGGACCTGCTGAAGTGGTGGAAAGAGGCGATCTGACCAGCTCCCGGTTCCAGTAAGGTCCACCGGAACGATCACCTCACGGCACAAGGATCTCGGAATGCCCGACTCTTCGTCTCCACGTCGGCGCGACGCCGCGGCCAGCCGCGACCGGCTGCTGGCCGCGGCCGGCGAGCTGTTCGCCGACCGCGGCTACGACCAGACGACGGCCCGGGACATCGGCGAACGCGCCGGTGTCGACCCGACGATGATCGCGCGCTACTTCGGCGGCAAGGCACAGCTGTTCATCGCCGTGCTGCGCGCCGAGAGCGAACCGGGCGAGCGGCTTCCCGACGTCCTGGAGCCGGTCCGGCTGAGGGGGCTGATCGAGCGCACCGGCACGCGCGGGCCCGGCCCGATCCTGCAGGCCGCGATCCGCCCGTACGACAACCCCGAGGCCCAGGAAGCCGCGCTGGCCGAGCTGGACCACCGCGTCCTGACCCCGCTGCGCGAGCGGTTCGTGCGCGAGGGCGTGGCGAACCCGGAGCTGCGCGCCGAAGTCCTGTCGGCCGCGTTGATCGGCGTGATCCTCGGCCGGCACGCGGGAACGTTGGAGCACCTGGCGGCCGCCGGCACCGACGAGGTGCTGACCCTGTTGCAGGAGATCCTCGGCACCGAGTGAGACCTGAGACGCGCCGGGTCCTGAAAGGACAGCGCTCAGGAACTCGGGCTCGTCACCCGGCGCAGTGCGTCGAGGGTGGATTCCGGGGAGGTGCTGAAGCAGAACCTGATGCCCGGGACCAGCTCGACCACGACGTTGACGAGACGTTCGAACAGCAGGGTGTGCTCGGCGGCCATGCGGACGCCCGCGCCGATCATCGCCGCGGTGACCGGGTTCGCGGCCAGGCAGTCGCGGACCTGCTGCTCCGCCGCGTCGGGGTCGGCGGGGACGTGGCAGGGCACGAGGTCGAAGCCCGCGTCGCGCACGGCGGTCTCGCCGGCGGTGATGCGGGCGGTGAGGGTGGCCTCGTCGAGGCCGGGGTGGCGGCTGTAGTCGAGGGCACCGGGGTGCAGGCCGAGCGAGAGGATGGCCACGGGGCGGGTCCCCTTTCGGGTGGAGGAGGCCATCTCGAGGCTAGCGGCGCGGTGCTCGGACGGGCAGCTGGCGCCAGTAAGGTACGGCGAATGGAGAACCTACGGCAGCAGATTCTCGCCGAGCTGGGCGTCAAGCCGGTCATCACGCCGAAAGCCGAGATCCGCCAGCGGGTCGACTTCCTCAAGGACTACCTGCGCTCGACGCCGGCCAAGGGCTTCGTGCTCGGCATCAGCGGCGGCCAGGACAGCTCGCTGACCGGCCGGCTGTGCCAGCTCGCCGGCGAGGAGCTGCGCGCGGAGGGGCACGACGCCACGTTCGTCGCGGTGCGGCTGCCCTACGGCGTGCAGGCCGACGAGAAAGACGCGCAGATCGCGCTGGAGTTCATCAAGCCGGACCATTCGGTCACGGTGAACGTGAAGCCCAGCGCGGACGCCGTCGCGGCGGAGTCCGCGCTCGGGATGAGCGAGCTGCTGGGCGAGGCGTCCGGCCTGCGCGACTTCGTGCGCGGCAACATCAAGGCCCGCGAGCGCATGGTGATCCAGTACTCGATCGCCGGGCAGTTGAACCTGCTGGTCGTGGGCACCGACCACGCGGCAGAGGCCGTCACCGGGTTCTTCACCAAGTACGGCGACGGCGGTGTCGACATCACACCCCTGACCGGGCTGACCAAGCGCCAGGGCGCCGCACTGCTGCAGGAGCTGGGCGCGCCGCCGAGCGTTTGGCAGAAGGTGCCGACCGCCGACCTCGAGGACGACCGGCCGGCCCTGCCCGACGAGGTGGCCCTGGGCCTCAAGTACTCCGAGCTCGACGACTACCTCGAAGGCCTCGACGTGACCCCGCAGGTCGCGGAGAAGGTGGAGTCGATCTTCCTCAAGACGCGCCACAAGCGGACCGTGCCGATCAGCCCGCTCGAGGACTGGTGGCGGAGCTGACTCGCCTGACGACGGCGGCCGGGTCGGCGAACCCGGCCGCGGTCGTCACTTGGCCGCCGGGTCCTTCTGGACCTGCGCCTGCAGCGAGGGCCAGTACTGGAACAGCGAGCTCGGGTACTCCTGCCCGGGGAAGTACTGGTGGTACAGCTTGAGGAACGTGCCGTCGTCGACCACGGCGGCGAGCTGCTTGTTGTAGTCGGCGAGGAACTTGTCGAGTCCTTTTCGGACGGCCATCGCCTCGGGCAGCGGGTTTTGCACCGAGACGCCGACCTTCAGTCGCCCCGGGTGCTGGGCGAAGACCGTAATGGCCTGCACGGAGCTGACGACGAAGCCGTCGAGGTTGCCGTTGAGGAGCTGGTCGATGCCGGTGGCGTTCGTCTGGACGCTCACGACGCTGGCCTGGGGCAACGTCTTCGCGGCGAAGTCGGCCTGTGCGCTGCCGATGCCGACGCCCACGCGCTTGCCGTTCAGGTCCGCGACGGTCTTGACCGGCGAATCGGAGCGGACCAGCACGTCGTTGGCGTCGACGTAGAACGGCGTGGTGAAGGCGACGTTGCGCTTGCGTTCCTCGGACATCGTGAGGTCGGCGATCATCATGTCGTACTGGCCGGCGGTGACCAGCGGCAGACCCGCGCCGACGGTGGAGAGCTTGTAGGTGATCTTGAGGCCCATGCGCTTCGCGATGACGTCGTTGAGGTCGATCAGCATCCCGGCCGGCTTGCCGCTCGCGTCGGGTGACACGAACGGCGCGTCGCCTTGCGGCACACCGGCGGTGATGGTGCCGGGTACCGCGAGGCCGTAGGGGTCTGTGCTCGCGGAGTCGCTGCCGCCGCAGGCGGAAACGGTCAGCAGCCCGGCTGCCGCGAGTGCGGCGAAAGCGGTCCGGAATCGTCGGCGCATTTCTGGCTTCATCTGCCCTTCTGGATCTGGTCTCGGAGCTGGGGCCAATAGGTGAACATCTGCGACGGGTAGGGCTCGCCCGGAAAGTACTTGTCGTACAGGCGAAGGAAAGTGCCGTCGTCCATCGTGGTCTTGAGCTGGTCGCCGTAGGCCTTCTCGAAGGCGGTGAGCTTGCGGTTGACCGGCATCGCCGACGCTTGCTCGTGCGGCGCGGAATAGGCGATCTTGACCCGGCCGGGGTTCTCCTCGAGCACGGTCGGGACCTCGGTGGAGGCCAGCACCATCGCGTCGAGGTTGCCGTTGAGGAGCTGGGTCACGCCTGCGCTGTTGGTGGGCTGCGAGATGAGGGTGGCGCCGGGGATCTTCGCGGTGACGAACTCGGCCTGCGCGCTGCCCAGCCCGGCGCCGACGCGTTTGCCCACGAGGTCGCCGGCTGCCTTGGCGGCCGAGTCGGTGCGGACCACGACGTCGTCAGAGGCCAGGTAGAAGGGCTTGGTGAAGTCGACGCTCTTCTTGCGCTCCGCGGTCGGCAGCATGCCGATCGCGAGCATGTCGAGCTGCCCGGCCGTGACCAGCGGCAACCCGGCGCTGACGGTGGTCATCCGGTAGGTGATCTTGAGACCCATCCGCTGGGCGATCACGTCGTTGAGGTCGACCAGCAGGCCCACCGGCTTGCCCGTCGCGTCGGGGGAGACGAACGGCGCGTCGCCCGCCGTGACGCCCGCGGTGATAGTGCCGGGTTCGGCCAGTCCGTAGCCGTCGGGTTGGCCGCCCGACCCGCACGCGGCGAGCGAGACGAGCGCGGTGGTCGCGATCAGGATCCGCCGGATCCGCAGAGCTGTCATAGCTCCCTCCAGGCACCGGCTCGCGGGCGCGGGCTCGGTGGTCTGGTATTTCTTAGGCTCATAAGACCAGGTTGTCAACTGCCGGGCTCGCGCTCGCGTCTGGTAGACGTCGTGGCATGACAGACCTCATCGACCTGGCCGGCAAAACGGTCATCGTCACGGGCGCCTCCTCGGGAATCGGCGCGTCGACCGCCCGGCGCCTCCACGCGGCCGGCGCCCACCCCGTGCTCGCGGCCCGCCGCGCCGAGCGCCTGGCCACGCTCAGCGACGAACTCGGCGGCGCTCTCGCCGTCCCCACCGACGTGACCGCCCCCGCGCAGGTGGCCGCTCTCGTCGCGACCACCCTGGAACGCCACGGCCGCGTCGACGGCTTGGTCAACAACGCCGGTGCCGGCCTTCACGGGCCTCTCGACGAGGTCGACCCCGCGGCTTTCGGCGCGACGCTGCAGCTCAACCTGGTCGCCCTGCTCGCCGTGACGCAGGCCGTCCTGCCCGCCATGCGGCGCCAGGGTTTCGGCCGCATCGTCAACATCAGTTCCGGCACCACCCGCCGCGTCGCGGTCGGTGTGGGCGCCTACGCGGCGAGCAAATCGGCCGTGAACATGCTCAGCGCGGTGCTCACGCAGGAACTCGCGGCCGACGGGATCGCGGTGTCGCTCCTGCTGCCGTCGATCACCGCGACGGAGTTCGCGGACGGCCGGTTCACGCTCGGCGCGTCGCCGATCCCCGGGATGGTGGTGCAGAGTCCGGACTACGTGGCCGGTGTGATCTTGCGGCTGCTGCGCACGGGGGAGGAGTCGTTCGATATTCCGCACGGGGTGGAACAGCCGGAGCTCACCCGCGCGCCTGAATGATTTCGAAGCACGTCCACTGTGGATGGACAGCCAAGACCGTCCACAGCGGACCTACTTCGTCCGCAAAGTCGACGCCCGCACCACCAGCTCCGGAATGTACGTCACCTGCTGGTGCTCGTGCTCCGGGTCCGACGTCTCCTGGATGAGCAGCTCCGCGGCCGTGCGGCCGAGGCGGTGGCGGGGCTGGCGGACGGAAGTGAGGGGCACGGTGGCGGCCGCGGCGAAGTCGATGTCGTCGTAGCCGACGATGGCGAGGTCGGCCGGGACGGAGATGCCCAGGGCGGCGCAGCTGCGCAGGAGCCCCAGGGCGAGCAGGTCGTTGGCGCAGAACGCGGCGGTCGGGCGGGTGGCCGAGGGCAGGCCGGCCAGGCGCTGGCCCGCGTTGCTGCCGCCCTCGACGGTGAGCTGGGGGGTGGCGAGGTCGACCAGGTGGTCGGGGCCCAGGCCGGCCGCGAGCAGGGCCCGCAGGGCGCCCTCGCGACGGTCGCGGACCTGGCCGAGGGTGAGCGGTCCGCCGACGAAGGCGATGCGGGTGTGGCCCTGGTCGAGCAGGTGGCGGGCGGCGAGCTCGCCGCCGCGGACGTCGTCGACGGCGACGGAGCAGTGGTCGGTGCCGGGACGTTTGCGGTCGACGATGACGACCGGCGTGCCGCGGCGCGCGAGTTCGGCCAGCGCGGGGGAGTCTGGGTCGACCGGGGTGATGAGGACGCCCTGCACGCGTTGCTGTTCGAGGCGGCGGAGGTAGGCGGCCTCGCGTTCGGCGAGGTTGGCGCTGTTGCACACGAACAGTGACAGGTCGTCCGCGGCCGCCGCGTCCTCCATGCCGGCGGCGACGTCGGTGAAGAACGGGTTGCGCCCGTCGAGCATCACGTAGGCGAGCACGCTGCTGTGGCCGGCGCGCAGCTGGCGCGCCGACTCGTTGCGGACGAAGCCCAGCGCGGCCATCGCGGCCTCCACCTTGGTCCGCGTCTTCGGGCTCACGCGCTCGGGCCGGTTGAGCACGTTGGACACCGTGCCGAGCGAGACGCCCGCGGCGGCGGCCACGTCCTTGATCCCCGCCGCGCGCGGTGCGGGGGCCGCGACCCCGTTCGAATCTTCCACCGCCACCCCCTGTGTTCGAACCGCCGTGTTGAAACGTGACAATCACGGGTTGCTGCCTGAAAAACCGCGACTACCTCGAGATGTGCCTGGCAGCGTTTTTCGTTGACTTCCCGTTCGGACGCATAGTAGCGTCACCGCGCCAGGTTTGTGAAACCTTTCAATCCGGAGGTCGCGATGACGCGGCAGGAGCGCGACCGAGTGCCACTGCTCGAGGTCCGCGGGGTCACGAAGTCGTTCGGCGCTGTCGCGGCGGTCGCGGGCGTTTCCTTTCCCCTCTACGCCGGCGAGGCCCACGCGCTGGTCGGCGAGAACGGCGCGGGCAAGTCCACGATCGTCAAGATGCTGGCCGGCGTGCACCGCCCCGACCAGGGCGAGCTGCTGCTGGACGGCCGGGAAGCCGAGTTCTCCTCACCCGCTGACGCGAAGGCCGCGGGCATCGCGGTGATCTACCAGGAACCGACGTTGTTCCCCGACCTCACAGTCGCCGAGAACATCGTGATGGGCCGCCACCCGCGGGGCCGGCTGGGGATGATCGACCGCGCGGCGATCCGCGCCGAGGCCGAACGGCTCTTCGCCCGCCTCGGCGTGCGCATCGACCCGAACCGCCCGGCGCGCGGCCTGTCGATCGCCGACCAGCAGATCGTGGAGATCGCCAAGGCGCTCAGCGCCGACGCGCGCGTGCTCATCATGGACGAGCCCACCGCCGCGCTGAGCCTGGTCGAGGTCGAGCGCCTGTTCTCCGTCGCCCGGGCGCTGCGCGACGAGGGCGCGGCGATCATGTTCATCTCGCACCGCTTCGAGGAGATCGTCGACCTGTGCCAGCGGGTGACGATCATGCGCGACGGCCGCCACGTCTCCACCGATGAGGTGGCAGACGTGACCGTGGACGAGATGGTGCGCCGCATGGTCGGACGCGACCTCGACGCGCTGTTCCCCAAGCAGGACGTGGAACCCGGCGCCGTGGTGCTCGAAGTGGACGGCCTGACGCGCGAAGGCGTGTTCCGCGACGTGTCGTTCTCCGTGCGGGCGGGCGAGATCGTCGCGTTCGCCGGGCTCGTCGGAGCCGGTCGGTCCGAAGTGGTCCAGGCGGTGTTCGGAGTGGACGAACGCGACGCCGGAGTCGTGCGGCTCAACGGGAAGAAGCTCAAGCCCCACTCGCCGCGCGCCTCGATGGCGGCGGGCATGGCACTGGTGCCGGAGGACCGGCGGCAGCAAGGACTGGTGATGGACCTCTCGATCGAGCGCAACGTCACGCTGCCACGGGCGAGAGCGCTGTCGAAGCTCGGTCTGCTCCTCGGCCCGGGCGAACGCCGGGAAGCGTTGCGCTGGACCGAACGCCTGCGCACCAAATACGGCCGCCTCGGCGACGCGGTCGGCACGCTCTCGGGCGGCAACCAGCAGAAAGTGGTGCTGGCCAAGTGGCTCGCGATGGCGCCGCGCGTGCTGATCGTGGACGAGCCGACGCGCGGCATCGACGTCGGCACCAAGGCCGAGGTGCACCGGCTGATGTCCTCTCTGGCGGCCGAAGGCGTCGCGGTGGTGATGGTGTCCTCGGAGCTGCCCGAGGTGCTCGGCATGGCCGACCGCGTGCTGGTGATGCGCGAAGGCCGGATCGTCGCGGAGATCCCGCGCGCCGAGGCCGACGAGAACTCGGTGATGTTCGCGGCGATGGGACAGGGGGCGGTGGCATGAGGACTCGCAGGACCGCCTCGGCGACCACGACCCGAACGTCCGAAAAGGAGGCCGCGTGAACGCGACCAAGGTGGCGGCCCCGCCACCCCGCCAGGCGAGCCCGGGGGAGCGGCGATCGGTGTTCGGAACCGTGTTCAAGGCCCGCGAGTCGGGCATCGTGCTGGCGCTGATCGTGCTCGTGGTGTTCACCGCGACGCAGAACTCCCGGTTCCTTTCGGGCCAGAGCATCCGCGACATCCTGCTCGGCACGGCGATCCTCGCGGTGCTGGCCGTCGGGCAGGCCGTGGTGATGATCACGCGCAACATCGACCTGTCCGTGGGCTCGGTGCTCGGGCTGTCGGCCTTCGCCGTCGGCACGATGCTGCGCGACAACCCCGGCCTGCCGGTGATCGTGGCCTTGCTCGCCGGCCTGGTCGTCGGGGCCGCGTGCGGCCTGATCAACGGCGCGGTCGTCCGGTTCGGCCGCGTCCCGGCGCTGGTCGTCACCCTCGGCACCTTGTACGCGTTCCGCGGCGCGGTCTACTTCTGGGCCGGCGGGCAGCAGATCAACGCCGACAAGCTCCCGCGCTCGTTCCTCGACTTCGGTGACGCGTCGGTGCTCGGGGTGCCGGGGCTGGTGCTGATCGCAGTGCTCGTGATGGTGATCGCCGGCGTGGTGCTGCGCAACTACCGCGGCGGCCGTGAGCTGTACGCCATGGGCTCGAGCCCCCAGGCCGCGCAGCTGGCCGGCATCAAGGTCGGGCGCAACACCACCATCGCGTTCCTCGTCAGCGGAGCGCTGGCCGGCCTCGCGGGCGTGCTGTTCGCGGCCCGCTTCGGCACGGTCGACGCCGCGGCCGGCACCGGGTACGAACTCAACGTCGTGGCCGCCGCGGTCGTCGGCGGGGTCGCCGTGTTCGGCGGTAGCGGTTCGGTGTGGGGCGCGAGCCTCGGCGCGCTGCTGCTGACGGTGATCGGCAGCGCGCTGGCCGTGCTGGACATCGACCAGTTCTGGCAGCAGGCGATCGTCGGCGCCCTGATCCTGCTGGCCATCGGCGCCGACCGGCTGGTCGCCGTGCGCGTCGCCAAGGCACTGAAGAAGAGGGACTCCCATGTCTGACCTCACCACCACGACGGACACAGCCCGGCGGCCCGCCTGGCTGGCCCGGCTCGCGAGCTGGGACGTCGCCGTCATCGCGATCGCGATCGTGGTGCTGCTCGTCGCGTCGGGCACCATCGACAACTTCGGCACCGGCCGCAACTACACGTTCCTGCTGCTGGACCTCCTGCCGATCGCGCTGATGGCGCTGCCGATGACGTTCATCATCGTCACCGGCGAGATCGACCTGTCGGTGGCGAGCACACTCGGGCTCACGTCCGCGGTCATGGGTTCGCTGTGGAACTCCGGGCTGACGATCGAGACGATCATCCCGCTGTGCATCGTGCTGGGCGCGATCCTCGGCGCGGTGAACGGCTTCTTCATCACGGTCCTGAAGCTGCCTTCGCTGGCCGTCACCATCGGCACCATGGCGCTCTACCGCGGCCTCGCGTTCGTGGTGCTCGGTGACAGCGCGGTGGCCGACTTCCCGCAGTCCTACACCGCGTGGGTGACCGGGACGCTCGGCGGCAGCTCGATCCCCAACGTCCTCATCCCGCTCATCGTGCTGGCGATCGTGTTCGGCGTGGTGCTGCACGCCACCCCGATCGGGCGCGGCGTGTTCGCGGCCGGAGCCAGCGACACCGCGGCCCGGTTCGCCGGCATCCGCACCGGGCGCACGAAGTTCTGGCTCTACGTCGTGAGCGGCGCGGTCGCCGGGCTGGCCGGGGTGCTGTGGACGCTGCGCTACTCCAGTGCCCGAGCCGACAACGGGTTCGGTCTCGAACTCGCCGTGGTGGCGGCCGTGCTGCTGGGTGGCGTCTCGATCTTCGGCGGCAAGGGCACGCTGCCGGGCGTACTCGGTGGTGTGGTGCTGCTTTCGGCGCTGCAGAACGCGTTGCGGCTGCAGGACGTGTCGAACGAGGCGCTCAACATCGTGACCGGCGTGCTGCTGATCATCTCGGTGCTGCTGCCCAACATCCTCTCCTCCTCCCGCGCCGCGCTGCAGCGGCGCAGGCGACGATCCCCGTCCCCGAAAGCCGGAGCTCTCGCCGGCGCCGAGCAGTAACCCAGAAAGGTGACGAAGATGTCCCGACGAATCCTGACCGGCGTCGTGTCGGTGGTGAGTGCGGCAGGCCTGGTCCTGAGCCTCACCGCGTGCGGTGGCACCACGAAGAACGACAGCACGGCGTCCGGCCCGGCCGCGTCCACCGCGTCCGCGGACCCGAACGCGGCGAGCAAGCAGGGCGTGAAGATGGCGTTCCTGCCCAAGCAGCTCAACAACCCCTACAGCGACATCGAGGTCGGCGGCGGCAAGACAGCGCTGGACGAGCTCAAGGGCACCTACAAGCTCGTCGGGCCGAACGACGCCAGCGCGTCCTCGCAGGTCAGCTACATCAATACGCTGATCCAGCAGCAGCAGGACGTGATCGGCATCGCCGCCAACGACCCGAACGCGGTGTGCCCGTCGCTCAACCAGGCCCGCAGCGCCGGCATCAAGGTCGTCGCGTTCGACTCCGACGCGGCGAAGAGCTGCCGCGACGTGTTCATCAACCAGGCCAGCACCCAGGGCATCGGCGAGCAGCTCGCGAAGATGGCGAACGAGCTGGCCGGTGGCGACGGTGAGATCGCGATCCTCTCGGCGACGCCCAACGCGACCAACCAGAACGCGTGGATCGCCGTGCTGCAGAACGAGCTCAAGAAGCCCGAGTACTCGAAGCTGAAGCTCGACAAGATCGCCTACGGCAACGACGACGACCAGAAGTCGTTCCAGGAGGCCCAGGGCCTGCTGCAGTCGTTCCCGAACCTCAAGGTGATCGTGTCGCCGACCACCGTCGGCATCGCGGCCGCGGCGCGCTACGTGAGCTCGTCGAGCTACAAGGGCAAGGTCGCGATCACGGGGCTGGGCACGCCGAACCAGATGCGCGCGTTCGTCAAGGACGGCACGGTCAAGGAGTTCGCGCTGTGGAACCCGGCCGACATCGGCTACCTCGCCGCCTACGCGGGTGTGGCGCTGAGCTCCGGGCAGATCACCGGCGCGCAGGGCCAGAAGTTCAAGGCCGGCAAGCTCGGTGAGTACACGATCGGCGCCGACGGCGAGATCGTGCTCGGCCCGCCGACCGTGTTCAACGCCGACAACATCGACAAGTTCAACTTCTGAGCGGAGCTCCGGCCGGGCCTGCTCGGCCCGGCCGGACCGCTGGACCCATCGAGTCCACTGAGGACGGAGACCGTGGCGCGATACTGCTTCCAGCTCCAGGTCCGGCCCGAGCGGATGGCCGAGTACGCCGAGCGCCACCGCGCCGTGTGGCCGGAGATGCAGGCGGCCCTGCGCGACACCGGCTGGCGCAACTACTCGCTTTTCCTGCGTGAGGACGGCCTGCTGATCGGTTACGTCGAGGCCGACGACCTCGCCGCGGCGCAGGCCGCGATGGCCGAGACCGAGGTCAACGCCCGGTGGCAGGCCGAGATGGCGCAGTTCTTCACCGGCCTCGACGGCCGCGGGCCCGACGAGGGGTTCGCCCTGCTCACCGAGGTTTTTCATCTGGACGACGAGCGCGCGAGCGCGTGAGAAGGAAAAGACGTGATCGACTTGCCCGACCGGACAGCCGTGAAATCCGCTCTGCGGGCGCAGCGGATCGAGACCCCCTCGTGGGCGTTCGCCAACTCCGGCACCCGGTTCAAGGTCTTCACCCAGGCCGGGGTTCCCCGCACGCCCGAGGAGAAGATCGCCGACGCGGCCACCGTGCACCGCTTCACCGGGGTCGCGCCGAGTGTCGCGTTGCACATCCCGTGGGACCGTGTCGAGGATTTCAAGGCATTGCGTGCCTATGCCGAGGACCTGGGTGTGGGGATCGGTGCGATCAACACCAACGTGTTCCAGGACAACGACTACAAGCTCGGCTCGGTCACCAACCCCGACCCGGGCATCCGGCGCAAGGCGACCGACCACCTGCTCGAGGCGATCTCCATCATGGACGCCACGGGCTCGCGCGACCTGAAGCTGTGGTTCTCCGACGGCCTCAACTACCCGGGCCAGGACGACCTGCGCGACCGTCAGGACCGCCTGGCCGCCGCGTTGCGCGAGGCGTATGACCGCCTGGGCGAGAACCAGCGGATGCTGCTGGAGTACAAGTTCTTCGAGCCCGCCTTCTACGCCACGGACGTGCCGGACTGGGGCACCTCGTACGCGCACTGCATCGAGCTGGGTGAAAAGGCGACGGTGTGCATCGACACCGGCCACCACGCGCCGGGCACGAACATCGAGTTCATTGTCGCGTTCCTGCTACGGGCCGGGAAGCTCGGTGCGTTCGACTTCAACTCGCGCTTCTACGCCGACGACGACCTGATGGCCGGCGCCGCGGACCCGTTCCAATTGTTCCGGATCCTGTACGAGATCGTGCGCGGTGACGCGCTGGATCCGGCTTACGGCATCAACTTCATGCTCGACCAGTGTCACAACATCGAGGCGAAGATCCCGGCGATCATCCGCTCGGTGATGAACGTGCAGGAGGCCACGGCCAAAGCGCTGCTGGTCGACCGCGACGCCCTGCGCGCGGCCCAGCAGTCGGGCGATGTGCTCGGCGCCAACGCTGTGCTGATGGACGCCTACAACACCGACGTGCGGCCGATTCTGGCCGAGCTGCGCGAGGACGCGGGGCTGGCCCCGGATCCGGTCGCCGCCTACCACCGCAGCGGCTACCAGCAGAAGATCGAGGCCGAGCGCGCCGACGGGCAGCAGGCCGGATGGGGAGCATGAGCATGACCGTGCCCGAGGAGCTCATCGCCCGCAGCAACGCGCTGGGCGCCGATCCGCGGAACACGAACTACGCCGGCGGCAACACCTCCGCGAAGGGCGAGGTGCTCGACCCGGTCACCGCCAAGCCCGTCGACCTGTTGTGGGTCAAGGGTTCCGGCGGTGACCTGGGCACCTTGACCGAAGCCGGACTCGCCGTGCTGCGGCTGGACCGGCTGCGGGCGCTCGTCGACGTCTACCCCGGTGTCGAGCGCGAGGACGAGATGGTCGCCGCGTTCGACTACTGCCTGCACGGGCGCGGCGGGGCCGCGCCGTCGATCGACACCGCGATGCACGGTCTCGTCGAGGCGGCGCACGTGGACCACCTGCACCCGGACTCGGGCATCGCCCTGGCCACGGCGGCCGACGGGGCCGCGTTGACGAAGGAGTGTTTCGGCGACCGCGTCGCGTGGGTGGACTGGCGCCGGCCCGGGTTCCAGCTCGGCCTGGACATCGCGGCGGTGAAGGAGGCCAACCCGCAGGCGATCGGCGTGATCCTCGGCGGGCACGGGATCACCGCGTGGGGCGCGACTTCCGAGGAGTGCCGGCGTAATTCACTGGAGATCATCCGCACTGCGGAGAGGTTTCTCGCCGAACGCGGCAAAGCCGAGCCGTTCGGCGTGGTCGTCCCCGGTTTCGAGGGGTTGCCGGAGGACGAGCGCCGCGCGCGGGCCGCGGCGCTGGCGCCGCTGATCCGTGGGCTCGCGTCCACGGATCAGCGGCAGGTCGGCCATTACACCGATGCCGACGTGGTGCTGGAGTTCCTCTCACGGGAGAAGCTCGGGCGGCTCGCCGCGCTGGGCACGTCGTGCCCGGACCACTTCCTGCGCACCAAGGTCCGGCCGCTGGTGGTCGACCTGCCCGCGACCGCGCCGCTGGAAGACGTCGTCGCGCGGCTGAAGGAGCTGCACGCCGAGTACCGCGAGTCCTACCGCGCCTACTACGAGCGTTATGCGACGCCCGATTCGCCGGCCATGCGCGGTGCCGACCCGGCCATCGTGCTGGTGCCCGGCGTCGGCATGTTCTCCTTCGGCAAGGACAAGCAGACCGCGCGCGTGGCGGGGGAGTTCTACGTCAACGCGATCAACGTGATGCGCGGCGCGGAAGCCGTCTCGACATACGCGCCGATCGCGGAGAGCGAGAAGTTCCGCATCGAGTACTGGGCGCTGGAGGAGGCCAAGCTCAAGCGCCTGCCGAAGCCGAAGCCACTGGCCGGCCGGATCGCGCTGGTCACGGGCGCCGGCTCGGGCATCGGGCGGGCGATTGCCGAACGGCTCGCGGCCGAGGGCGCCTGCGTGGCCGTCGCCGATCTGAACACCGAGGCGGCCGAAGAGGTCGCGACCGGCATCGGCGGTGCGGACAAGGCCATCGCCGTGACGGCGAACGTGACCGACGCGGCGGGCGTGGCGGCGGCGGTCGACGCGACCGTGCTGGCGTTCGGCGGGCTCGACCTGGTCGTGAACAACGCCGGGCTCTCGATCTCGAAGCCACTGCTGGAGACCACCGAACGCGACTGGGACCTGCAGCACGACGTGATGGCCAAGGGCTCGTTCCTGGTCTCCCAGGCCGCGGCCAAGGCGATGATCGCCCAGGGGATGGGTGGCGACGTCGTGTACATCTCGTCGAAGAACGCGGTGTTCGCCGGCCCCAACAACGTCGCCTACGGCGCGGCGAAAGCCGACCAGGCCCACCAGGTGCGGCTGCTGGCGGCCGAGCTCGGCGAGCACGGCATCCGCGTCAACGGCATCAACCCCGACGGCGTGGTCCGCGGCTCCGGCATCTTCGCCGGCGGCTGGGGTGCGCAGCGCGCCGCGGTCTACGGAGTGCCGGAGGAGAAGCTCGGCGAGTTCTACGCCCAGCGCACGATCCTCAAGCGCGAGGTGCTGCCCGCGCACGTCGCCGCCGCGGTGTTCGCGCTGACCGGCGGCGACCTCACCCACACCACGGGCCTGCACATCCCGGTCGACGCCGGGGTCGCCGCGGCCTTCCTCCGTTAGGGAGTGGACCTCATGACCGACACGCTCGGGCGGCCCGGCCCGTCAGTGCCGTCCCTGCTGGACCGCATCACCCCGCGCCGCACCCGCGTCGGCCTCGTCGCCGGCGGGCTCGGCGCGTACTGGCCGCAGTTCCCCGACCTGTTGCCGCAGCTGCAGGACTCGGCGCGCCGGGTCGCCGAGCGGCTGTCGGGACTGGACTGCGAAGTGGTCGACGCCGGGTTCATCTCCGACGCGGCAGAAGGCGCGGCCGCCGCGGAGAAGCTGCGGGTGGCCGACTGCGACCTGATCATCGGCTTCCTGACCACGTACCTGACGTCGAGCATGCTGGTGCCGATCGCGCAGCGCTCGGGCTCGCCGGTGCTGCTGCTGAACTTGCAGCCCACCGAGGCGATGGATCACGCGTCCTTCGACACGGGCGCGTGGCTGGCCTACTGCGGGGCCTGCCCGCTGCCGGAGATGGCCAACGCGTTCCGCCGCGTCGGCGTCGAGTTCCGCTCGGTGTCCGGGTATCTCGAGGACGAGCGGGCCTGGGTGAAGATCGCGCGGTGGATCAAGGCGGCCGGCGTGCGCGCGGCGTTCCGGCACGGCCGCCACGGCCTGCTCGGGCACCTGTACCCGGGGATGATGGACGTGGCCACCGATCCGACGCTGGTGTCGGCTCAGCTCGGCGGGCACGTCGAGATCCTGGAGGTCGACGACCTGCGCGTGCGCGTGGAGCAGGTCACCGACGCCGAGACGGCGGCCCGGATGGCGCTCGCACGCGAAGTGTTCACTGTGGACGATTCGGTCGTCGACGAGGATTTCGCCTGGGGAGCCAAGGTTTCGGTGGCGCTGGACCGCCTGGTCGGGGACTTCGGGCTGGACTCGCTCGCGTACTACCACCGAGGGCTCGACGGCGAGACCCACGAGCGCGTCGGGGCCGGGTTCATCCTTGGCGCGTCGCTGCTCACGGCCCGCGGAGTGCCCACGGTCGGCGAGTACGAGATGCGGGCGTCACTGGCGATGCTGTTGCTGGACCGGCTCGGTGCCGGCGGTTCGTTCACCGAGCTGCAGGCGCTGAACTTCCGTGACAACGTGGTAGAGATGGGCCACGACGGCCCGGCGCACCTGGCGATCAGCGCGCGCAAGCCGCTGCTGCGCGGACTCGGCGTCTACCACGGCAAGCGAGGCTGGGGCGTGTCCGTCGAGTTCGACGTGCAGCACGGCCCGGTGACGCTGTGCGGCCTCGGCCAGCTGCGCGACGGCACGTTCGTGCTCGTCGCGTCGGAAGGCGAGGTCGTGCCCGGGCCGCTGCTGCAGATCGGGAACACGACCTCGCGGGTGGACTTCGGCTGCGACCCCGGCGAGTGGACCGACGCGTGGTCGGCCACCGGGGTGAACCACCACTGGGCCCTGGGGACCGGTCACCGCGTCGCCGAGCTGAAGGCGGTGGCGGACCTGCTGGGACTCGAGCTGACCGTGGTGTCCGGCTGATGGGTGTCCGGGTGATGCGCGTGGCCGCCGTCGACCTCGGTGCCACCAGCGGCCGGGTGATGGCCGGGACGGTCGGGCCCGGGCGGCTCGAACTGGACGAGGTGCGCCGCTTTCCGAACGGCGGCGTCCGGGTCGCGAGCGCCACGGGCTCCACGCTGCACTGGGACGTGCTCGGGCTGTACCGCGAGGTGCTGGCCGGGCTCGGCGACGCCGGCGACGTGGCGGGTGTCGGCATCGACGCGTGGGCCGTCGACTACGGGCTGCTCGACGCCGACGGCCGGCTGCTCGGCAACCCCGTGCACTACCGCGACTCCCGCACCGACGGCGTGGCGGAGTTCGTGCACCGGACGATCCCCGCGCCGGAGCTGTTCGCCGTCACCGGGCTGCAGGAGCTGCCGTTCAACACGCTCTACCAGCTGGTGTCCGAAGGTGACCGGCTCGCGGCGGCCGAAAGGGTGCTGCTGATCCCGGACCTGCTCGGCTACTGGCTGACCGGGAGCGTCGGCGCGGAGCGCACCAACGCGTCGACCACGCAGCTCTACGACGTGCGCGAGCGGACCTGGGCGGACGACCTCGCCGAGCGGGCCGGCATTCCGGCGCGGCTGCTGCCTCCGCTGCGCGAGCCGGGGGAGCGGATCGGGACGCTGCTGTCGGAGCTGGCCGAAGAGCTCGGGAAACCGGAGCTGCCAGTGGTCGCCGTCGGTTCGCACGACACGGCGTCGGCGGTCGTGGCGGTGCCTGCCGAGCCCGGCACGAACTTCGCCTACATCTCCTCCGGCACGTGGTCGCTGGTCGGGCTGGAGCTCGACGAACCGCAGCTCGGCGCCTCGGCGCTGGCGGCGAACTTCACCAATGAGACCGGCGTCGACGGCAAGATCCGCTTCCTGCGCAACGTGATGGGTCTGTGGGTGCTGACCGAAACCCTGCGGACCTGGGCCGCGCACGGCGAGCCCGCGGACCTGGCGACGGTGCTCGCGGAGGCGGCCGCCGCACCCGCGCTGGCGGCCGTCGTGGACATCGACGCCCCCGAGTTCCTCCCGCCCGGCGACATGCCCGCGCGCATCGCCGCTGCCTGCCGCAGAACCGGGCAGCGGCCGCCGGAAAGCCGGGGCGAGCTGGTGCGGTGCATTGTGGACAGTCTGGCGCTCGCGTACCGGCGTGCGGTCCGGCAGGCCGCCCAGGTCACGGGCCGGAGGGTCGACGTGGTGCACCTCGTCGGCGGCGGTGCTCGCAACGAGCTGCTGTGCCGCCTGACGGCCGACGCGTGCGGCGTGCCGGTGCTGGCCGGGCCGGTGGAGGCGGCGGCGCTGGGCAACGTCCTCGTGCAGGCGCGGGCCCTCGGCGCCGGCCTGCCGGACCTCGCCGCCATGCGTAGGCTGATCCGCGAAACCCAGCCGCTGCGGCGATACCAGCCGGGCGGCGGGAACTGGACTGCCGCCGAGGCGCGGCTGAGCGGGGCGGGGGTGGTGGCGTGAAGGTCGCCGTGCTCGTGACGTGCATCAACGACACGATGTTCCCCGACACCGGCAAGGCGGTGTTCCGGCTGCTGCGGCGCCTCGGCGTCGACGCGGACTTCCCGGAGGCGCAGACCTGCTGCGGCCAGCCCATGGTCAACACCGGCTACCTCGACGAGGCTGTGCCCGTGGTGCGCGCCTTCACCGACGCGTTCGCCGGGTACGACTACGTCGTCACCCCGTCCGGATCCTGTGCAGGTTCGGCACGCCACCAGCATGGGTTGGTCGCCCGGCGTGCGGGTGATCCGCGGCTGGCGGAGACCGGGCCGAAGGTCTACGAGCTCAGCGAGTTCCTGGTCGACGTGCTCGGCGTGACCGACGTCGACGCCTACTTCCCGCACCGCGTGACCTATCACCCGACGTGCCATTCGCTGCGGATGCTCGGCGTCGGCGACAAACCCTTGCAGCTGCTGCGCAACGTGCGCGGGCTCGACCTGGTGGAGCTCCCTGCCGCTGAAGAGTGCTGCGGGTTCGGCGGGACGTTCGCGGTGAAAAACGCCGAGACGTCCACCGCCATGGGCGCGGACAAGGCCCGCCACGTCCGCGACACCGGCGCGGAGGTGCTCGTCGCGGGCGACAACTCTTGCCTGCTGCACATCGGCGGCCTGCTCTCGCGCGAGCGCTCCGGCGTCCGCGTGCTGCATCTCGCCGACGTACTGGCCTCGACCGAGGAGGACGCGTGAGCGCCACGTTCGTCGGGATGCCCGCGTTTCCGACGGCCGCGCGCGAGGCGCTGGCCGACAGCCAGCTGCGCCGCAACCTCGCCCACGCCACCGGCACGATCCGCGCCAAACGCGCGGCCGTCGTCGGGGAGGTGGACGAATGGGAGGAGCTGCGCCTCGCGGGCGCCGCGATCAAGGACAACACGCTGCGGCACCTCGATGAGCACCTGCTGACGCTGGAAGCGGCGTTGCAGTCCCGCGGCGCGACCGTGCACTGGGCCCGGGACGCGGCCGAAGCGTGCGACATCGTCGCGCGGATCGCCCACGGCCACGGCGTCGGCGAGGTCGTGAAGGTCAAGTCGATGGCCACGCAGGAGATCGGCCTCAACGAGGCGCTCGCCGCCCAGGGCATCACCGCGTGGGAGACCGACCTCGCCGAGCTGATCGTGCAGCTCGGCGACGACCTGCCCAGCCACATCCTCGTGCCGGCGATCCACCGCAACTGTGCGGAGATCCGCGAGATCTTCCGCCGCCGGATGGCCGCCGCCGGCCGTCCCGCGCCCGAGGACCTGACCGACGAACCGGCCGAGCTCGCGGCCGCCGCGCGGCTGCACCTGCGCGAGAAGTTCCTGCGCGCCAAGATGGCGGTGTCGGGTGCGAACTTCGCGGTCGCCGACAGCGGGACGCTGGTCGTGGTCGAGTCCGAGGGCAACGGCCGCATGTGCCTGACGCTGCCCGAGGTGCTGGTTTCCGTGGTGGGCATCGAGAAGGTGGTGCCGACCTGGTCCGATCTGGACGTGTTCCTGCAGTTGCTGCCGCGGTCCAGCACGGGGGAGCGGATGAACCCCTACACCTCCACGTGGTCGGGGATCACACCCGGAGACGGGCCGCAGGAGATGCACGTGGTGCTGCTGGACAACGGCCGCACCCGTGCGCTGGCCGACGAGGTGGGGCGGCAGGCGTTGCGGTGCATCCGCTGCTCGGCGTGCCTGAACGTGTGCCCGGTCTACGAACGCACCGGCGGCCACGCCTACGGCTCGGTGTACCCCGGCCCGATCGGCGCGATTCTCAACCCGCTACTCAAGGGCGTCGGCGTCGACGAGCAGACCGACTCGCTGCCGTATGCCTCCAGCCTGTGCGGCGCCTGCTTCGAAGCGTGCCCGGTCCGCATCGACATCCCCGAAGTGCTGGTCCACCTGCGCTCCCAGGTCGTGGACGCGCACCGCGGCGGGGCGCCGAAACCCGAAGCGGTGGCGATGAAATCCGCGTCCTGGGTCCTGTCCGACGCGCGGCGGCTCACCCTCGCCGAACGCGGGATGGGTGCGGCGGGCAAGGCGTTGAACCGCTTCGGCCGCGCGGTCCTGCCCGGTGGCCGGAGGGCGGTGCGGCGCCTGCCCTGGCCCGCGTCGCTGTGGACCGGCGCCCGCGACCTGCCCGCGCCGCCGGCGGAGTCCTTCCGCGCGTGGTGGCGCCGGACGGGCCGCCGATGAGCGCGCGCGACGAGATCCTCGCGGCCGTCCGCGGCGCGCTGCGGGACGCCGACCACGCCGAGGCGCCCGTGCCGAGGGGTTACCGCGGCGCACCACCGCCCGCGGACGTGGTTTCCCTCTTCGCCGAACGCGTGGTCGACTACCGCGCCACCCTCAGCCGGTGCACGCCGGCCGACCTGGCCGACACCGTCCGCGCCGCGCTGGGTGCGGCTGAAAACATCCTGGTTCCCGACGGCTTCCCGGTCGGCCTCGGCGGAGCGGCCGACGCCGACGACCTCGACTCCTGCGACGCAGTGGTCACCACCGCGGCCGTCGGGATCGCGCGCACCGGCACGCTCGTGCTCGACCACGGCGCGGGCCAGGGCCGCCGCGCGCTCAGCCTGGTTCCCGATGTGCACGTGTGCGTCGTCCGTGAGGACCAGATCGTGCCGGGCGTGCCCGAGGCGGTCGCGCTGCTGGACCCGGACCGGCCGCAGACGTGGATCAGCGGGCCCAGCGCCACGAGCGACATCGAGCTGAACCGCGTCGAAGGCGTGCACGGGCCGCGGACCCTGCACGTGGTGCTCGTCGGTTCGTGACACGCCGCGCGAGTTGGTGACACGCCGCGCGAGTTGGTGACGGCTGAAGCGCTATGGGACGATTTGTCCACTTGACTTCCGCGGCATCCGGGCAGCACCGCGGCGAAAGCGGTGGTGGCGATGACGGTGCCACGAGTGGTCCTGGCCGAGGACGACGTGCTGCTGCGCGAGGGCCTGGCCAGCCTGCTCGACCGCTCGGGGTTCGCCGTGGCCGGTCAGGCGGGCGACGCGGCCGCGCTGCTCGACCTCGTGCGGGAGCACCGGCCCGATCTGGTCCTGGTCGACGTCCGCATGCCCCCGACCCACACCGTCGAGGGGCTCGAGGCCGCGCGGACCATCCGTGAGGAGCTGCCCGAGATCGGCATCCTGGTGCTCTCGGCCCACGCCGACGTCGACCACGCGATGGAGCTGCTGGCCGGCGGCCGCGGCATCGGGTACCTGCTCAAGAGCCGGGTCGCCGACGTGGGGGAGTTCCTCGACACGCTCCGGCGAATCGCCAAGGGCGGCTCGGTCGTCGAGCCGGCGCTGGTGCGGGAGCTCGTCGAGGCCCGCCACCGCAACGACCCGCTGGCCGCGCTGAGCGCCCGTGAACGCGAGGTGCTGGGCCTGATGGCCGAGGGCCGCTCCAACGCCGGGATCGCGCGCCGGCTCTGGGTCACGGAAGGGACCGTGGAGAAGCACGTACGCAGCGTGCTGGCCAAGCTGGACCTGCCGGAGACCACGGACGACCACCGCCGCGTGCTGGCGGTGCTGGCCTACCTCGACAACCGTTAGCCGGTCGTGCCGAGCAGGCCGTGGATGGCCCGCGCCGACAGGATGGCCTTGGGCAGGAACCCGACCGCGGGACCCTCGGCGATCACGTCGCGGTAGTCCTCTTCCTCGTGGGTCGAGATCACGATGATGCGCGACGAGCCGCCGGCATCCGTGCGCGCCAGGCGCCCGACCAGGTCGAGACCGCTCTCGCCGCCCAGGTCGATGTCGACCAGCACGACGTCGGGGCGTAGCTCGTCGACGGACCGCAACGCTTCCGCTCCGCCCCGGGCCACCCCCGCGACCGTGACTCCCTCACGCTCCAGCAGCCGACGAGCCGCGGCCAGGAAACCCGGACTGTCGTCGACGATCAGGCACCGCACGTATTCACCCTCCCAGAACCGCGCAGTACGCGCATTCCCGCTAACCGGTACGGCCACGACCGGTCACCCCGTCCGCGTACACCTCGTCGAGCTGATGCAACCGGATGCGCCGCAGCGACTCCGCGAAAGTGCAGGCGCCGTACCAGAACCAGCCGCAGGCGTCGCAGTGGCTGTGCCAGCGCCCGCACCGGGTGCAGTACCTGTTGTTTGCGTGGTGGTGGACTGTCATGACCGGACTTCTTCCCGAGGAACCCTTGTTGCCTCCGTCTGGTCACCCAGTGTGGTGCCTCGAGGGGCTCGCCGTCGTCACGGCGAGCGGGAATCCCCGGGCCCGGCCAGCGGGGTAGCTCACCTACCGGCTGGCCGGTACGGCCGCTCAGCTTGCCTGCCTGACCAGCGGGAACTCGGCGCGCAGCGTCGTGCCGTCGGCGGGTGGGCTGTGGAGGAAGATCCGCCCGCCCAGCGCTTCGACGCGGTCCTTCAGCCCGGCCAGCCCGGTGCCGCGGGCGAAGTCGGCGCCGCCCGCGCCGTCGTCGTGCACGACGATGCGCAGCACGTCGGCGCGGGTCTCCACGACGACGGTGATGGCGGTGGCCTGCGCGTGCTTGGCCGCGTTCGTGAGCGCCTCGGCGACGACGTAGTACGCGCCGACCTCGATCGGCTCGGGGAGCCGGCCGTCGGCGCGGACGTCGAGGTTGATGGTCTGCGGCGAGCGGCGCGCGAGGGCCTTGAGCGCGGGCACGAGGCCGAGCTCGGCCAGCAGCGCGGGGTGGATGCCGCGAGCCATCTCGCGCAGCTCGTCCAGCGCGTCGGACAGCCCGTCGGCGATGCGGTCGAGCTCCCCGCGCGCCTCGAGGGACTCGTCGGGGATCAGCGCCTGGACCGCGCGCACCTGCAGGGAGAGCGAGACGAGCTGCTGCTGGGCGCCGTCGTGCAGGTCGCGCTCGATGCGCCGGCGGGTCCGGTCGGCGGTGGCGACGATGCGCGCTCGGGAGGCCTGGAGCTCGGCGCGGGCCTCGGCGTTTTCGATCGCGGTGGCGACGAGCTCGGTGAAGCTGGCGATCTGCGCCTCGGTGTTGTCCGGGAAGCGTTCGGCGCTTTTCGTCGATGCGGCGATCACGCCCCAGAGCCGGCCGGACGCCACGATCGGGCAGCCGACGGACGAGCGGATGCCAAGGCTGCGGGCCTCGCGCGCGATCGCGCCCGTCTCGCCGGCGAAGCTCGCGAGTCGTACCGGTGCGCCCGTGACGCGCACTTCGCGCGCGACACTGAGCCCGTCGAGCTCGATCTTCGTCCCGACAGCCAGGTGCACGGGCACCCGGGTCCAGGCGGCGACGCCGGTGACGGTGCCGTCCACTTCGTACCGTTCCATGCGGGCCAGGTCGGCGTCGCAGAGCAGGCCGACCTCACGCGTCACGGCTTCGAAGACCTCCGGCGGCGAGACCGATTGGGCGACGAGCGTCGCGACGCGGCGCAGGGCCGACTGCTCGTCGGTCAGGCGTTCGGAGATCAGGGCCGTGCGCTGTAGTCGTGACGCGAGGGTCCCCACTACGACCGCGGTGATGAGGAAAACGCCCAGCGCGACCGCGTTCTGGGCGTCGATGAGCTGCAGGCCGGAGGGCGGCGGGGCGAACAAGGTCGCGTAGACGACGACGCTCAGCAACGAGGTGCCCACCGCCAGGGCGGTTCCCCAGATCACGGCGACCGGCAGCACCACGACCAGGTACAGCATCAGCAGGGACACCGAGTCCACGTGCGGTTCGAGCAGCAGCGCGATACCCGTGACGGCGGCGACGGCGACCACTGCGGCGAGCGCGCCGCTGGAGCGCCGCCGCATGAGCTCTCCGGTTCGGCGGCGCTGCACCATCGTTTCGTTGGACACGCCGCAACACCCATCCTGAGGATAGGCGCCGCCCGCGCGCACAGCCAGCCCCCGGCCCGCGGGCGAAAGTCCGGGTAGCGGGGGCGGGGGACTCCAGGTGGCAGGAATGCGGACCGGAGCCGGTCCCGGCAATCCTGTGAGGACTCGAAAGCCATGGCGGTAGCCGGCACCGGGACGTGAAGATGTCGCCCGCCCCCGAGATCTGCTCCGGATCGGAAGGTGGAAGCGTGATGCGTCAGCACGGCTTGCCCGACCGGGGACGCGCGGTCGCCGCCCGCCGCGTCACGGCCGGACCTCGGCAGCGGACGCGGTCGGGCCGGCTGCCGCGCAGCTGCCCCACGACCGTGCTCGTCGCTCGGCGCCTCACGAACGCGGAGAGGACGATCCATGCCTGAGCAGTTCTCCCGCTGGGGTTTGCAGCTGTTCGGCTGCCCGTGCTCCGTGTGCGGCCGCCCGGCCGAGCGCCTGTGGTTCCTCGCCGACAGCCGCGTCGTCTCGCACCCCGGCGGCGGGCCGCTGTGCCGGCTGCCGAACCCGCAGACCGACGAAGACGTCTCGGCGCCGGTCGTCTCGCGAAGAATGAGTGCGGCGTGACCGAATACGTGGGACGGCCGAACTGGTGGTCGAGTGATCGGCTGCTGGGCTGGGACGACTTCGACCTGCGCGGCCAGGCGGCGCGGCTCGGACTGCCGACCGGCTGGCTGCTCGACCGGGCCGAGCGCGGCTCGGGTGAAGGTGCGCCACAGCGCGCCGATTGCCAGGCAATCCCTGGCGGACAGTGAAAACCGGGACGGACCGCCGTCCCCGCAGCTACCCGGCCGAGGTCGTGTGTCCCCCGCCCCGCGACGTCGGCCGGGTTCCCAATTCGCGAGTGGCGATGCGGGTTCCCGCACGGGCGGACATCACGGCCGCACCCAGGTCTCGTTAGGCACGACGGCGAGGGCTTCGAGGTCGAGCGGCTCACCGGAGTCGGTGTGGGGCGCGACGCTGACGGGTTTTCCGGAGCAGCGCTCGACGATCCGGACCGGACCGCCGTCGGGCTGCAGGTGCTTGTCGGCCCACTGCATCAGCGCGAGCACGACCGGGAAGAGATCGCGGCCCATCGGGGTGAGCACGTATTCGTCGCGCGGACGTGAGCCGGGCTCCCGGTAAGGCTGCTTCTCGAGCGCGCCGAGCTCCACGAGCTGCTTGAGCCGGGCGGCCGCGACGCTGGGGGAGAGGTCCGTGCGGTCGACGAACTCGTCGAAGCGCGTCGTGCCGTAGAAGGCCTCACGCAGCACGAGCACGGTCGCGCGGGCGCCCACGACATCGATCGCCTTGGTGATCGAGCAGTTCTCGGTCAGCCATCCGCGCCGGTCGGTGACCGCGCCCTCCAGAGTCATCGCCATGCGGTGAGTCTACCCCTGAGTTGCGATCGCCGAAGTCAGCTGCGTAGAGTCTGACTTCGACAATTCGAACCCAGCAGGGGGATCACCGATGCAGGCGGACTGGACTTACGCGACGGCCGGCGAACTGTCCGCTGCTCTGCGCGCGGGCAAGGTGAGCGCGGTCAAGCTGACGGAGTCGGCGATCGCGCGCATTGAGAAATACGACCCGGAGCTCAACGCGGTGTGCGTGCGCGACTTCGGTCCCTCCGGCGAGGCCGTGGCTCTCTGGGCAGCGGCCGACGACCACCCAGCCGGGCTGGGCCACGTTTCCCGATCCGTTGGCGCCCCGAGCGGTCGCGGCCCGCAACGCGATCGTCCACGACGCCGACGGAAGGCCGGTGATCGGAAAGACCCTGGGCGACGGCATCGAGCACGTGGCCGCGACGCGCCGGGGCGAGCCTGGTCCAGGCGGACGGACCGGACCTGCCCGCCGCGACCCGCGTCGTCGGGCGCGGGCCGGACCTGCACTTTCTCCTTGACCGCGACTGGCTGCGGCTGGCCGTCGAGGACCTCCCCGGCGAAGGGCTGCGATAGCCGGCTGACCGGCGACGTCACGACGCTTCCGCCGCCGAGCGCCGGCGCGTCTACAGGCCGGCCGACGGCATGAGCGTCTACCTGGCTTCTCCCGATACGAGTCGCACGCTGCTGTCGGGCATCGCCCTGCTGGAGCCGTGCACGACGGTAAAGAATGGGTCCACGTCGTGCGCGGCGCGGTGCAGCTCACGCTCGACGGCGGGGAGTCCGAAGTGGACCTCGAACCCGGCGACAGCGTCTATCTGCGCACGGGCCGGCGGCACCGCTTCGCGAACCGCGGAGATGTCGCGGCGGAGGTGATCACTGTGCTGTCGCAGGGCGGGTTCCCCGGTGGCGGTCCGGTGGCCGACTGAAATCTGTGCGCTGAGCGGGGTTCGAGCCTGGTTCGGCTCGAACCCCGCTCGCGAACTCAGTCGTGCTGGTGGGGCTGCACGACGGGGAACTCGTTGTCGGTGTCGGCGACGATGTTGAAGTAGTTCGTGAGGATGTTGAGCGCCAGGTTGGCGATGACCTCGCCGATCTCGGCGTTGGTGACGCCGGCTTCGCGCACGGTCTTGAGGACGGTCTCGTCGATCGTGCCGCGGCCGCGGGCGATGGCGTCGGACAGGGTGAGCAGGGCGGCGACGTGCTCGTCGGCCGAGTCGGCGCGGCGGGCGCGCTCGATCTCGTCGGCGTCGAGCTTGGCGACCTTCTTGCCGAGCATCGTGTGCGCCGACAGGCAGTAGGTGCACTGGTTGTATTCGGCGGTGGCGAGCGCGAGGCGTTCGCGGACCGCGGCGGGCAGCACGCCGCCGGCGAGCGCGCCGGACAGGCCGAGATAGCCCTTCAGGAGCGCGGGGCTGCTCGCCATGGTCTTCGCCATGTTCGGAATCGCGCCCATGTTCTTCTTCGTCTCGGTGAGCAGGACCGCGGCCTGGCCGGTGGCGTGTTCGAGCTCGATCTGGGGCAGCGTCGACATCTCGGAACCTCTCTAATGTTTGAAACTTGTGTAACCGTTAGGCCAAGGTGGCATGAGCCGGCTGGCGCTGTCAAATGGTTGTGACTCAGACTTCCATTAGGGAGTGGTAGTGTGGGTGCCATGACGACCGCTGCCCTGCTCGGCGAACCACTCCCGGTGGAGCTGATGAACACCGTGAACGCGGGCCGCGACGGCGTGACCGACGCGCTGACGGACGAGGCCGACGTCGCCGGTTGGCTGGCGGCGGTCGCCCCTCGTCTCGAGACCGAGGCCGGCGTGGCGCTCGACGGCGACTCAGCGCCCGTCGCCGACCGGCTTCGACGCTTGCGCGACGCCCTGCGCGCGCTCGCCGCCGAAGCCACGGACGACCCTCGCCCGGTCGCGGTCGAGGTGGCCCGGGCCGAGGCGCTGGCCACGCTCAACGACCTGGCCCAGACCCGCGCCGAGCTCGTCTGGCCCGAGGACGGCGAGCCCGCGCGCGTGCTGCGTTCGGGCGGCACCCCGGCCGAACGCGCTGTGGCATTCCTGGCGCACCAAGGCATCGACCTGCTCGGCAGCGACCAGCGGCAGAAGCTGCGCGCCTGTCTGGCGCCCAACTGCCTGCTGTTTTTCGTGAAGGACCACTCCCGGCGTGAGTGGTGCTCGGCCGGGTGTGGAAACAGGGCGCGCGTTCAGCGGCATTACCAGCGTCACCACGCCAAGAGCTGACGGGCTACGCGCCGTTGTCACTCCGAGCGGCGTCCGGCGGGTTGACGACCGGCAGGTCCCACGCCCGGCGGAACGCGCTGATGGTCAGCCACGCCAGTCGGGCGTTGACCGGGAAGAGCTGCCGGACCGATGTGAGGGTGTCGAACGACGAGTCTCCCTCGCCGCGTCCGCGTTCGAGATCCGCCGGGCCGAACGCCGGGCCGAACACTTCGAGGACGGTGCCGAGGTAGTACAGGTGCCCGAGCGTTTCGAGCTGAAGCCGGTGCAGTGCAACGGTTCCGGTCGTCACCGCAGCGGTGACCGGCGGCTGAGCCGCGGCCGTCAGCAGCGAAGCGCCCTCAGCCACGGCATGGGCGTCGACGTGCCGGACCAGCTCGCTCACGGCGATGTCGTCGAAGGTGTCGCGGCCCACGACCGTGCGCAGGGCCGCCCGCTTGTCCCGCAGTTCCTCCCCGACGAGCCGGCGCGCCACGTCGGCCAGCTGCCCGGCCGAGCCGAGCACCTGCCGCGTCACGCGGATCAGCTCGCGCGGCAGCCCACCGGAGAGGCAGTGCGCCAGGCACACGAACGGTTCGGGCAGCCCCAGCACCCGCCGGTTCAGCAGCTGCCGCGCGTCGTCGAGCCGCAGGTATTCGAGCCGGAAGATGCTGTCGAACGTGCTGTCGAAGGCGTCGCGCACCGGCAGGCCGCGCCGTTCGAACGACGCCAGCGCGTCCTCCGACACCGAGACCAGTAGCAGGAACCCGGGAACGTCGAACGTCAGCACCGCCTTGATCTCGTTGACGAAATCCTGGGCCGCCTCCGCCGAGACGATCTTGTCCAGCTCGTCGAGGATGACGACCACGGACGGCGTGGCCATCTGCGGCAACCCGCGGACGCAGTCGACGGTCAGGCCGAGGAAAGCGCTGAACTGGTGCACGATCTGCGGATACGTCAGCGGCTGCCGGGTGGTCTCCCGAGAGCCGCTCACGCCGGCTTCGGCACCGACCGGCAGGCCGACTTTGCCCGACCAGCCCGACGTGTGCTTCTGCTGATAACGGATCCGGCCGAGGTTGCCCTCCGCGACCGCCTTCAGCCCCCGCACGTCACCGGGTTCGAGCCGGGGTTGCTCGTGCACCTCCGCCGGCTCCGGTGGCGAGACGCGGCGGCGGCGCCGCGCCAGAGTCGCGACACCGGCCACGCCCAGCAGCGTCACGAGCGTCCACCAGTTGGCCGTGAGCCAGGTTCGTAGATCGGCCTGCGGACTGCGCAACGTCAGCGACCCGAGGACACCGACCATGACCCACGCGACCACCACAGCGGCGAACGGCCACGCCCGACGCAGCACGGGCCACACCGCCGCCCACCGGCTCGGCCGATCCGCCGCCTCGGCGCCCTCGGACTCACAGAACTTGATCACCGCTTCGCACACCCGCGCGTAGAGGTGCAGCACGAACTCGCGCGCGTCGTAGCGCACCGGGACGCTTTCCAGCAAGGCGATGTGCACGCGGTTCGGGTCCAGGAACCGGCCCGCCTGGTACGCCTCCAGCAGCGTCGACTTGCCCACGCCGCGCGGGCCCGCCATCCCGACCGCGCCGCCGCGGATGCCCGAGAGCAAGGACCGCAGCCGCCTGGCCGCGTCGGTGTCCAGGAAGACCTGCTCACCGGGGCGCATCTGGCCGAGCGCACCGCGATCGAGCTCGGGCAGCTCGGTGCTGAACGGCGGGTCGAGTACCGCGGCGAGGTGCAGCCGCACGCTCTGCTCGACCTGCGCCACAGCGGCTTTCGTCCACTCCTGGCTCGCCGTTTCGCGGGCCAGCTCCAGCTGGTCGTGGCGGCGGGTCCACGCGGGACTGCCGAACCGGGCGGGATCCCGCGAGAGCCGCGCGGGCACGGAGCTGAGCAGGAGCGGACCGCCGAAGACCGCGATCAGCGAACACAGCAGGTCGGCCACCAGCCACGCAGCCCAGTCCCCGCTCGCCGCGGTGAACACCGGGCTGAGGATCGCGGCCGCCGCCACCGTGACGAGCAGTTCCCGCCAGACGACCGGACTCGGGACGCGCCGGCCCGGCGGCTCGTCCTTGAGCTTCAAGAACGCGATCGCCATCACCATGAACAGCAGAAAAGCGGTGACGAGGCCGAGGGCAACCCAGACGATCACTGCCCAGAACGGGCCCATGCTCTCGCGCGAAGACGGCCACAGCCGCAGGATCAGCAGCAGGTACGTCGTGGCGAAGCCGGTCAGTAACGGCCAGCCCGCACCGCCGAGGGCCGGTTCGCCGGTCAGCCGCCGACCCGCCCGCGCGACGGCGAGGTACGCCGGCCGGAGCAGGGCGAATCCCGCGACCACGACGGCGGCCGACACCCAGAAGTGCGCGGTCGGGCTCAGCGGGGTCTGGAGCAGCTGCCAGACGACGACCGGCACCAGGACACCCAGCCACAGTGCGGAACCCAGCAGCGCGTGGGCGGCCTTGTCGCGCGGGTCGGGCTGCCCGGCCGCCTGCTGGGGCGGGGTTTCGTGTGCTTCGAGTGCCTGGCGCGCCTGGCGCAGCACGGAGATCTGCTCGTTGGTCTCGCTGAGCAGCGTGTCCGAGTCGCCGGTGACCTGCTGCACGACCTTCGCCCGAACGCCCTCATCCCGCACCCGGTGAGCCACGGCCACGTCCGGGGATTCGGCGAAAAAGCCGAGCATGGCCTCGGCCATGGGCTTGATCAACTTGCGCAGCTCTTCGACGAGCTCGTCACGGACCGGTTCGGCGTTCTTCGCGGGTTCCGGGAGGGCATCGGCGAGAGACTGTGGCGGCGCGGTCACAGCGGGGAACTCTATCGGGGCGAACGCCCCCACATCGGCGATTCCGGAAACTTCGACCTTCTGGCGCGCTGCGAACAATCGCCGTTGTACGTCGCTTGTACGGTCCGCCGCGATCCTGGCCGCACTTCAGAGGAGTCAGGACGGAGCCGGGATCATGGGATTGAGACGTTTCGCGACGGGGGTGCTGGCGGCCGCCGCCGCGGCGGCGGGGCTGGGGGCGCTGCCCGCCGCGCCCGCGTCGGCCGACGTGGCGAGCACGGTGGTGTTCCAGGCGAACACCGGCGGGTACGACTGTTTCCGCATTCCCGCGGTGGTCAAGGCGCACAACGGCGACCTGCTCGCCTTCGCCGAGGGACGGCACACGGGGGCCGGCTGCGCGGACATCGGTGACGTGGACGTGGTGCTCAAGCGGTCGAAGGACAACGGCAAGACGTGGAGCGCGTCGACCATCGCGGTGCAGGGATTCGGCGACACCAAGGACAACGCGGTGCCGATCGTGCTGCCGACGGGCCGGGTCGTGCTGCTGACCGAGATGCAGTGCGTGAAGTCGGCCGCCTGCGGGCGGGTGCCACGCGTGAGTTACAGCGACGACAACGGCGCGACCTGGACAGCCCCCAAGGCGCTCACCGCGCAGCTCGGCTTCACCACCGCGCCCGGCTGGCTCGCGACCGGCCCCGGCCACGGCATCGTGCTGCAGCACGGAACGCACGCCGGCCGGCTGGTGGTCGGCATGAGCTACCAAGCGAACACGTCGAGCGCAGACGTCGGCGCGCTCATCTACAGCGACGACCAGGGCGTCACCTGGCACCTGGGCGCGAGGGACGAGGCCACCGACCCGAACACGCTGAACCCGCAGGAGATCAGCGTCGCCGAGCTCGCCGACGGACGCGTCTACGCGGCCGCGCGCAACGACCACTACTCGAAGCCCGCAGACGCCTGCGCCATCCACAACCGCGCCTTCGCGATCAGCTCCGACGGCGGGGCGACGTTCGACAAGAAGTTCGCCGTGGAGACCGGTCTGACGACCCCGCAGGTGCAGGCGTCCGTGCTGGAGATGAGCGCCACCACGGCCAGCGGCGCGTACGATCGGCTGCTGTTCGCCGGACCGTCCACTTGCGACCGTCGTAAGGAGCTGCGCGTGCGCTCGTCCTTCGACGAGGGCGGCACGTGGACGAGCGACGCGAACAGTCTGCTCGTGTGGGGCCACGACGCGTCCTACACCGACCTGATCTCGCTGAGCCCGACGTCGGTCGGCCTGCTGTACGAGGCCGGCCCCGAGTTCCAGGCCGACGCCGGTATCCGCTGGTCCACGGTGTCGGAGACCCAGCTCGGCGCCCCGGCCTGCGGCACCGGCTACGGCGTGATCGACTCGGCCCCGCTGGGCACGACGGGCACCGCGTACCTGTCCTACAACGCGGCGAACGGCCAGAACTGCGTCAGCACCATGAAGAAGACCGGTGCGGGCACGCCTTCTCAGACTTCGGCCTACCTGCAGGTGGAAGGCGCGACGCGGAAAACGGACTCGGGCGCGTTCTCCTACTACGCCGGCCCGGTGGCGGCGGCCGCGGCGGGCAAGTGCGTGCAGTGGGGTGGCGCGATCGGCGCGGACAAGTACGACAGCCCCCTCGAACACTGCGGCTGATCGGACACTGCGGCTGAAACCGGGGTCCTCCGGCTCGGCAGGCCGGAGGACCCCCGCCTGTCACAGCGTGACCGCGCCGGCCCCGGGCACGGCATCGAGCAGCTGCCGGGTGTACGGATCGGCCGGCGAGGACAGGACCTCGCCGACCGGCCCGTGCTCGACGACACGGCCGGCCTGCATCACGAGCACGTCGTGGGCCAGCGACCGGACCACGGCGAGGTCGTGGGAGATGAACAGGTAGCTCAGCCCGAGTTCCTCCTGCAGGTTCCGCAGCAGGCCGAGGATCTGGTCCTGCACCAGCACGTCCAGCGCCGACACCGGTTCGTCACACACGACCAGCCGGGGACGTACCGCCAGCGCGCGGGCGATGGCGACGCGCTGGCGCTGGCCCCCGGACAGCTCGTGGGGATAACGCTGGGCCAGCGCGGCGGGCAGCGCGACCTGGTCGAGCAGCTCCGCGACCTGCATCCGCCGCGACGCGCGGTCGCCGACGCCGAACGTCCGCAGCGGCTCGGTGATCAGCCGCTCGACCGTCCACATCGGATCGAGCGACGCGTACGGGTCCTGGAACACCGGCTGCATCGCACGCCGGGCGGCCCGCAGCCGGGCGCCGCGCAGGCCGACGACCTCGGCGCCGTCGAGGCGGATCGTGCCGGACGTCGCGGGCACGAGGCCGAGCACCATGTGCGCGGTGGTGGTCTTGCCCGAACCGGACTCCCCGACGATCGCCGTGGTCCGCCCGTGCCCGACGGTGAACGACACGTCGTCCACGGCAAGCAGCGCACCACCGCCGCCGCGCACGCGGTACTCCTTCGCCACGTGCGACACCTCGAGCACCACGTCGGCGGCCGCCGAGGCCTCGTGCATCGGGCCGGTCAACGACGGAGCCGCCGCCACCAGCCGCTGCGTGTAGCCCTCCCTCGGCTCGGTCAGCACCCGGCGCGCCGGGCCGGTCTCGACGATCTTGCCCTCGGACATCACCACGACCCGGTCGGCCCGGTCCGCCGCCAGCCCCAGGTCGTGCGTGACCAGCAGCAACGCCGTGCCCAGCTCCTGCGTGAGCTTCTCCAGGTGGTCGAGGATCTGCCGCTGCACGGTCACGTCGAGCGCGGAGGTCGGCTCGTCCGCGATGAGCAGGTCGGGCCGGCAGGCCAGGCCGACCGCGATCAGCACGCGCTGGCGCATCCCGCCCGAAAACTCGTGCGGGTACTGCCGTGCCCGCCGCGCCGGTTCGGGGATCCCGGCCTCGCCGAGCAGTTCCACCGCCCGAGCCCACGCCTCCCGGCGCGAGCACATCCGGTGCGCCACGAGGGTTTCGGCGACCTGCCGGCCCACCCGCGCCACGGGGTTGAGGTTGGACATCGGGTCCTGCGGCACCAGCCCGACCTCGCGTCCGCGCAGGCGGCGCAGCCGTTTCTCCCCGGCGTTTGTGAGGTCCTCGCCGCGCCACCGGATCGCGCCGCCGGTGACGCGCCCGGCGCCGGGCAGCAGGCCGATGACCGCGTGCGCAGTGGTGGATTTGCCGGAGCCGGACTGCCCGACGACGGCCACGCGTTCGCCCGGTGCCATTTCGAGGCTCACGCCCCGCACGGCCGGGGTGCGGCCGAAGGACACCTCGAGGTCACTGATTTCCAGGAGCGGTTCGGTCATCGTGGTCCCCTTCACCGCGTGCTCTTCGGGTCCAGCGCGTCGCGCAGGGCGTCGCCGAACAGGTTGAACCCCAGGCAGATCAAGGCGAGCGCGATCCCGGGGAAGATGCCCGGCCAGGGGGTGCGGAACAGGTACTGCTGCGCGTCCGACAGCATGATCCCGAGGCTCGGCGCGGGCGGCTGGATGCCGAGGCCCAGGAACGACAGCACCGCCTCGCCGATGACCGCGACCGGCATGATCACCGTGGCCTGCACGATGATCGCCGAAGCGGCGTTGGGCAGCACGTGCTGCCCGAGGATCCGCCACGGCCCGGCGTGCATCGTGTTCGCGGCGAGGACGAAGTCGGTTTCCTTGAGCCGCAACGTGTCGGCGCGCACCACACGGGTCATCGTCGGGATCTGTGCGATGCCGAGCGCGATCGCGGCGTTGGTGAGGCCGCCGCCGTTGATCGCGGCGAGCCCGACGGCGACGACCAGGAAGGGGAACGCCAGCATGAGGTCCGCGAGCCGGGAGATCAGCGCGTCGAGCCACCGCCAGTACCCGGACAGCAGCCCGAGCGGCACGCCCACGAGCACGGCGAGCAGCACCGACAGGGCCCCGACCTCCAGCGACGCGCGCGTGCCGTAGAAGACGCGGGAGAGGATGTCGCGGCCGAGGTCGTCGGTGCCGAGGGCGAACCCGACCGTGCCCGGCTGCTGGAACGGCGTCTCGAAATGCACCTCCGTCGGCGCGTACGGAGCCAGCAGCGGCGCGAACACCCCGGCGATCACGACGATCAGCAGCAGCACGCCGCCGATCACGCCCAGCGGGTTGTGCAGAAGCCGTCGCGTCACACGACCGTGGACACGGGCCAGTAACGCGGGGGTTTCGGCGGCGATCGTCATCGGGTCCTCCCGGAGACTCGCAGGCGTGGGTCGATGACCGTGTAGAGGAAGTCGACGAGCAGGTTGATCACGATGTAGGCCGTCGTGATCACGAGGACCACGGCCTGGATCACCGGGTAGTCGCGGGTGAAGACCGAGTCGAGCGTCAGCTTGCCGATGCCCGGCAGGCTGAAGATGCGCTCGGTGACCACGGCGCCGGCGATGAGCCCGCCGAGCTGGAGCCCGACGATCGTGGTGACCACGATGAGGCTGTTGCGCAGGCCGTAGCGGAAGATCACCGCGGTGCGCCCGAGTCCCTTCGCCCGCGCGGTGCGCACGAAATCGGCGGTGAGTGTCTCGACCATCGAGGAGCGGGTTTGCCGCTGCACCACCGCCGCGTGCGTGAGGCCGAGGATCACCGCGGGCAGCGTGAGGTAGTAGATCCCGCGCAACGGCTGGTCGAACGGCGAGACGTAGCCGGACGCGGGGAACCACCGCAGCTGCACGGACAGGTAGAGCACGGCGAGGATGCCGAGCCAGAACGTCGGCACCGACAGCGCGAACAGCGAGAAGCCGTTGGCGCCCCATTCGGGCCAGCGACCGCGGAACACTGCCGCGACGACGCCGGCGAGCACGCCGATCAGGACGGCGACCAGCATCGCGAACACCGCGAGCTGCACTGTCACCGGCAGGGTCGCGCCGATCATCTCCCGAACCGGCGTCCCGGTGCGCACGGACTTGCCGAAGTCACCGGTGAGCGCGTGGCCGACGAACTTGAAGTACTGCACCGGCAACGGGTCGTCGAGCCCGAGCTGCGCCCGTACGGCCGCGATGGCGGCGGGGTCGGCTTCCTCGCCGGCCATCGCCGTGGCGGGGTCACCGGGCAGCGCGCGCACGCCGACGAACACCACGATCGACGCGAGCACCAGGGTCAGGGCGGACTGCCACAGGCGGTGGAGCAGGTAACGTCCCACGGCTCAGCCCTCCTGACTGTCGGTGAACGCGGCCTTGCCGAGCCGGACCACCCCGTCGGCGTACACCTGGATGCCGGTGACGCGGGTGGAATGCACGGTGAGGTTGCGGACCCGGTAGGTGTAGACGATCGGGTTCTGCTGCTGGATCAGCTGCACGGCCTGCCCGTAGAGCGCGGCACGCTGCTTCGTGTCGATGCTGCGTGCGGCGCTCGACAGCAGGTTGTCCAATGTGGAGGAATTGAAGCCGCCGTAGTTGCCGCCCGAGCCGGTGGAGAGGAAGCGCGCGGTGTTGGCGTCCGGGTCGATGCGGCCGGACCAGCCGAGCATCAGCGCCTCGAAGGTGCCACGTTTCTGCACGTCCAGCAGGGTGGAGTACTCGACCGGCACGATCTGCACGTCGAACCCGCCCTCGGCGACGCTGGCCTGCAGGGCCTGGGCGTATCGCAGCTGGTCCTGGGTGTTGGTCACCTGCAACGAGATCGGGAACGGCACGGGCACACCGGCCTCTTTCAGCAGCTGCCGCGATTTGGCGGGATCGAACGGCGGGCAGGCGTTGCTGGCGGCCGACGAGTAAGGCGTTTTCGGGGCGACGGGGGAGCAGGCGGGATCGAACCAGTTGTTGAAAACGGTGTCGACGAGCGTCTGCCGGTCCAGGGCCAGGGAGAACGCGAGGCGGATGCGGGGATCGTTCGCGATGGGTTTGTCGATGTGCTTCGTGGGTTTGCCGACGCCGTCGACGTTCCCGGTGTTGAAGGTGACGCTCTGGTAGCCCAGGGAAGGGGATTGCAGCACCTTGAGATCCGGGTCCTGTGCGAGCGCGTCGACGTCCTGGGGCGAGATCGTGTCGGCGACCTGGATGTCACCCGAGCGCAGGTTCGCCGCGCGAATGTTGGCGTCGGTCATGATCCGGTAAGTGATCTTGTCGAGGTGGACGTCTTTGGCGTCGTAGTACAGCGGGTCGCGCTCGACGTCGATCTCGGTCTGCGGCACGCGTTTCACGAACTTGAACGGGCCGACGCACACGGGGTTCTCGCCGAAGTCGTCGCCTTCTTTCGCGAGCGCGGCAGGCGACATGATCATGCCGGCGCGGTCGGCCAGCGCCGCGGTGATCGGCGCGAAGGGTTTCTTGTAGTGCAGCACGACGTGGCTCTTGTCGGGCGCGTCGATGCGGCTGATCGGGCCCATTTCGCTTTTGCGCTGGGAGGTTTTGAGCTCGAAGTGCCGGCGCAGGCTCGTCGCCACAGCCGGCGCGTCGAACGGGGTGCCGTCGGCGAAGACGATGCCGGTGCGCACGGGGATCGTGACGGTGAGGCCGTCGGGAGAGATGACCGGCAACGCGGTGGCCAGCTGCGGCACGATGGTGCTGGTGTCGTCGATGTCGTAGAGCTTTTCGCAGATCGTGGTCATCACGTAGCGCGTGTAGAGCGAACTGGACGTGGTGGGGTCGAGTTTGTCGGGCTCGTTGGACAGGCCCATGACGAGGTCGCCGCCGCGCTGGACCGTTCGGTTGCCGACAGGGGTGCCGAAGTCGTCGCGGTGCTCGCTGCGAGCGCTCGCGTGTTGCACGGGTACGCACGCCGTGAGTGTCAGCACCGCCAGCCCGGCCAGGAGGGGGAGCAGGGACCGAGGAGACATGGCGAACAACGTACGTCGGTTTTTCCCCCACTCGATTTCTGGCTGGTTAATGCGTGTTAAATCGTTATTCGCCGAAAATGGACATGCCGAAAAGCGGGCCCGGGAATCGGGTCCGCTTTTCGGCGGGATGTGCGGTGATTATCGCCCGGCGGCGTACCCCTGCATTCCGCGGGGGTTCGCGGCGGCCGAGAGGACGCCGGTCTCCGGATCGCGGGCGACGGCGCACAACCTCCCTTCGGACCAAGGTTCTCCGACAGTCACGAGGTGGCCTCGGCGCTCCAGTTCGGCGATGATGTCATCGCCGATCCGCGATTCCACGGTGACGCTGCCGGCCACCATCGCGCGCGGATAGAACGAGCCGGGGAAACTGTCGGTGTGCCAGTTGGGCGCGTCGATCGCGCCCTGCAGGTCGAGGCCGCTGCGCACTTTTTCGCGCAGCGCGACGGCGAGGAAGAAATGCGCGCTCCACTGGTCCTGCTGGTCGCCGCCGGGGGTGCCGAACGCCATCACGGGCACTCCGTCGCGCGAGGCCAGCGACGGTGTGAGCGTGGTGCGCGGGCGCTTGCCCGGGGCCAGCGAGTTGGGCAGGCCGGGGTCGAGCCATGCCATCTGCAGCCGGGTGCCGAGCGGGAACCCGAGCTGCGGGATGACGGGGTTGGACTGCAGCCAGCCGCCACTCGGCGTCGCGGCGATCATGTTGCCCCACCGGTCGACCACGTCGAGGTGGCAGGTGTCGCCGCGCGTCGCCCCGTCCTTGGCGACGGTCGGCTCACCCGCGCCGGCGGCCGTGGCCACGGCGCCGCCGCTCGCCACGTACCGGGCGTGCTTGCTCAGGCGTGGTTCCCGGCCGTCGGGGCGGCCCGGGCGCAGCTCGTGCGACGCGCGTTCGCCGATCAGCTTGCGGCGGGTTTCGTTGTAGGCGGGAGAAAGCAGCGTGGTGATGTCGACGTCGGCGCTGTCGCCGTACCAGGCTTCGCGGTCGGCCATCGCGAGCTTCGTGCCCTCGATGAGAGTGTGGTAGTAGTCCGGCGTGGCGTAGTCCAGGCCGTCCGCGTCCGGCAGGAGCGCGAGCTGCTGCAGCAGCGTCGGGCCCTGGCTCCACAGGCCGGCTTTCGCGATGGTCCAGCCGTTCCAGGTGAACGTGACCGGGTCCTCGTAGGTCGCGCGAAAGGCGGCGAGGTCGTCGCCGGTCAGGGTGCCGGCGTGGCGTTCGCCCGAGGTGTCCATGGTGGGCTTCGCCGCGAACTCGGCGATGGCTTCGGCGATGAAGCCCTCGCGCCAGACCTTTCGGGCGGCTTCGATCTGCGTCTCGCGGCTCGCGCCGGCGGCTTCGGCCTCGGTGATGAGGCGACGCCAGGTGTTCGCGAGAGCGGGGTTCTTGAAGAGCTCGCCGGGCTTCGGTGAGCGTCCGCCGGGGAGGTAGAGCTCGGCGGAGGTGGTCCACTCGGTCTCGAACAGCTCGCGCACGGTCTCCACGGTGGCGCCGACGCGATCCACGGCGGGGTGGCCGTTCTCGGCGTAGGAGATCGCGTACTTGAGGACCTCGCGCAGCGGCTTCGTGCCGTGGTCGTGCAGGAGCAGCAGCCACGCGTCGACCGCGCCGGGCACCGCGGCGGCGAGCGGCCCGGTGCCGGGCACGAGGTCGAGGCCGAGCGAGGTGTAGTGCTCGATCGTGGCGCCGGCCGGCGCGCCGCCCTGTCCACAGAGGACCTTCGGCGTGCCGTCCGCCGGGGCGACGATCATCGGCACCTCGCCGCCAGGGCCGTTGAGGTGCGGCTCGACGACGTGGAGCACGAACGCGGCCGCGACGGCGGCATCGTAGGCGTTGCCGTCGTCTTCCAGCACGGCCATCGCGGCGGCCGAGGCGAGCCAGTGGGTGGACGACACCATTCCGAAGGTGCCCTGCAACGTGGGACGGGTCTGGAACATCCCTGCATCGTCGCGCGTACGTCGGCGTACGTCAAAGACATGTATGACACCGTTGCGATAGCCTGACGCTATGGAACGTCGGCAGCTCGAGTACTTCGTCGCGATCGTCGAGCACGGCGGCTTCACCCACGCGGCGCGGGCGCTGCGGGTGGCCCAGCCGTCGCTGTCGCGCGCGATCGCCAAGCTGGAGCACGAGCTGGGTGTGGCACTGTTCCACCGCGTCGGCCGCAACGCCGTGCTCTCCAGCGCGGGCGAGTTCATGGCCGACCGCGCGCGGTTGGTTCTCCGCGACCTCGACGCCCTGCGCGCCGCGGCCCGGGCCGTCGGCGACGGTCTCGCCGGGCGCGTCGACGTGGCAGCCACGTCGTCCTCCGCGCTGGAACCGGTGATCAGCATCATCGCCGACCTGCGCGAACGTCACCCGGGCGTGCTGGTGAGCACCTCCTCGGCGCTGTCGGCGGCGGAGGTCGTGGCGATGGTCCTGCAGGGCCGCTGCGAGGCCGGGGTGTGCGGCAGCGCGGAGCGTCCGACCGGCCCCGGCTTGGTGGCCCACCACCTGCGCGACGAGGAGTTCCTGCTGGTCGCGCCCCCAGGCTCGGGCGTGGGCGACCCGGTCGAGTGGTCCGACCTGCGCGGCATGCGCTTCGTCGTCACCAAACCCGCCACGGCCGTGCGCGCGCTGTTCGACCGCATCGCCGCGACCGTCCCGGACGTCTCCATCGCCGCCGAAGTGGGCGACCGCAGCGTCGTCCTCCCGATGGTCCTGCGCGGCATCGGCGCCGGCCTGATGCCCGACGGCTGGACCGACCTGGCCCGCCGCGCCGGCGCGGAAGTGGTGCGCTTCTCGCCGGCTGAACGACTGCCGCAGTGGCTGGTGCACCGGTCCGGGCCGATTACGGCGGCTACGCAGGCGTTTCTCGACACGACGTTGGCGGCGCGGTAGTCGCGTTCAGTCTTGTGGTGGATGGTCACGTGGGAGTCTGCGATCTACCGTCGATCGAGTAGCGGGTCGGGTGCGCTCGGTGACGGGAGTGACTGTGGTCCAGCCTGGTGACTTCTCCGCGTTGGTGGCCCTCCGCGCGAAGGAAGGCGAGCTGACCGCGCTTGGCGAGCTCCACCGAGCCGATCAACTCCGGCTGGTTCAGCCGCTGCTCCAGTTCGACGCCGACGGAACACCGACGAAGCAACTCGACGATGTCGAAACGGCTGTCCGAATCCTCCACAACCTCGGCCGGGTGGCCATGCTCGACGCTACCGACGTCGCGGAACATTCGGGCTACGGCGCGGCCGGAGCCCTCGGCGGCCTGACCGACCGCCTCACCCACCAGGCTGATCTCTTCCAGCCGATCGCCTTCATCCCCGTGGTTCGCAGCGATCTCGCCGCGACGCGGATCGCCCCGCTCGGGCGGCTCTGCCGGGAGCTGGGTGCCGGCGGCGCGCTGCGAATCCGAAGACCCACGCCGGATGCGGGGCGTCTCGGGCGCCTGCTCGAGATGCTTCGCGTGGACCCGGAGGACCTCGACCTGATCGTCGATCTCGAGTACCTCCCGGAACTGACCTCCGACGCAATCGCGCACGCGCAGCGCGTTCTGGGGACTTCAGCGTCGTTCGGCGGGTTCCGGTCGACGAGCCTGCTGGCCGGTTCGGTGCCGCCCGCGTTGTCGCAGACCGAGGTCTGGGAGGCTCCGCGAGTCGAAGAAGCGGCGTGGGACACGCTGGTTCGAGCCGGGGCACAGGGCCTCCGGTTCGGAGACTACGGCGCGGTGCACCCGGGTTCGGGCCCTGCGTTCCCGCCGCGGCACGTCACCCTCAGGTACACCTGCTGGGACCACTGGCTCTACTCGCGCGAGCGCATCCCCAAGCCGGACGCGGAAACCGGCGAGACGCATTCGGAACCCCCTCGGAACCGCACCTTCCGAGCGGTCTGCCGCCACGTGGTGGAGTCCGAAGGCTTCGCCGGTGCCGAATTCTCGTGGGGCGACCGGGCCATTCGCGAAGCCGCGGAAGGCCGAGGCCACGGCCTCGGCTCCACCAGCAAACCCGTCGCCTTCGCGACGTCGCACCACTTGGCTCATCTGGCGAGCCGCGCGGCGTGATCAGCTGAACTTGGCCGAAGCCACCATCCCGTCGAAAGCCGCGTCCTGGGCGGGGGTGCTGGCGTGTTCGACGATGAGGATTTTGCTGGTGGGCAGCCACCACATGCGGACCTGGTTGTTCTGCGCCGGGTCCTTGCAGGTTTCCTGGAAGCGCGCGTATTCGGCCTTCTTCGGGCCGACCGGGGCGAAGCCGTGCTCCAGGACCGCGCCGCCGGTGGCTTCGGAGGCGACGCCGGGGTCGGCGGACGGGCCGATGCACGTGGGGACGTCCGTGCCGGGGTACCAGCCGAACGCGCGGGTCGAGCTGGGAAGGTTGATCATGCCCTCATCGGCGGCCTGGCGCAGATCCAGGATCTTGCCCGCGCAGGCGAAGGTGGCCGACTGCAGGCAGCCCTCGTAGCCGGGGTCGCGCGACTCGACGGCGTACTGCGTGCCGGCAGGGAGGGTGACGGTCATGGTGGCGACGGTCGCGGTGACGCCGTCGGTGGAGGGGTAGGACGGTTGCGTGGAGGGGACGGGGGAGCCGGTGCCCGGCGAACCGCCGAGCTGACCGACCTCACCCGCCGCGCTGGGCTGCGCTTGGCCGGTGATGGTCTGCGTGCAGGCCGTCAACGCCATCGTCGCCGCCAGTGTGACGGTTGCCAGAAACCAGGATCTTCTTCGCACCGCTACCCCTTTCCTCAGGCCTCCGGTGACTTCGACGTCGACGAGCGGCGCCGGTTCCGGTGCAGGCCAAAGGTTAGGCCACGGTGCCGGGCCGTCCGCAGAGTGCGCTCGCGGGTGGCCCGGGGTGCGGTCAGCACTCGTTCACGCCGTCGGATTCGTCGTGCCACTCGTCGACCCGGCTGTCGCCGTCGGGGGCCGTTCATGTTGTAGAACAGGGATTTGGTCCCGTTGGCCTGGTTGCTCCGCACTGCGGAGACCCGGTCGTTGCAGGGTTGTCCGGGGGTTGTCCGCGTCTTCTGGGAGCGGTGTGGGTGACGATCAGTTGGTCCTCGGTGTCCGACAGGTACAGGGATTCGTAGCCCAGCACCAGAAGTCGCGCGCGGGTGCCGCAGGCAAGTCAACCTGCGCCACGGCATCCTCGTCCCGACCGGGCAGCCGCCTTGAGGCTCAGCCGAACATCGCGCGGTGGCGGCCCACAAAATCCGCGAAGTCGGATGCCGGCCGGTCCGTGAGGGCGGCGACGGTCGTGGTCACCGTGTCGGCACCGCCGTCGCGGCAGACGCGGGCGGCAGCGTCTCGGGCTTCGCGAGATCGAGCGTCACCGCCGGTTGTCCGGACTCGAACGCGCGAGCGGTAGGTCGCCGCGGCGTCCGCGCCGAGCAGGGCGATCAGTGCCGAGCCGACGTTGCCGCCGGCGCCGGTCACGAGGATCACGGCTTGCGCGCGATGCCGCCGACGATGAGGCGCTGGGCTACGTTCATCCCGGACAACAGGGGACCAGCCGGCCACCAGGCCGCCAGCGGCACGATCTCCGGCTCGGCGCCCGGGCCCTGCGGCACGAGCTCGAGACCGTGGAACAGCTCCCGGATCTCCGCGCGCGTGCGCATGGTGGCCCCGCCGAGCGCGCCGCTGCGGACGGTCTCGATGAGCTGCTCCATCGCCTGCGCGTCGTCGGAGCCGTCGTGCGGGTCGAGGATGTGGGAGATCACCACGAACGAACCCGGCGGCAGCCGGTCGATGAACTCCTGCGTGACCTCGGCCGGGCGGCCGCGGTCGCCTTTCCAGTGGTGCAGCGTCGCGACGAACAGCAGCGCGATCGGCCTGGTCCAGTCCAGGTGCCCGCGCACCACCTCGTCGTCGAGGATGCTGGCGGGCCGGTAGATGTCGCCCTCGACGTAGCGGGTCCGCTCGTTCTCTTCGAGCAGCGCGCGGCCGTGCGCGGTGACGACCGGGTCGAAGTCGGTGTACACGACCTTTGCTTCGGGGCTGACGCGCTGCACGACCTGGTGCACGTTCTCGGCCGTCGGCAGGCCCGAGCCGCAGTCGAGGTACTGGTCGATCCCGGCGTTGCGCGCGAGGAAGGTGCACGCGCGGATGAGGAACGCCCGGTTCTCGACGGCGAGGTCGCGCACCTCCGGCATCTTCTCCGCCAGCTCGCGGGCGACCTTGCGGTCCACCTCGTAGTGCGTGTTTCCGCCAAGCAAGTAGTCGTACACGCGCGCGACGCTCGCCCGGTTCGGGTCGACGCCTGGCGGGCTGTCGAGTGCCGATCGGTCCGCGTGCTGCGACATCCGGGTGCCTCCTCGGTTTGCGTGGCGGGTGCGACACCGAGGGTAGGGGTTCGCAGGTCACCGCGTAAAACCGGGAGCGGTTCACGCGGCGCGCGGAACGGCCTTCGCGGCCGTTGCGACGCGGTCGCGCAGCCGGCGGTGGCCGGGGTCGTCGGTGTGGCGCGGGCTCCAGGACATCGCCTCGGTGATGTTGCCGACGATGCAGCGCACCGAGTACCAGGTGGATGGTCCGCTCACCGAGCTCGCACGGCAGGTCCGTGGCCGCGGCGACACCGCCGAGCTCGCCGTCCGTGCGCCGAGGCCGAGTCGAAGTCGCACTACACCTCGGTGAAGTACCAGCCGGAGTACGTGCGTGAGCGGGACGTGCGCGACGGGTACTTCAAGCCGGCCTGGCGCCGGGCAGGGTCACGGCTGGCCGAGCGTGATGGCCGTGACCCCGGCCGCGGCGATGGCGAGGCCGGTGATCTGCGGGCGGCTCCAGCGTTCGTGCAGCAGGCCGCGCGCGAGGACGATCGTGATGGCGGGGTAGAGCGACGTGATGACCGCGACTACGGCCAGCTGGCTCGCCCCGGTGGCCGCGACGAACAGCAGGTTGGCCGCACCGCCGAGGATGCCGGCGGCGGTCGCCGGCCACCACGCGCGCGCCCACGACGTCGGACGCAGCCAGATCGCGGCGATCACAAGCAGGAGCACGCCGACGGATTGGCCCGCGACCAGTGGCCAGCTGCCCGCCGCCGTGCCCGCGCGGTCGAGGCCGATGAACAGGACGCCGAACCCCGCGCCGGCGATCACGCCCTCGACCAGGCCGGACCGCCTGCGTTCGGTGTCGTCGCCCTGGTGTTGCGAGACCAGCGCGATGGCCGGCAGCACCAGCGCGATGCCCACCCACGACAGCCACGCCAGCCGGTCGCCCGTCGCGAACCCGACGAGCGCGGGCAGCGCCGCCGCCAGCACCGCGGAGACGGGCGCGACCACGCTCATCCGCGCCGTGGAGAGGCCCCGGTACAGGGCGAACGTGCCGACCGCCGTGCCGAGCCCGCTCACCGCGCCCCATGCGAGCTCCTCGGCGTGCGGGGCGCGCGGCCCCATCACCAGCACGGCGATCAGGGCCGCGAGCAGGCTCCACGGCTGCGCGAGGACTGTGACGGCGTTCGGGTCGCTGCGCCGCCCGCCCACGCCCGCGACGAAATCGGAAGCGCCGTAGCTGAGCGCGGACAACAACCCCAGGAGGACACCCACGCGTCCATTCTGCCGAGTTCCCGCCGGGCCGGGATCGCGGCGTCGGTGAGTGCGCTGGTGGGCCTCGGCGGAACGGCTTCCGGCCGGGCCGGCCTCGCACACCGAAGGCTCGGCGCACGATCTCGCCGCCAGCGAGCCCGGAGCGCCGCGCGCCGCCGCGCCCAGGGCGTCTCGCCGGTGGTTCCGGCGCGGCCTCAGTGAGGGAGCTGCTGCTCCGCGCTGCACCACCAGCTCGTGCGGCCGCCGACTTTGCCGCGCGCCATGGGCGCGTGGTCGCGCGGGCATGACGCGCCGGGTTTGCGGTAGGGGATCACGGTGAGGGTGTGGACGCCGCCGTGGTCGAGGGCGGCGGTGACGGAGCTTCGGGTGGCGCGCAGGAGGCGGTCGAGGGCCGGGCGGTCGAGCTCGTCGACGCGGTGAGCCGGGTGCACGCGGGCGCGCCAGAGGATCTCGTCGGCGAGGAGGTTGCCGATGCCGGCCAGGGCGTGCTGGTCGAGCAGGCGCGCCTTGACGGGCGCGGTGCCCTTGGTGATCGCGGTGCGGAACTCGGCGGGCGTGACCGCGGCGGCGTCGGGCCCGAGCAGTTCGATGTGCGGGTCGAGGGTGATGCGGCCGAGGCGGCGCGGGTCGACGAGCATCATCAGGCCGCCGTCGTCGAAGGTGAGGGCGAAGCGCGACCAGCGGTAGTCGCCCTGCACGCGGCGGCCTTCCCAGTAGTCGCCGCCGTCGATCTCGGTGCCGTCGGCGTCGGCGATCACGATCTTGCCCGACATCCCGAGGTGCACGCCGAGCGCCGGACCGTCGTCGCCGGTGTCGCACCACAGCGACTTGCCGCGCCGGTGCGCGGCCACGAGCCGGCGCCCGAGCAGCGCCTCGCGGATCTCGCCGGGCGCGTGGGGCCGGCAGACGTAGGAATCGGTATCGTCGACCTCGACGATCAACCGGCCGAGCGCGGCCCGGTCGATCACCGATCGGGCCGACTCGACCTCGGGCAGTTCGGGCACGGGCGACTCCGCGGCTCGGGGTGGACACGACGGCGACCATTGTCACCGATGCGACGCGAACCAGGCCGGCGACCCGCGAGCCCGCGGATCACCGGCCGTGCGTCACTGGCAGGCTTCGCAGTCCGGGTCGTCGATGCGGCACGAGGCGCCGTCGGTGAGCTCGAAGTCGAAGTCGTCGAGCACGGGCACGGGCAGGGCCTCGGCCGTCTCGGACGCGGTGGAAGCAGTCATGTCTCTCCCTCGGGTCGGAACAGGTGTCTCCCTTCTGTAGCGCCGAAGATCGTCCGGCATTCCGTGACCCGGACCACAACGGGCGTCAGAACTGGTAGATCGACTTCGCCTGCTGGTAGCTCGCGAGGCCGTCCGGCCCGAGCTCGCGCCCGATGCCGCTCTGCTTCACGCCGCCGAAGGGGGCGGCGAGGTCGGGGACGTACCCGTTGATCCCGATGGATCCGGTGCGCACGCGGGCGGCGAGCGCGAGGCCCCGGTCCACGTCGGCGGTCCAGACGCTGCCGGCGAGGCCGTAGTCGGAGTCGTTGGCCAGCGCGACGGCTTCGTCGTCCGTGTCGTACGGCGTCACCGTGAGGACGGGGCCGAAGATGTCCTCGCGCGCGACGGGCCAGCGGTTGTCCACGTCGGCGAGGACGGTCGGCTGCAGGAACCAGCCCTCGTCCAGCCCGCGCGGGCGCGCGCCACCCGCGACCAGGCGGGCGCCGTCTTCGAGGCCGCGGGCGATCGCGTCCTCGACCGTCTGCCGGTGGCGCTGCGACACCAGCGGGCCGATCTGCGTGGCGGGGTCGAGCGCGTCGCCGACGGTCAGCGAGCCGGCGAACGCGGCCAGCGTGTCCACGACTTCGGTGTAGCGGCTGCGCGGGGCGAGCACGCGGGTGGAGAGGAAACACGTCTGCCCGTTGTTGACGAGCATCGCGCCGAACAGTGCCTCGCCAACCCGTGCCAAGTCGAGGTCGGCGTCGTCGAGCACCACGGCCGCCGATCGCCCGCCCAGCTCGAGGATCACCGGGCGGATCAGCGTCCCGCAGATCTCGGAGATCCGCCGCCCGATCGCGGTGGATCCGGTGAACGCCACCAGGTCCACGCCGGGGTGGCCTACGAGGTAGGAGCTGGCGTCGGCTTCGGCGGGCACGACGTTGAGCACACCCGGCGGAAACCCGGCCTCGATCGCCGCTTCCGCGACGGCCCGGGTGTCGAGCACGGTCTGCGGCGACGGCTTGAGGATCACCGTGCACCCGGCGGCGAGCGCGGGCGCGTACTTCTGTGCGGCCAGCGCCTGCGGGAAGTTCCACGGCGCGATCGCCGCGACCACACCGGCAGGTTCGCGCCGGACGTGCGTAATGCCGCCGAACATCCCCGGATTGCTGGTCTGCTCCGGCTGCGCGCGCACGAGTCCCGCGAAGTAGCGCAGCATCGCGGACGGGAATTGCGCTTCGATCTGCCCGGAGACGGCGATGGGCATGCCGTTTTGCTCGCTCACCGTCCGAGCCGTCTCGGCACCGCGCCGGTCGAGGGCCACGGCGAACCGGTCGAGCGCGTCGGCGCGTTCGGAGACCGGCCACGTGGCCCAGCCGGCCGGATCGTCGAACGCGCCGCGCGCGGCGGCCACCGCCCGGTCCACATCGGTGCGGTTCGCGGACACCGTGGTGCCGAGCGGTTTTCCGGTGCCGGCCGAGCAGACGGAGATCGTCTCCGTACCGGCAGAAGCCGCCCATTCGCCGCCGATGAAAAGGGATTCACTGGTCGTCATTGCCCACTCTCCCTGGAAAAAAGGTTCTCGCTCGCCGAGCCAACCGGGGTGATCGACATCGCTCCACGGATCGGTCCATTGGGCGGGCCCGGAACCGGAACCCGGCTGCGCACGAACCGGTCCACTGGCCGAACCGTCCGGGTGTTTTCGCGCGCGGCGGCCCGCACGCTGCCTGCATGGCACTCAGTGAAGAGGACGTCCGGCACCTCGCCGGCGAGCTGTGGGAGGCGGAGCGCAAGGCCGCTCCGGTCGCCCCCATCACCGGCAGGTTCCCCGGCGCGGACGTCGAAGACGCGTACGGCATCCAGCTGGAGGGCGTGCGGCTTCGTTGCGAGGCCGGCGATTCCGTGCGCGGGCACAAGGTCGGGCTCACGGCCCGGGTGATGCAAACGCAGTTCGGTGTGGACCGGCCCGACTTCGGCCACCTGCTCGCGTCGATGTTCCATCCGGAAGGAGAACCGCTGCCCGTCGGCTCGCTCATCGCCCCGCGAGTGGAGCCCGAGCTGGCGTTCGTGCTCGACTCCCCGTTGCGGGGCCCCGGCGTGACCGTGGCCGACGTGCTCGCCGCGACCGCGTTCGTGATGCCGGCGCTGGAGATCATCGACTCGCGCATCCAGGACTGGCGGATCGGGATCGTCGACACCGTGGCGGACAACGCGTCGTCGGCGCGCGTGGTGCTGGGCGGCAAGCGCACCCCGATCGCGGGCCTCGACCCGCGGCTGATCGGTGTGGTGCTGCGGCGCAACGGCGAGATCGTCGAGACGGGCGCGAGCGGCGCGGTGCTGGGGAACCCGGCGCAGGCCGTCGCGTGGCTGGCCAACACCGTGGCCGGCGACGGCGTGGTGCTCAAGGCGGGCGACGTGATCATGCCCGGCACCTGCACGCGTGCGGTCGAACTCAAACCCGGTGACACCGTGCGCGCGGACTTCGAGCACCTGGGCCACGTCGGCGTTTCCTTCAGCGCCGCCCGCGCCGCGGAGGTGGCCGCATGACCGGCGCACGCACCTGGGCGGGCCGGCTCGACGACGCCGCCACCACGCAGGCGACGGTCGCGCCGCTCACCACCGACGGCCTGGCCGACCTCCGCACCGCCTACGAGGTGCAGGACGCGCTCGTCCGCCTGCGGCTCGACCGCGGCGAACGCCTGGTCGGCGGCAAGCTCGGCCTGACCAGCCGCGCCAAGCAGCTGGCGATGGGCGTGGACAAGCCGCTCTACGGCCTGGTCACCAGCGGCATGAGCCGCGCCTCGGGCTCGCGCCTGTCGCTGAAGGACCTGATCCACCCGCGCGTCGAGCCGGAGATCGCGTTCGTGCTCGGCGAGGCGCTGGAAGGCCCCGACGTCACGGTCTCCGACGTCCTCGGCGCGACGCGGTACCTCTGCGCCGCGCTCGACGTGATCGACAGCCGTTACGAGGGGTTCTCCTTCCGCCACCTCGACGCGATCGCGGACAACGCGTCCTCCGCGGCCTTCGCGCTGGGCGACGACCTGGTCGCGCCGCACGGAGATCTCGCGTTGACCGGCTGTGTGCTCGAGGTCGACGGGCAGGTCGTCGAGTCGGCGGCCGGCGCCGCGGTGATGGGCCACCCGGCCGCCGCCGTCGCGTTCATGGCCAACCAGCTCGCCCTGGCCGGGAAACGCCTCGAGGCCGGCTGGGTCGTGCTCTCGGGCGGGCTCACCGCCCCTGTTCCGTTGATGGCCGGTTCGACCGTGACCGCGACGCTCAGCGGGCTCGGCAGCGTCACCCTCGGCGCGGAATAAGGGAAAGGGACACCATGCCGTTCATCCAGATCAACCTCGGGGCCGGTCGCACGCCCGAGCAGAAGGACCAGCTGATCCGCGCCGTGTCCGCGGCGGCGGCCGAGGCGATCTCCGTGCCGGAGACGTCGGTGCGCGTGTGGGTCGTGGAAGTGCCGGCGACGGAGGTCCTCGTCGGCGGGGTCACGCTCGCCGAGCGGCAGGCCGCGAAACCGGCGGGCCCGGCATGACGCACTTCGTGCTGGTGCACGGCGGCTGGCACGGCGCGTGGTGCTGGGAGGCCGAGGTCTCCGCGCTGGAGGCGCTCGGCCACTCGGCGACGGCCGTGGAACTGCCGTCGGACGACGTGCGCGCGGGCACTCGCCAGTACGCCGCCACGATCGCCGCCGCCGTGCGCGGTCCTGGCGACGTCGTGGTCGGTCACTCGCTGGCCGGCCTGGCGATTCCGCTGGTCCCGCAGCGGACGGCGGTCGCCGCGCTCGTCTTCCTGGCGTCGTTGCTGCCCGAGCCGGGCCGGTCGTGGCGGGACCAGCTGACGCTCGGACGCCCCATGGCCGAGTGGTTCCACGAAAACGGCCTGCCGAAGCAGGAACGCGACGAGCAAGGGCGAACGGTGTGGCCGGCGTCCGTCGCGGCCGAGCTGTTCTTCCACGACTGTCCACCCGAGACAGCCGCCGCGGCCGCGGCCAGGCTCCGGCCCCAGTCGCCGGCCCCGATCACGGAAGTCACGCCCCTGCAGGCGTTTCCCGAGCTGCCGATGCACTACGTCGGCTGCCGCGCCGATCGCGCCGTCTCCGGGGACTGGGCCGAACGCACCGCGAAGGACCGGCTCGGCGCCGAAGTCACCTGGCTCGACACCTCCCACAGCCCCTTCCTGTCCGCCCCCGGCGAGCTGGCCGGCCTGCTCGTCACCCTCGCTTCGAGATCGGAGGTCCGATGACCGCCGCCGCCACCACGCCCGACCTGCACCACCGCGTCGAACAGTTCCTCTACCGGGAAGCCGCTCTGCTCGACGAGTGGCGGCTCGACGAGTGGTTCGCGCTGATGCACCCGCGGATCGAGTACCGCGTTCCGTCGCCGGGCTCCGACCACCTCGAACCGCGCCGCACGCTCCAGGTGATCCACGACAACCACACCCGGCTCGGCGGGCGCGTGACCCGGTTGAAGAGCAAGCACGCGCACGCCGAAAGCCCGCATTCGCGCACGCGCCGGCTGGTCACCAACGTCCGCGCCGAACCTCTCGGCGACACGGTGGTGGCGCACGCCAACTTCCACGTGATGCGCACGCGGCTCGGTCAGCTCGACCACTTCCTCGGCACCTATCGCCACGTGCTGGTCGAAGACGGCGCCGGGTTCCTCGTCCTCGAACGCGTCGCGACCCTCGACCACGGCATCGTCGAGGCGGGCGGCACCGTGTCGATCATCCTGTGACGGGAGCGTGACCGTGCTCGACCTGCACACCCACGTGGTGCCTCGGGAGACGCCCTTCCGCACCTCGGCCGAACCGCGCTGGGCGCGGCTCGACACCGGAACCGGGGTCGTCTCCGTGTCCGGCAAGCCGTTCCGGACGGTGCACCGCGTCGCCTGGGATCTCGGCGCCCGTCGCGCGGCCGCCGAAGCCGCGGGCGGCACCGGCCAGCTGCTGTCCGCCATGCCCGAGCTGCTCGCGCCGTGGGCCCCGCCCGGCGAAGGACTCGCCTACGCGCAGGCCTTCAACGCTTGGCTCGCGGACGAAGTGGGACAGCACAACGGGTTCTTCACCGGACTGGGTGTCGTTCCGTTGCAGGATCCCGATGCCGCCGCCGACCTGCTGACCGAGATCGCCGACGCCGGTCTGCTCGGCATCGAGGTGCCCTCGAACCCGCCGACGGCGCCCCTGCACGCGCCGGCGTGGGCCGGGTTCCTCGACGAGGCCGAACGGCTGGGGCTGCTCGTGTTCGTGCACGCGGCCGGGGGTCCGGGGGTCGCGGACTATCCGCACCCGATGGCCGCCAACGGGGTGCTGTTCCCCGCGGGCATCGGCACGGCGCTCGGCGGCCTGATCGTCACGGGTGCGCTGGCCGCGCGGCCCGGGCTGCGCCTGCTGGCCAGCCATGGCGGCGGCGCCCTGATCACCGAGCTGCCGAGAATCGACTACCTGCGCGGGATCACCCCCGCGCTGCGGGAGCTGATGCCCGAGTCCGCTGTGGACTCCGCGCGCCGTCTGTGGTTCGACCCGCTGCTGTTCGACGCCGGCCTCGTGCGCCACCTCGCCGGCACCGTCGGGCCGGACCGGATCGTGCTCGGCACGGACCACCCGTTCATGCCCACCGACCCGCTCGCGTTCCTCGACGACCCGGCGCTGCCCGCGGGGTTCGCGAAGGCCGTGCGCGAGACCAACCCCGCGGCGCTGCTCACCGCGCTGACCCGACCGAACTCCCGGCAAAGGAGCTGGAGACGATGACCTCCGAACCGATCGCACCCCCGTCCACCACGCTGGTCGACGACCGCGCCGCCGACGGGCTCTTCCGCGTCGACCGGGCCGCGCTCGTCGACGAGGGCGTGCTCGCACAGGAACGCCGCGCCATCTTCGACAAGTGCTGGCTCTACGTCGGACACGTCTCGGAGGTGCCCGACCCGGGCGACTTCCGCGCCCGCACCGTGGCCGGGCGTCCGCTCGTGCTGTGGCGCGGCAGCGACGGCGAGGTGCGGGTGTTCCTCAACGCGTGCCGGCACCGCGGCGCCCAGCTGTGCCGGGTGCCCGAAGGCAACGCGCGCGGGATGTCGTGCTTCTACCACGCGTGGACCTACGCCAACGACGGCCGGCTGACCGCGCTGCCCGACGTCGACGGCTACGGCCCCGACTTCGACCGTTCCCGCTTCAGCCTGAACTCCCCGCCGCGCGTCGAGGAGTACCGCGGGTTCGTCTTCTGCTGCTTCGATCCCGACGCTGTGACGTTGCCGGAGTACCTCGGCGAAGCCCGCGACTACCTGGACCTGGTGGCGGACCAGTCGCCGGACATGGAGGTGGTCGACGGCGTGCACGAGTACTCGATGGAGGCGAACTGGAAGCTGTTCGTGGAGAACAGCCTCGACGGCTACCACCTGATCCCCTTGCACCGCACGTACTTCGACTACCTGAAGTCCACCGAGGACTCCTACCTCGACCCGCGCAAGGCGACCGAGGCGAAGGATCTCGGCAATGGGCACGCGGTGATCACCGTGGAGGGGCCGTGGGCCCGCCCGGTCGCGCGGTGGACGCCGGCGATGGGGGAGGAGAACCGCGAGTACGTCGAGGGGCAGCGGGCGCGGCTCGAAGAAGAGTTCGGTGCCGACCGCGCGCGCCGGATCGCGACGACCGACCGGAACCTGCTGATCTTCCCCAACCTCGTGATCAACGACATCATGGGGATCGTCGTCCGCACGATCACGCCCACCGCGGCCGGGCGCACGCTGGTGGCGCAGTGGACGATGGCGACGAAGGGCGAACCGGAGTCGGTGCGTGCGCGGCGGCTGGACTCGTACGTGACGTTCCAGGGGCCGGGTGGGCTGGCGACGCCGGACGACATGGAGGCGTGCGAGTCCTGCCAGGAGGGGTTCGCCGTCGCGGCCGAGTCGCCGTGGTCGGACATTTCGCGGGGGATCCACAAGGAAGCCACGGGTGGACCGTTCGTCGCGTCCGACGAAGTGCAGCAACGTGCGTTCTGGCGTCGGTGGCGGGATCTCCTCGGCAGCATTTGATCAGAGAGTGTTTTGATTCGGCAGCATTTGAACAGGCAGTGTTTGTTTCGGCACTGCGTAATCGGAGTGCCACCACGCGTCGACCCCCACCCGAACAAATCCGGCCTGACGGCCGAGAACGGATATCGTGGCCGGATGCGCATCAGTGCCGAGGAGACGGAGCAGCACCGGTCGGTGGGGGACCGGATGCTGCTCATCCTCGACACCGTTGCGACCTCGCCCGGCGAGGTGGGGCTCAGTGAGCTCGCGCGGCGGACCGGGCTGAAGAAGGCGACCGTGCACCGGCTGGCCCTGGACCTCGTGGCGCACCGGATGCTCGAACGCGGCGCGTACGGCTACCGCCTCGGGCTGCACCTGTTCGAGCTGGGCCAGCACGTGCCGGCTTCGCGGCGGCTGCGGGCGACCGCGTTGCCGTTCATGGCCGACCTGCTGACCGCGACGGGTGAGGTCGTGCAGCTGGGCGTGCTCGACGACACGGACATCGTGTACGTCGAGAAGCTCACCGGCCAGCACAGCGCCTCGGTGCCCTCGGCGGTCGGTACACGGCTGCCCGCGTACTGCACCGGACTGGGCAAGGCGATTCTCGCATTCAGCGACGACTCCGCGGTCGACCGCGTGACGTCCGCGCCCATGCCGGCGCGGACCGGGACCACGATCACCGATCCGCGGCACTTCCTGCGCGAGCTGGCGAAAATCCACGACTCCGGCATCGCCTACGACCGGGAGGAGGGCACGCGGGGCATCGCGTGCGTCGCGGCGCCGATCGTGGTGGAGAGCTACGTCGGGCGCGACGGCCACCGAGCCGTCGCCGGGCTTTCCGTGACGGGCCCCGCGCACCGCCTGCAGCCGGCGCGGCTGGGGGCGGCGGTGCGGACCGCAGCCCTGAGCATCAGCCGTCTCCTGGGCTACCCGCTGCACTGACCCCGCGGGTTCACGCGTCGGTTTCGCCGGCCGGCCTGCGGACGCTCACGGTGGTGGTGCCGCCGAAGCGGGCCGTGATCGTGCCCCCGGCTCGCAGCGGCACGGCGGAGGTGAGGCCGCCGGTGATGATCAGTTCGTCCTTCTTCAGGCCGCTTCCGCGCGCGGCCAGCTGCGCGGCCAACCACGCGACGCCGTGCAGCGGATGCCCGGCGGCCGCCGCGGAGGTCGCGGTCGCGACGAGGGCGTTGTCTTCGTGCAGCTCGACGGTGACCCGGTGGGCGTGCAGCGGATCGACGTCGAGCACCGGTCCCAGCACGACTCCCGCGGCCGAGGAGCCGTCGGCGGTGTTCTGTTCGGCGGTGAAGCGGTAGTCACGCCAGATCGAGTCGACGACCTCGAGGCACACGCGCACCTCGGCGATCGCGTCGGCGACCTCGTGCAGCGCGAGCCCCGGGCCGGTCAGGTCGCGGCCCAGGACGACGCCGATCTCCGGCTCGACGCGGGGGTGCAGGAAACCGGTGGCTCGTGCGCCGTCGCGCAGCACCATGTCGTCGAGCAACGGGCCGTGATTGGGTGCGGTGACGCCCATCTGCCGGCGCATCGCGGCGGAGGTGTAGCCGAGCTTGTAGCCGATGGCGCAGCGTCCGTCGGCGAGGCGCAGGCGCGTGAGGTCGTCCTGGATTTCGTACGCGCTGTCCAGCGACAGCGCGGTCGCTTCCGTTGCCGCGTCGAGAAGCGTGCGTTCGGTGCGGGCCCGGTGCAGCACTTGCGCGAGGGCGGGGATTTCGATCGTGTCGGTCACTTCCTCATCGTCGCGGCCGGCGGCCGTCGATGAGTCCCACCGGTCCACTCGCCGGTCCGAGGCGTGGCCGGGGGTCCCGCCGGTTCCGAGACTGGACGTCACCACCCACTCGACGACGAGGAGGAACCATGGCCGAAGTACTGGGTCTCGGGGTCACCCACTACCCACCGCTGAGCGGTACCGACGACAACCTGACGCGGGTGTTCCGCGGCGCGCTCGCGGACCCGAAGCTGCCCGCCGAACTGCGCGACCCGGCGTCGTGGCCCGAGCGGGCCCGCCGTGAATGGGCCGGGGACGAAGGTGTCGCGGCCGGGAAGGCGCACCGCGCGGCGTTGCTGGAGGGCTTCCGCCGCACGCGCGCCGCGCTGGACGAGTTCCAGCCGGACGTCGTGCTGATCTGGGGCGACGACCAGTACGAGAACTTCCGCGAGGACCTCGTGCCGCCGTACGCCGTGCAGATCTACGACGACCTCACAGTGCACCCGTGGCGCCACGCCGACGAGTCGTCGAACATGAAGGGCAAGCCCAACGTCTGGGGCGAGGGCGAGAACACCGAGCGCCTCATCCGCGGCCACCGGCCGTTCGCCCGCCACCTGGTGGAAGGTCTGCTGGCACGCCACATCGACGTGCCGTACTCCTACGAGCCGCTGCACCACCCGGGTCTCGCGCACGCGTTCCTCAACACGGTGCTGTACCTGGACTACGACCGCGAGGGGTTCGACTACCCGGTGGTCACGTTCCCGTTGAACTGCTACGGCCGCAAGGTGATCAGCTTCCAGGGCAACATCAGCCCGCTGGGTGTGGAGCGCGAGCTCGACCCGCCGTCGCCCTCGCCGGCGCGGATCATGGACGTCGGCGCGGCGGTCGCGCGGATCTGTGCGGACAGCCCGTACCGGGTCGCGCTCATGGCCAGCTCCAGCTGGTCGCACAGCTTCCTCGTGGACTCGACGATGCGGCTGTTCCCCGATTCCGCGGCCGACGAGAAGATGTACGACGCGCTCGTCGCCGCGGACTATCCGGTGTGGGAGAACACGACGCTCGCGGACGCGGAGAAGGCCGGCCAGCAGGAGCTGCTGAACTGGTGGGCGCTGCTCGGCGCGATGCGGGAGCTGGGCCGCGGGCCGAGCTGGACGAGCTTCGTGGCGTCGAACATCTTCGTGTCCAACAAGGTCTTCGCGGTCTACGACGCGGAGCAGCGGTGACGCGCTGCGACGTCGCGGTCGTCGGCGGCGGGCCCGCGGGGCTGTTCGCGGCCGTGTACGCGGGGATGCGCGGGCTGTCGGTGGCGGTCGTCGACGCGCTGCCGGAGCCTGGCGGGCAGATCACCGCGCTGTACCCGGAAAAGCTCATCCGCGACGTCGCCGGGTTCCCCGCGGTGAAGGGCCGCGACCTCGTCCGCGGACTGGTGGAGCAGCTCGACCAGTTCTCGCCGCGGATGCTGCTCGGGCACCGGGCGACGGCGCTGGACGACCTGGCGGACGGGCGGCTGCGGCTGGGCTTCGACGACGGTGCTGTGCTGGAGGCCGGCGCGGTCGTGGTCACGGGTGGGATCGGCACATTCTCCCCGCGCAAGCTGCCGTGCGGCGAGGAGTTCCTGGGCCGCGGGCTCACCTACTTCGTCCGCGATCCGGCCGAGCTCGCCGGCAGCCGCGTGCTCGTGGTCGGCGGCGGCGATTCGGCGCTCGACTGGGCCGAGACGTTGCAACACAACGCGGACGTCACGCTCGTACACCGCCGCGATACCTTCCGCGCGCACCTGCACACCGTGGGCCAGGTGCTGGCCGGCCCGGCGACCGTACGCACGAACGCGACCGTCGAACGTCTCGACGGCGACGCCCGGATCATGCGCGCGACCCTGCGCGACACGGTGAGCGGCGAGATGACCCAGGTGCCGTGCGACCACGTCGTGGCGGCACTGGGGTTCGTCGCGAACCCGGGCCCGCTGCTGCAGTGGGACCTGGCGACGCGCGACCGCAAGATCGTGGTCGACGCCGCCATGCGCACGTCGCGGCCCGGCGTCTTCGCCGCCGGCGACATCTGCACCTACGACGGCCGGGTCCCGCTCATCGCGGTCGGTTTCGGCGAGGCGGCCACCGCCGTGAACCACGCGGCCGTCCGCCTCGACCCGACCGCCTCCCCCTTCCCAGGGCACTCCACCGACGGCCCGGCACCCGCCGCCCGGCCCCTGCGAGTCCCCGCCTGACCCGAGAGGACCCCGGCCATGGCCTACGTCATCACCGACGCCTGCGTCGACATCCTCGACCGCGCGTGCACCGAGGAATGCCCGGTCGACTGCATCTACGAGGGCGATCGCAAGATGTACATCAATCCCGTGGAATGCATCGACTGCGGCGCGTGCGAACAGGCCTGCCCGACGGGCGCGGCGCTCGCCGACCGGATGCTCGCCGGCACCGACGCGCAGTGGAACACGGCTGACAATGCCGGGTTCTTCACCGAAGCGCTGCCGGGCCGGGAAACCCCGCTCGGCACCCCCGGCGGCGCTACCCACCTGGGCGCGGTCGGCGTGGACACCGAAACCGTTGCCGCGCTGCCTCGAACCTGATTCGGAGAGAACTGTGACAACCCTGGAAAACCGGCCGGTCGCCGGAGTCGATCCGTGGACCGGTGAGGCGCTGGATGCCAGCGCGGTGGAGAACAGCTCGGAGGAAGTGCGCGCCATCGTGGCGGAGGCGGCCGCGGCGGCGCCTGGGCTGGAGGCGCTGGGCCGGCGAGGGCGGGCAAACCTGCTGCGTGCGCTCGCGCAGGCGCTCGAAGCCGCGCGCGAGCAGATCGTTTCGGTCGCCGACGCCGAGACGGCGCTGGGTGCGCCGCGGCTCGGCGGGGAGCTGACCCGTACGTGCTACCAGTTCGAGTTCTTCGCCGACGTCGTGGCGGACGGCGGCTACGTGGAGGCGACCCTCGACCCGGCCGGGCCGACGCCGATGGGGCCGCGGCCGGACCTGCGGCGCATGCTGGTGTCGATCGGGCCTGTCGCGGTGTTCGGGGCGAGCAACTTCCCGCTGGCGTTCTCGGTGCCCGGCGGGGACACGGCGTCGGCCCTGGCGGCGGGGAACCCCGTGGTGGTCAAGGCGCACGGATCGCACCCCGCGACTTCGCGGCTCGTCCACGAGGTACTGCGGGAGGCGCTCGTCGCGGCGGGGGCACCGGCCGGGGCGCTCGGGCTGGTCTTCGGGCGGGCGGCGGGGGAGAGCCTCGTGACCGATCCCACGGTCAAAGCGGTCGGGTTCACGGGCTCGCTGTCCGGCGGCCGGGCGCTGCTGGACCTCATCCACGGCCGTGCGGAACCGATCCCGTTCTACGGTGAGCTCTCCAGCCTCAACCCGCTGGTCGTCACCGCTGCCGCGGCGCGCGAGAGGGGCGCCGAAATCGGGATGGGCCTCGCCGCGTCGGTCACCGGGTCGGCTGGGCAGCTGTGCACGAAACCCGGTCTCGTGCTGGTGCCGGCCGGTGCCGAAGGCGACGCTGTGGTGGCCGCTGCGGCCGAAGCTCTCAGCAACGCGGAAGTCGTGCCGTTGCTCAACCAGCGAATCCACCAGGCGTACCTCAGCGACATCGCCGAGCTCGTCCGCGCCAAGGAAGTGTCCGAAGTAGCCAGTGGACCGAAGCCAAGCGGCGGGTACGGGGTGGCTCCGCTCCTGACCACAGTGGACGCCGACGGGATCCCCGCCGAGGCGTTCGCGGAGTACTTCGGCCCCGCCGCTGTGATCGTGCGGTACCGGAGCCAAGCCGAGCTGCTCGCCGTCGTCGACCAGGCGCCCGCGTCGCTCACCGCCACGCTGCACCTCGGCGCGGACGAGGCCGCCAAGGACCTGGCCACCGAGCTCGGCCGGCGCGTCGGCCGGCTGGTTTTCAACGGCTACCCGACCGGCGTGGCGGTGAGCTGGGCCCAGCACCACGGCGGCCCGTGGCCGGCGACCAACAGCCTCCACACCTCCGTCGGCGCGACGGCGATCCGCCGGTTCCTGCGGCCCCTGGCCTGGCAGAACGCCCCGACGCACCTGCTGCCCGACGAGCTCACCGACGAGCCCCGAGCGCCCCTGCCGCGCCGGATCGACGGGCGGCTGCAGCTTCCGCACTGAGGGAAACAATTCTTACCAGGCGATGACAACCTGACCCCCGTGGGTAAGAATCAGAAATCCGCACAAAACAACCCCGGAAACTCGTAGTGGATCGTTAATATATTACCATTCCTTTCGTATCCTTCCGGCACGTTTCCGATCACCCTTAGGGTCGTGCTCAGCCACGTCGGAAATTCCCGTGACGTGGGTAAAGGGAGGAACGATTCGTGAGCAAGTCTTCGTCGCGCAGGGCGGTTCGCACCGCGCTGGCGGCCGCGGCGCTGGTGCCGTTCGCCGCGGTGTTCGCGGGGGGCACCGCGGCGGCGTCGCCGGCCGCGGACTGGGTCCGGCCGGGGTCGGTTTTCGTGGGCACCAACCACAACAGCAGCAGCGATCCGAGCGAGCCGGGCAACCAGATCGCCTACTACCACCGCGCAAGCGACGGCAAGCTGACGCTGGTCGGCAAGTTCGCCACCGGTGGTCAGGGGTCGGGTCCGGGTCAGCGGTTCGCGGGTGACGGCCTCGGTTCGGGCAATTCGGTCCGGCTCACCGCCGACCACCGTTTCCTGCTCGTGACCAACGCCGGGAGCAACACCCTTTCCGTGTTGCGGATTCTGCCGGATCGCCTGCAGGTGGTCGACGTCGTGCCGACGAGCGACGGTTCTTCTTCGCAGCGTTTCCCGAACACTGTCACGCAGCACGGAAACGTCGTTTACGTCCTCAACGCTTCGGGCCAGGGCAGCATCACCGGCTTCCGGCTCGGGCTCGACGGCCGGCTCACTCCGATCGCCGGCTCGACCCGGCAGCTGAAGGCCGCTCAGGACCGCTTCGCGCCCGACGCGCTGAAGGACCCGACGCAGGTCGCGTTCAGCCCGGACGGGCACCACCTGCTGGTGTCCATCAAGGACGGCCCCACCAACGACGTGATCCATGGCGCCAACCCGACCGGGCCGGGCCGGGTGCTCACCTTCGGCGTCGACGGTGCCGGCAAACCCAGCAAGGACTTCGTTCGCACCGACTTCGACAACCGCGGCCCGTTCGGGTTCTCCTTCGACCGCGAGGGCAACGTCGACCTCGCCGAGTTCGTGGGCGGCGGCGTGGAGGACGGGCACCCGACCGGCGCGGCGGGCAGCTACCGCATCGGGCGTGACGGGCACTTGACCCCGATCAGCACGGCCGTGGCCGACCACCAGATCGACACGTGCTGGGTCGTCAACAACGGCAAGTACGCCTTCGGCTCCAACTACACCTCCGGCACCATCTCCAGCTGGAAGGTGAACCCCGACGGCAGCCTCACCCTCCTGCACGAGGTGGCCGGTACCACGGACAAGTCGGCCAACAGCCAGGGCAGCACCCCGCTCGACCTGGGCGTGAGCCCGGACGGGAAGAACCTCTACAACGTGCTTCCAGGCTCTGGCAAGCTCGCCGCCTGGTCGATCGGCGCGAACGGCGAGCTCACCAAGATCGGCGAGTTCGGCGGCCTGCCCCAGACCGTGAACGGTGACCACGCGCCGAGCGACTTCAGCGCGCTCGGCAGCCCCGCGGGCATCGACGTGAGCTGACCCCACGCCCGGGATGGCCGCCGAAAACCGGCCATTCCGGGCCTGGTCCGTGAAACCGCGGCCCACTGGGGTCGCCGGCTCGGGTGTTCCTCGATGCGACGGCGCCGCCCACCGGGGCAGGGTCGGCCCGTACCGCGTTGTCCACACTCGTGCGCAAAGGGCCTTCAATCATGGAAACCGTCGAAAATTCGCTCCAAGCCGACCTCCTCGTGGTCGGCTTCGGCAAGGGCGGCAAAATCACCGCCGGTACCATGGCCCGGCTCGGGAAGCGGGTCATCGTCGTCGAGCAGTCGCCGGAGATGTACGGCGGCACCTGCCCGAACGTCGGCTGCGTGCCCACCAAGGCGCTGGTGCACCGCTCCCGCAACCGCCGCCCGTCCGACTCGCCGCAGGAGTGGTACGAGCGGGCCGTGGGCGAGGTGCACGACATCACCTCGCTGTTCAACAAGGGCAACTTCGACGGGATGGACGGCCTCGAGACGGCGTCGGTCCTCACCGGGCACGCGGTGTTCACCAGCCCCGACACCGTCCTCGTGGACACCGCCGACGGCCCTGTCACCGTCCGGGCCGAGCACATCCTCATCAACACCGGCTCCACGCCGGTGATCCCCGACCTCCCGGGCCTGCGCGAGAGCAAGTACCTGGTCACCAGCACCGACCTCATCCACCGCACCGAGCTGCCGAAGCGGCTGGCGATCGTCGGCGGCGGCTACCTCGGCATCGAGTTCGCCGCCATCTACCGCCAGTTCGGCTCTGAGGTCACGCTCTTCGAGTCGACAGCGCGCATTCTCGACCACCTCGACGACGACGTGCAGGCCGTGGCCGAGAAGATCCTCGTCGACGAGGGCATCGAGATCGTCACCGGCGCCAATGTCACGGGCGTCGAGGACGGCGACGGCGAGGCGATCGTGCAGTACATGCACGACGGCCGCGAGCGCACCCTGGCCGTGGACGCGGTCTTGTCCGCCGCCGGTCGCAAACCGGCCACCGAAGGTCTCGGCCTCGCCGCGGCGGGCGTCCGCGTGACCGCCCGGGGCGCGGTGGAGGTCGACGAGCACCTGCGCACCAGCCAGCCGCACATCTTCGCGCTCGGCGACGTCAACGGCGGGCCGCAGTTCACCTACGTCTCCCTCGACGACAGCCGCATCGTGCTCGATCAGCTGCGCGGCGAGGGCAAGCGCACCACGACCGACCGCGTCGCCGTGCCGCGGACGCTGTTCATGACCCCGCCGCTGGCGATGGTCGGCCTCACCGAGCGTGAGGCGCGTGACGCGGGCCACCGGATCAAGGTCTCGAGCCAGCCGGTCGCGGAGATCATCGCGATGCCGCGCGCCTACGTCGTCGACGAGACGCGCGGCGTGATGAAGTTCGTGATCGACCTCGACACCGACGAGATCCTCGGCGCCTCGCTGCTGAGTGTCGACGCACAGGAGCTGATCAACACCGTGGCGCAGGCGATGCGCCACGGCATCAAGGCCGCGCAGCTGGGCGAGGCGATCTACACGCACCCCTCGTCGACGGAAGCGTTCAACGACGTGATCTCCACGGTGGTCCGGAGCGACGAGAAGTAGCCGCCACACGCGGAAACGCCCCATATCGTCCACAAAGGATGTTTTGGGGCTTTTCTTTTCCCGCCACCACAACGCACTGGGGGGTCGGGCCCGGGTGCACCCGGACGCGACGCGGGCGCCGCGCGGGCAGGCTCTGACGCGACGACCGGAAACGGAGAACCCACATGCCAGGTATGCAGGCCGCCGGCCACCTCTACCTCCAGACCAACGAGGTCAGGAACGCGATCATCCACTACGCCCGAGGGGCCGACGGCGCCCTCACCGAGGTGGAACGCGTGCCCACCGGGGGTGGCGGGTCCGGGGTGTACAAGCCGATCAGCGGTCAGGAGAGCGCGCCGAACGCCTTCGAGGCGGCGGGCAGCGTGATCCTCACGGCGGACCAGCAGTTCCTGTTCGCCACCAACGGCGGCGACAACTCCGTCTCCAGCTTCTCCGTCGGCAGCGACGGCAAACTGACGCTGCTCGACGTGAAGCGCACGGGCAACATCGTGGCCGGCCGCAGCGGCACCGCGAAGTCGCTGGCATTCTCGCCGGCCACCAGCACGCTGTACGTGCTGCACTCGTTCGGCCCCGACCACGTGCGGCTGATGACCGTGGACCCCGAAGGCCGGCTCACCGCGCGGCCCGAGGGCTACACCGTGAACACGCCGGACAAGCCGCTGCGCGTGTCCACGATGGTCGTACTCTCGCCGGACGAGCGCTTCCTCGTCGTCGGCACCACGTTCGACCAGCCGGCCGCGGCCAACCCGGACGGTTCGCCGATCCTGTGGGCCGACCAGCCGGACGGCTCGAAGAAGTCGGTCGCGTCCAACGCCCCCGACCCCGACGGCATCATCGTCTTCCCGCTGCAGCACGACGGTTCGCTGGGCGAGGGCATGTTCCAGGACGGCGGCGGCGGTTCGCCGTTCTACCCCGCGTTCCTGCACCACCGCCCCGACCACTTCGTGATCGGCTACGCCGTGGCCGACGGGGTCGCGCTGGCCAAGCTCGACGACCGCGGCCAGATCGGCACCGGACCGGTCGTGAAGATCGACACCAGCGCGGGCCTGCCCTCGGAGCTGTGCTGGCTCGCGGTTTCGCCCGACGACAAGTGGATCTTCGCCACGAACTTCGGCTACAGCAACATCTCCTGCTTCCGCATCGACGGCGACGTCGTCTCGCTGGTGCACGACAACGCCTGCCCGAAGATTCCCGGCGACGGCACCTTCCGCGCGCTCAACGGCACCGTCAGCAGCGGCCCGAGCGACAACTGGCTGACCCCGGACGGCACCCACCTGTACCAGATCTACGCCAACGCCTCGAAGCTCGTGGGCTACGTGGTGCAGTCCGACGGTTCGCTCGTCGAGGTCACCGCCGCGGAGATCCCGTACAACAGCCCGCAGGGCCTGGCCGGGTTCTGAGCCGTGACGGCGGGTGAGGCCGGCCAGGCGCGCATCGAGGCGACATTGTCGTCGCTGATGCTCAGCCCCCGGGAAATCGAGAAGCTGGTGATCTACCAGGTGGCCGAGCTGGCTCGGCGGCGCAAGGACCGCGGTCTGAAGCTCAACTTCCCGGAGTCGATCGCGTTGATCACCGAGGCGCTTCTGGAGGCGGCCCGGGACGGCAGGTCGGTGGCGGAGGTGACCGAGCTGGGCAAGCAGGTGCTCACGCGCGAGGACGTGCTGCCCGGCGTGCCGGAGATGGTGAACGTGGTGCAGGTCGAGGCCACGTTCCGCACAGGCACCCAGCTCGTGGCCGTGGCCGACCCGATTCCGTAGGAGCGCACGATGATTCCAGGCGAATGGCTGCTGGCCGACGAGCCGATCGAGCTCAACGCCGGCCGGCGCACCGCGCGCCAGCCGGTGCGCAACACCGGTGACCGGCCGATCCAGATCGGTTCGCACTTCCACTTCTTCGAGGTGAACCGGGTGCTGGACTTCGACCGCCCGGCGACGCTGGGCATGCGGCTCAACGTGCCCTCGGGGCAATCGATCCGCTTCGAGCCCGGCGACGAACGCGACGTCGAGCTCGTGGAGTTCGGCGGTGCCGGGCGGGTGGTCGGCTTCAGCGGCCTGCTCGACAGTGGTTTCGCGGTTCGCGGAGCGGCGGCCCGGGCCCAGGCTCGGGCCGCCGAGCGCGGCTTCACGGGAACGGGGGAGCAGGCGTGACGACGGTTTCGCGGCGGCATTACGCGTCGCTCTACGGCCCGACGGCGGGCGACCGCTTCCGCCTGGCCGACACCGAGCTGCTCGCCCGGGTGGAGCGCAGTCTCATCCTCCCGGGTGAGGAAGCGATCTACGGCGGTGGGAAGTCCATTCGGGACGGGATGGCGCAGGCGCCCGGCGTCCGCAACGCGGACGGCGCCCTGGATCTCGTGATCACCTCGGTGATCGTGATGGACGCCGTGCTCGGCATCCTCAAGGCGGACATCGGCGTCAAGGACGGGCTGATCGCCGGCATCGGCCAGGCCGGCAACCCGTACGTGCAGGACGGGGTATCGCCCGGGCTGGTGATCGGGCCGGGCACGGAGGTGATCTCCGGCGAGGGCCTCGTCGCCACCGCCGGGGCGATCGACACCCACGTGCATTTCCTGACGCCGGCCCAGATCCCGCACGCGCTCGCCGGTGGCGTCACCACGCTGCTGGGCGGCGGGACCGGGCCGGCCGACGGGTCCAAGGGCACGACCTGCACGCCCGGGCCCTGGAACCTGGCCCGGATGTTCGAGGCGACGGCCGCGCTGCCGGTCAACATCGGCCTGATGGGCAAGGGCAACAGCAGCCGCCCGGAAGGCCTGCGCGAGCAGGTGGAGGCCGGCGCCTGCGGCCTGAAGGTGCACGAGGACTGGGGCGCCACCCCGGCGGCGCTGGACTGCGCGCTGTCGGTCGCCGACGAGTACGACGTGCAGGTGGCGCTGCACGCCGACACCCTCAACGAAAGTGGCTACCTGGTCGACACGCTCGACGCGATCGACGGCCGGACGATCCACAGCTACCACACCGAGGGCGCCGGCGGCGGCCACGCGCCCGACATGATGGCGATCGCGTCACTGCCCAACGTGCTGCCGTCCTCGACCAACCCGACGCGTCCGTACACCACCGACACGACGGACAACCTGTTCTACATGACGATCGTGACGCACCACCTCAACCCCGACAACCCCGAGGACGTCGCGTTCGCGCAGTCGCGGATCCGCGCCGAGACCGAGGCGGCCGAGGACGTGCTGCACGACCGGGGTGTGCTGAGCATGTACTCCTCGGACGCGCAGGCCATGGGGCGCATCGGGGACACCGTCACGACGTGCTGGCGCACCGCGGACAAGATGAAGAAGCTCACCGGCAGCCTGCCCGGGGAGGCTGCGGGCGACGACAACCAGCGGATCCTGCGGTACCTGGCGAAGCTCACGATCAACCCGGCGCTGACGCACGGCATCGGCCACGTCGTGGGCTCGTTGGAGCCGGGCAAGCTCGCCGACATCGTGCTGTGGCCGACGAACACCTTCGGTGTCAAGCCCAAGTACGTGCTCAAGGGCGGGTTCGTCGCGTGGTCGGTGATGGGTGACGCCAACGCGTCCATCCCGACGCCGGAACCGGTGCTGCTGCAGCCGATGTTCGCCGGCCTCGGCAAGGCGGTGGGGCGGACGTCGATAACGTTCCTCTCGCAGGCGGCGAAGGAGAGCAAGCTGTTCGAGCGGCTCGGGATCGACCGGTGGACCGAGGCCGTGCGAGGGTGCCGGACGGTGGGCAAGGCGCAGATGGTGCGCAACGAGCTCACGCCCGACATCGCGGTGGACCCCGAGACGTACCAGGTCACTGTGGACGGTGAGCCGGCCGTGGTGCCCGCGGTCGACGAGGTATCCATGTCGCAGCTGTACTACATCGTCTGAAGTGCGGGATCGTCTGATGTGCGAGGTCGTCTGATGTGCGCGCCTGTCCGATGACCGGGATCCGCTGATGCCGCCGTATCTCGGGGGCGCCGAGTGGCTCACGGGCTTCCTGTCCGTGCTGCAGCTGAGCGATTCGGCGTTCCCGAGCGGCCGCTACACGCTGTCCTACGGCCTGGAAACCCTGGTGCAGTCGGGTTTCCTGGCGACGCCGAGCGATCCGCGGGTGCTCTCGGCGCTGCTGCGGGACCAGCTGCTGCTCGGGGTGGCCCCGTCGGACGGGGTGGCGCTGGCGTGCGCCCACCGCGCCACGGCGTCGGGGGACTCCCTCGACCTCGAGTGCGTGACCCGAGCCGACGAACGGCTGACCGCGGTGAAGCTGGCGCGGGAGGCGCGGGAGACGTCCACCCGCACGGGCCGGGCGCTGCTACGGATCGCCCGGTCGGTGTTCCCGACCGAGGCGTTGCGGCACTACGCCGACTGTGTCGCGAAAGGACGGTCGCCCGGCAACCACGCGGTGGTGCTGGGAATCCTGAGCGCGTCGGTGGGCGTGCCGCGGCTGGAGGCCGTGGCGGGGGAGCTGTTCGCGTTCTCCGCGGCCTGGGTCGCGGCGGGCGTGCGGCTGGCCGTCACCGACCACAGCACCGCGCAAGCCGTGCTCCACGACGTGCGGGCCGCCACGGCCGAAGCGGCGATGTGCGCCGTGGACAAGGACCCCGACGCCATCACGAGCTGCACGCCGCTGCCGGACGTGGCGGCGATGCGGCACGAGCAAACGCAACTGCGGCTGTTCGCCAGCTGAGAGAAGGAAAACCATGGAACCCCACCCGCATTCGCACGACCACTCGCACTCCCACGCGGAGTTCTCCGCCGTGCGCTCGCCCGGCGTCGCCCGCATCGGCATCGGCGGCCCGGTCGGGTCGGGCAAGACGGCGCTCATCGAGGCTTTGGTGCCGATGCTGATCGCGGCCGGCCACCGCCCGCTGGTCGTCACCAACGACATCTTCACCAGCGAAGACGCCCTGCACGTGCGGCGCACCCTGGCCGGCGTGCTCGCGCCGGAGCGGGTCGTCGGCGTGGAGACCGGTTCGTGCCCGCACACCGCGGTGCGCGACGACCCGACCATGAACCTCGACGCCGTCACCGAGCTCACCGACCGCTACCCCGACGCGGACGTGGTCCTCGTCGAGTCGGGAGGTGACAACCTGACGCTGACGTTCAGCGCGGCGCTGGCCGACTACTTCGTCTTCGTGATCGACGTGGCGCAGGGAGACAAGATCCCGCGCAAGCGCGGCCCGGGCGTGACCCACTCCGACCTGCTGGTGATCAACAAGGTCGACCTGGCGGACCTCGTCCGGTCCGACCTGGCGGTGATGGATCGCGACGCCGGCGCCGTGCGCGAAGGCCGCCCGTTCGTGTTCACCAACTGCTTCACCGGTGAGGGGCTCGACGAGGTCACCCGCCGTGTCCGCGACGTGATCGGCCGGTTCGCGCCCGCAGCCGAAGTGGGATGACCCGTCGCGACGACCCGGCGTGGTGCACGCCGGCCCGGTTGCCCGAGGAGCTGCTCGGCTTCGACGGGCCCATCCGCGACGGCCTCGGCGTCGGGGCGCCCGGCAAGCTCGGCGTGCTCGACCTCGCGCTCGCCCCGCGCGGCGGCACCACCCGGGTCGTCCGGCAGTACCAGCGCGCGCCGCTGCACATCTACCGCCCGATCCACCTCGACCCGCTGCGGCCGGACATGGCCTTCGTGTTCCTGCAGCAGCAGGGCGACGGCTTCGTGCAGGGCGACCGCTACCGCATCGACGTCGACTGCGCCCCCGGCTCGGCCGTCCACCTCACGACGCAGGCGTCCACCAAGGTGTTCGGTGCGCGCGACAACTACGCGACGCAGCTGGTGAACCTGACCGTCGGCGCCGGCGCGGTGCTGGAGTACCTGCCCGACCCGGTCGTCCCGTTCCGCGGCTCGCGCCTCTTCCAGCGCACGGCCGTGAGCATCGCGGCCGACGCGACGGTGATCCTCGGCGAGATTCTGCTCCCGGGCCGCGTGGCGCGTGGCGAGGCCCACGTCTACGACCTCTACTGGGCGGAGCTGGAAGCCCGCACCCCCGACGGCGCGCTGCTGTTCACCGACACCTTGCGCCTGCGCCCGGGCGGTGCCGGCGATCCCGCCTCACCCGCGACGCTGGGCGGGTACCAGGTCGTGGCGAGCCTATACGTGGTGTCGGACCGGATGCCGCCGGCCGAGCTCGTGATCGCGCTGCGCGAGGCCCTGGCCCGGGTGCCGGACGTCCTCGCCGGCGTCTCCGAGCTGCCGGCCGCGTGCGGCGTGGGCGCGCGGCTGCTGGGACACACCTCCCAGTCGGTCCAGGCCGCGATGCACGCCGCGTGGGACCGCGCGCGCCTCGGCCTGCTGGGCGCGCCGGCACCCGACCTGCGCAAAGGCTGAGCTCACGGGTGGACGTTGGGGGCAGGCAGGCGTATGCGTCTTGTCTGCACCCCGGGTCTGCCGGGTTGGGCGAGTCACCCTGCGGGGGATGACCTGGCTGAGAGTTGCGGGGCCTGGTGGCCCGGGACGTGCAGATCGGCCACAAGGCTGCGCGCCACGGGCCTCGCGGCCCCGGAGCGCCTCAGTGAGCGACCGACCCGAGATCGGCAACTGCCCGCGCCCGCTTCCCCGACGCCCAAGCACTGGTCGCCGCGGCCGGAGTCGCGCGCTCGACCCGCCAATCCGGCAAACACCACACCGTCACCTACTGCCGCGGCTGCAACACACCTGGACCAGAATCCTTCGGCGCTGCCGGCACGACCACATCCCCGACAACCCCGGCCTCCACGGCCACCTCACCACCCTCCGCGAGAAGGCCGCTTGACATAGGGCTCTCAGTCGTCCGCGCAAGCGGCCAGGACCAGGTGCAGCTCGGTGCGCGTGGTGATGGACAGCTTGGTGAACACCTTGTGCAGGTGGTACTCGACCGTGCGCGGGCTGATGGACAGGGCGGTGGCGATCTCGGGGTTGGAGCGGCCGTCGCGGGCGAGCGAGGCGATGCGGCGCTCCTGCGGCGTCAGCTGGGAGCTGGTTTCCGGCACCCGGCGGCGCGCACGTTCGCCGGTGGCGAGGAGTTCGCGCATCGCGCGGGCGGCGAAGGCTTCGGCGCGCATGGCGAGGAACGCCTCGTGGGCGGCGCGCAGGGGGCCTCGTGCGTCGATGCGCCGGCCGCGGCGGCGGAGCCACTCGCCGTAGAGCAGGCGGGCGCGCGCGAGGTGCGGGGTGATGCGGGAGCGACCCAGGCGGTCGATCGCTTCCGTGTACAGGTCTTCCGCTGCTTGGCCGTCGTGAAGCAGCGCGCGGGATCGCGCGTCGACGCCGAGGGCCCATTCGGTGCCGCTGAGGCAGGCGCGTTCGGAGAGGCGGTCGGCCGCCGCCGCGGCGGTGGTCAGGTCGCCGGAGCGGACGGCGCCTTCGACGAGCTCGACGAGGGACCAGCCTTGGAGCTCGATACCGTCGCGGTCGAGGACGTCGCGGGTCGCCTCGGCAGCTTTGGCGTACGCGGTGAGGCCGTTGCGGAGCACGGCGGTGGCGTAGCGGGCGGTGGTGCGGGCCATACCGCCGTTTTCGAAAGAGGACTCGGCGAACGTCGGCAGCTCGTGCCCGCGCCACGCGGCCAGCACGCAGGCGGCGTGCGGGAACGACGGGGTGCCAGAGAGCCGGGTGAGGGATTCCGCTTCGGCCACCAAGGACTCCGCGACGGCGAATTGTCCGAAGTGGACTTCGGCCAGTGCGCGGTGGGTGAGGACGTACGGCAGGATCGTGCGGGCGCCGGTCTCGCGCGCGCCGGCGAGTTCCTGCCGGGTGAGGTCGTGCCAGGTGTCGTCGTCCCACAGGTCCGGTGCGACGAGGCAGGCCAGCAGCCGGGAGCGGGCGTCGTCTTCGTGGTCGTTGTCGAGGGTTTTCAACGCGAGCTTGAGTGGCTCGACCGCGGCCGCGTAGCCGGCGGTGCAGCGTTGCGCGACGCCTTCGAGTAGCCGGTCCGAGCCCGTCGGCCGATGGGTGGCCAGGCGTGCGAGCACCGCGTGGACGATGTCGACGTGGCCGGTGAAGATCGCGGCGCCCAGGGCTTCGAGGTACGCGGGCCTCGCGAGGCGGGGTTCGCACACTTCCAGGTCCTGGGCCGAGGTGAGCAGCCGTCCGACCGCGGGCCCGCCGCGGCCGGAGTCGAACGCCATGCGGGCGCGCACCCGGTTCGACCGCGCCCGGGCTGCGACGCCGGGAGAGCCCAGCTCCGCGACAGCCAGCAGGCGGACCGCCGCGTCCACGGCTCCGGCCGCGTGGTGCGCGTCCGCCGCCGCGATGGCCCGCTCGGCGCGCAGCCGCGGGTCGGGGGTGCGCAGCGCGGCGTGTTCCAGGAAGGCGGCCGCGGCCGGCAGCCCGCCCCGGCGTCCGGCATCGTCGGCGAGGCGGGCCAGGGAATCGGCGACGGCTTCGGCCGGTTCGACCGTCGCGTGGGCGAGGTGCCACGCGCGCCGGTCGGGTTCGCGCTGCGGATCGGTCGCGAGGGCGAGGGCGCCGTGGACCAGACGGCGTTCCGCACCGGACGCGAGGCCGTAGACGCACTGGCGCAGGCGGGGTTCGCGGAAGGTGACCCACGCGCCGAAGGACACGAGGCCCGCCGTTTCGAGCGGCTCGGCCGCGTCCGGTCCGATCGCGAGCCCGGTGGCCGCATGCCACAGCCGGACGGGCTCGCCGAGCGGTTCGGCGGAGGCGAGGATGAGCAGGAGCCTGCTCTCCGGTGTCAACGTTTTCGACGGGCCGGCGATTTCGGGACAGGACAAGGGAACCACGCCGTAACCGCCGGCGAGGCCGGCCGCCGGGCGGACGGCGTCGAGCAGCAGCCGCGGATTTCCCCGGGCCTCCGCCACGACGCGGTCGAGCACGGCGTGGTCCAGCGGCGCGGCCGGCGCGGACCTGAGGAGCTCGCGCGACTCGGCGTGGCCCAAGGGTTCGAGGCTGAGACTCGGCAGGTCGGCGAACCGCTCTCCGCGTTCGGCGAACACCAGCGCGACGGGCACCGGCCCGAGCCGCCGGGTGGCGGCCGCGAGGACGGAGGCCGAAGCCTCGTCCAGCCACTGCGCGTCGTCGATCAGGCACAGCACCGGCTGCTTTTCTGCCGCCAGCGCCAGCAGCTCCACCACGGCGACGCAGACGGGGAGCCGTTCGGGCGCGGCACCCGCGCGGAGTCCGACGGCCCGTTCCAGCACCTCGCGCCGGTGCGCGTGCAGCCGGGAGAGCTCGGCGGGCAGGGCCGAGCACAGCAGGTGCAGCGCGGCGTACGGCAGATCCGCTTCGGCGGCGATCCCGCGGACGTTCAGCACCCGGTGCTCGCCGGCCGCGTTCGCGATCTGCGTGAGCAAGGCCGTTTTCCCGAGGCCCGCCGCGCCGCGGACCACGACCGCGCCGCCGCGGGTCAGCAGGTCCCGGAGCCGGGCGCGTTCGAGGTCGCGTCCGACGAGGGGGAGTGTCGCGTTCATCGTGCGGCGGCCTCGATTCCGTGCTGGTGCTCGGTGAAGGCCAGGTGCAGCTCGGTTCGCGACGTGATGCGCAGCTTCGCGAAAACCTTGCGCAGGTGGTACTCGACCGTGCGGGGGCTGATCGACAGCGTGGCGCCGATCTCCGAGTTGGTGAGGCCGCCGCGGGCGAGCGCGGCGATCCGGTGTTCGTGCCGGGTCAGCGCCGAGGTGGTGATTGCGGGGGTCTCGGGTTCGCCGATCGCGAGCAACGCGCGGTCCGCGAAGGCCGTGGCCCCCATGCGGAGGAACTCGTCGTACGCGGCGCGCAACGGCTCACCGGCTTCCTCGTCGCGTCCGTGCCGTCGCAGCCATTCCCCGTAGCCGAGCCGAGTGCGGGCCAGGAGCGGTCGGATCCTCGTCCGGGCAAGCCGTTCGATCGCTTCGAGGTACAGGCGTCCGGCCTCGGGACCTTCGGCCGACAGCGCACGGGACCGGGCCTGGGCGCCGAGCGCCCAGTCCGTCCCGCACCGGTCGGTGCGGGAGACGAGCGCCTCGAGCGCCGTCGTCGCGATGTCGAGCCGGCCCGCGCCCACGGCGGCTTCGACCAGCTCGACCAGCGCCCAGCCGGCCGTCGCCAGTTCGTCGCGCTCCACGACACGCCGTGCCGCGGCGAGCGCGCGCGAGTAGTCGCCGACGGCGTTGCCCGCCACCGCGGCGGCCAGCTCGCCGCACGTGCGGGCGAGTCCGTGGCCGGTCGGGCCGCCGAACTCCTGACCACGCCAGGCCGCGACGAGCACAGTCGCGTGCTCCAGCGGTGCCTGGCCCAGCTTCATGCTCATCGTGCGAGCCTCGTCGTCCAGCGCGGCCGCCTCGGTGAGATTGCCGGTATGGACCGAAAACAGTGCTTTTCCGGCCAAGACATCCGGCAGGGCGCCGGGATCGGCCGCTTCGCTCACCAATCGGTGCCACGCCTGGTCGTCCCACAGTTCAGCGGCGACGAGCCCGGCCGGCCACGATGGCCGAGCGGTTTCGAGAGCTGTGGTCAGCGGCCCGACGGCAGCGTCGAAACCTTCGGTGCCGCGCAGAATCAGCCCGGCCCCGAGTCCGTCGTCGTGGCTGGGCGGCATGGGGGCGAAATCGACGCCGGTGAGGACGGCGGCGCCGAGCGCGTCGAGACACGCTTGGCTTGCCGGGCCGAAGGGGAAACTGTCGCGGGTCGCGCGCAGCAGTGCTTCCGTTGCGGAGGGGGTGCGGGTCGAGATGAACGTGAGCCAGGCTCGCAGCCGAGTGGCTTCGGCCCGCTGTGCCGGTTCGAGGGGGCCGACCATCGCATCCAGCAGCTGAAGCGCGTTTCCGGGCTGCCCGGCGTCGAGTTCCGCTGCGATCGCGGCCAGAGTGCGCTCGGTCCGCAGGGCGGGGTCGGAGGTGAGTGTGGCGGCGACACGCACGAACGCGGCCGCCGCGCTTTGCCCGCCACGCTTGCGTGCCGAGGGCACCTGTGCGAGCAGGCCGTCGGCTGCCGCCGGATCCGGGCCTGGCACCGAGTGTGCGCGGTGCCAGGACCTCCGGTCTTCTGACGTTGCCGCGTCGGCCAGCGCTCGATGGACCGTACGTCGCTCCGAAGGGGTGGCCCGATGATAAACCCAGCCACGCGCGGCCGGGTCGGAAAACGTGACCCGCTCGCCGAACGCGAGCAACCCGTCCGGCGCGACCGCCGGGATCCCCAGCCGCGCGGCGGCTTGCCACAGCAGAGTCACCTGGCCCGTCGGATCCGCGGCGGCGGCCAGCAGCAGGGTGCGGCCGCCCGGGTCGAGGCGCAGCACCCGCTCCTGGGTGTCGGCGTCCGGGTTCCCGTCGGGCAGGCCGAATCCACCGGCCGGCGCGAAGGCCGTTACGGCCGAAAGGATCGCTCGCGGATTCCCCCGGATCTCCGCGACGAACCGCTCGACCACGTCCTCGTCCACCGGACCCGGCACCAGCGAATCGACCAGCGCACGAGCACCGGCCCGGCACAACCCGGGCACCACCAGCTCCGGCAAGTCCTGCAGCCCACCGAACCCGGTGCGCTCCGCGAAGAGCAGCACCACCCGCCGCCCTGGCAATCGCCGTGCCACGAAAGCCAGAGCGCGCGCCGAAGGCTCGTCCAGCCGGTGTGCGTCGTCGACCACGCACAGCAACGGGGCCGCGGCCGAGAGGAGGAACGTCGCTGCCACCCCGACCGCGAACGGATCGGAGTCCTCCGTGATCGCACGCAGTGCCAGCGCATGGTGCGGCATCAGCTGCCCGAACACCCCTTCGAGCGCGGCCGACAGCTGCCGCAGCCCCGCGTACGGCCGCGTCCCGGACGAGCGCACATGGACCACCCGGTACCCGCGCGTTCGCGCGACGACGTGTCGCAGCAACGCCGTTTTCCCCACGCCAGGAGCACCCCGCAGCACGAGCGCGCCGTGGCCGTCCCGCACGTGCTGATCGAGCAGGTGGACTTCGGCGGCACGGCCGTGCAGAGTGACGTCGGTTACTACACTGGCCGGGTTCGGGTCGGGCACGGCGTCGACGCTCGCGGGTCCCCGGCCGCTTCGAACCCGGGCCGCCCCGGGCGCGACCCCGGGACCAGGGCGAACCCGGGCGAACGGGGCGACACCGGTGAACGCTGTGTACCCGGCGCCGCCCGATGATCGGGATATCCTGCGGGCGCCCGCTGGTCGCCGTGACCGGAAGGGAAGAGCGAGCACACGGGCAGGTGGGTGAGTGCTGGACCGGCGCGCGGAGCGCGAGACCCTCGACCGGCTGCTGGACTCCGTCCGCGCCGGCAAGAGCCAGGTGCTCGTGCTGCGCGGCGAGGCGGGTGTCGGCAAGACCGTGCTGCTCGACCATCTGGCCCGCCAGGCCGCAGGGCTCCGCGTCGCCCGCGCCGGGGGCGTCCAGTCCGAAATGGAGCTCGCGTTCGCCGGCCTGCACCAGCTGTGCGCGCCGATGCTCGATGGCGCCGAAACCCTGCCGGACCCGCAGCGAGTGGCGCTGCGGACCGCGTTCGGCCTGAGCCCAGGCCCCGCGCCCGACCGGTTCCTCGTCGGCCTGGCCGTGCTGGGTCTGCTGGCCGAGGAGGCGCGAAACCGGCCGTTGCTGTGCGTGATCGACGACGCTCAGTGGCTGGACAGCGCTTCCGCGCAAGCCCTCGCCTTCGTCGCCCGCCGGCTGGTCGCCGAGTCGGTCGCGCTGGTGTTCGCGGTGCGCGAGCCGGCCGCGGCCACGGAGCTGACGGGCGTCGCGCAGCTCGTGGTCGAGGGCTTGCCCGACGCGGCGGCCCGCGACCTGCTCGACTCCGTGCTGCGCTTGCCCGCCGACGACCGCGTGCGCGACCGGATCGTCGCCGAGACCCGCGGAAACCCGCTGGCGCTGGTGGAGCTCTCGCGCGGGCTGAGCCCGAAGGAGCTGGCCGAGGGGTTCTCCCTGGCCGGTGCGACCACGATCCCGCGCCGCATCGAGCAGCGCTACCAGGCGCGGCTGGCCCAGCTCGACTCCGACACCACGCGTTTGCTGCTGATCGCCGCACTGGAACCGCAGGGCGACCCGGTGATGCTGTGGCGTGCGGCCGGCCTGCTCGACATCGGCGCCGAAGCGGCGGAACCCGCGCTGGCGGCCGGGTTGATCGAGATCGGCACCCACGTGCGCTTCCACCACCCGCTGGTGCGCTCGGCGATCTACCAGGCCGCGGCACCGAGCGAGCGGCGCCGGGCGCACTGGGCGCTCGCGCAGGTCACCGACCCCGCGACCGACCAGGACCGCCGCGCCTGGCACGTGGCGCAGGCCGCCGAAGCACCCGCGGAAGAGGCCGCCGAAGAGCTCGGCCGGGCGGCCTGCCGGGCGCAGTCCCGGGGCGGCATGGCGGCCGCCGCGGCGATGCTGGAGCGCGCGGCGGAGCTGACGGCGGACCCCAAGACCCGGGCGAAGCGCACCCTCGAGGCGGCCCACGTCACGCACGTCGCGGGCGCGCCGGAGGAAGCGCTGCGGCTGTTGTCGATCGCCGAGGCCGGCCCGCTCGACCGGCTCGAGAAGGCCGAGGCCGACCTGCTGCGCGGCCGGATCTCGATGACCGTCAACCGCGGCCCCGCGGCACTCCCGCTGCTGTTCGCCGCGGCCCGTCAGCTCGAGGAGCTGGACGTGCGGCTGGCCCGCGAGACCTACCTCGACGCGCTGCTGGCCGGGATGTTCGCGAGCGTGACCGGCGCCGACCTGCGTGAGGTTGCCCGAGCCGCGCGCGCCGCACCGCGGTCGCCGCAGCCGCCCGGCCCAGCCGACCTGCTGCTCGACGGCCTGGCGATCCGGTTCACCGACGGGTTCGCGCCCTCGCTGCCGATGCTGCGGCGGGCGCTGAGTGCGTTCCGCACCCCCGACTTGTCGCTGAAGGAACTGCACTGGCTGTGGCTCGCCCACATCATGGCCGGGAACATGTGGGACGAGCAGACGCTCGACACCGCGCGGCACCTGCAGCTCGCGCGCGACAAGGGCGCGCTCAACACCCTGCCGCTCGCGCTCGCGTCGCACATCGGCGCCCACGTCTACGCGGGTGACCTGGTCACCGCGGCGCACCTGCGCGACGAGCTCGCCGAGGTGTCGCGGGCGACCGGGATTCCGGCGGCGACGTACGGGACGCTGCTGCTGGCCGCGTGGCGCGGGCGCGAGGACCAGGCACGTGACGTGATCGCGCGCACCGAAGCGGAGGCAGTGCGGCGAGGGGAAGGGTTCGGGCTGCTGATCGTCGGGTCGGCCCGGGCGGTGCTGTGCAACAGCCTCGGCCACTACGCGGAAGCGCTGGCGTCGAGCGAAGACGCGCGCCGGCGGCCGCCGGTGATGGGCGTGGAGCCGTGGCTCGCGCTGGTGGAGCTGATCGAAGCCGCCACCCGGCTCGGCAGGATCGAGGCGGCCGAGGACGCGTTCGCCCGGCTCGTGGAGACCACCCGCGCCAGCGGCACCGACTGGGCGCTGGCCGTCGAAGCCCGTTCACGCGCGTTGCTGGCCACCGGCGAAGACGCCGAGAGCGCTTACCGCGAGGCCGTGGACCGCCTGTCGCGCACCCGCATCCGGGGCGAGTGCGCGCGGGCACGACTCCTGTACGGGGAGTGGCTGCGCCGCCGGCGCCGTCGCGCGGACGCGCGGGAACAACTGCGCGCCGCCCACGACATGTTCACCGAGATGGGCATGGAGGCCTTCGCCGAACGCGCGGGCCGCGAGCTGCGGGCGACCGGCGGCACCGCGCGCAAGCGTTCCGTCGAGACCGGCACGGAGCTCACCGCGCAGGAGGCCCAGATCGTGCGGATAGTGCGCGAGGGACTGTCCAACGCGGAGATCGGCGCGCGGCTGTTCCTTAGCCCGCGCACGGTGGAATGGCACCTGGGGCGGATCTTCGACAAGCTCAACGTCACGTCCCGGCGCCAGCTTCAGAGCTGAACGGGCTCCTCCAGCGCCGCGAAGCCCGACACGTCCACGCAGTTGATACCGCGCTTCTCCACGATGACCATCAGGATCGCGTCGCAGTGCCTGCAGCGGGCCACCACACCCGGCGCGTCGCGGTAGACCCGCAGCTGCGCCAGGAGTTCGGTGGCGCCGCACGACGCGCAGGTTCCGCTCACCGTGGTCATCTCGCCGCCGAACACCGCGTTGAGGGTGCCGGCGATGGCGTTGCCGTCGAACGTCGTCATGGTGTCCCCGTTCCGCTGAAGCGTTCGGTCCGGATCCGCTCGGGCCGGTGGCCGAGGTCGACGAGTGTGTTCGCCACCGTCTCGACGAATCCGGTCGGCCCGCACACGTAGACCAGGGGCTCCTCGGTGGGCGGCAGGCCGGCCCGAGTGAGGAAGTCCCGGTCGATCCGCCCGTGCTCACCCGGCCCGGTGCCCGAGTTTTCGCGAGTGAGTGTGACGCGGATGTCGATCCCGCCGCGTCCCCCGATCCGGGTGAACTCGTCGGCGTAGATCAGGGTTTCCCGCGACCGCGCCGAATACAGCAGCCGCATCGGCACCGTGCTGCCCGCCGCGGCGTGGTGGCGCAGCATGGAACGGAACGGCACCACGCCGGAGCCGCCCGCGACGAGCAGCACCGGACTGTCGGACCCGGACTCCCACACGAAGTGCCCGCCGACGGGGCCGCGCAGCTCCACCTCGTCGCCGACGCGCAGCTCGTCGACGAGGTAGGGCGAGACCTCGCCGTCGTCGAGCCGCTCGACCGTGAGCACCACGTGCGCGTAACCGGCCCGGGTCTCCACACTGTCGAGCAGCGTGTCGAGCGAGACGCCGGTCCACGTCGTGTCGAGCTTCGACCACTTGGTGACGCAGTGGATGTCCACGGTGATCGACTCGGAGGGCAGCGAGCGCAGCGCGTCCCAGGTCCAGGTGACGGGCCGCTTCGCGGCTTCGCGGACGGTGAACGTCCAGTCGTCGGCGACCACCTTCGGCGTCGGCCCCGCGGAGAGCACCGGGAACCCCGGCGTCACGTACTGCCCCGGCGGCACCCGCGCCGGGTCGACCTCGGCTCGTCGCTTGCTGTGGAAGTTGCGGGTGAAGGCCATCAGGCGCACCTCCCGTGCCCGGCTGCTCCGAGTTCCATGCGGCCCAGCGTTTCTCCCCGGCCCCGCGCTTCGCGTCGGGGAACCCCCGGGTGGACCCACCGGGGCGGCCGGGACCGGGGCCCCACGCCCGGGCTCCCCCCGATGCGACGGGCCGCGGTGCCAGGCACTCTGGCGGGCAAGGGGAGTAGTCGGGGAGGAGTGAAGGGGTGACCGGCACGATCGGCTCCCGGACCGGCCTGCGGGTGGTGGTCACGGGGGTGCTCGAGGTCCGCGCCGCGCAAGACGGGCAGCTCGACCTGGCCGTCGTCCTGGACGGCTCGGGGGACTGCGTCGCGCTCGAGTTCCCCACGGACCCCACCGCGCTGACCCGGGCCAGCATCCTGCGCCCGGTGACCGCGTCCGGTTGGCTGCGCCAATCCGAAAAGCACTGGATCCTGCACGTGGAGTGGCTGCGCCCGGTGCGCGCGAGCGGCTACCTCCCGGACAACGAGCAGTAGCGCTCGGCCCGGGACGTGATGCACAACTTGGTGATCACCTGGTGCAGGTGGGCACGAGCGGGGCCCTTGCCGCGATGCCGCGAGGGACTTGGCCGAATTCGGTCACCCGACTCGGTGCCGCACTGGGGTTCACCCCGATGCGATCCGGGCGTTCGCGGAGCACAGTCGCCGGCACCGCATCGTCGAACCCGTTCCCGGAGAGGTGTGCCCCGCGATGGCTGAAGTGGACCCCGACGTCGAATACACTGAGCAGCACGTGTGGGTGCGGTTGTCGCCGCGTGGCTCGGCGCGCGTGGGGATCACGGACTTCGCGCAGGAGTCGCTGGGGGACCTGATCACCGTCACCTTGCCCGCGGTGGGCGACGAGTTGGTGGCCGGCGAGGCCTTCGGCGAGATCGAGTCGACCAAGAGCGTGTCCGAGGTCTACGCCCCGGTGCCCGGGGTGGTCACCGCGGTGAACCCGCTTCTCGTCGACAGCCCGGAGCTCGTCAACGACGAACCGTACGGGGAGGGCTGGCTGATCGTGCTCAGCGTCGTCGTGGACTCGGCCGAATCCGCGTCCGGCGAGGTGAAGCTGATGAGCGCGGACGAATACCGCGGTTTCACCGCGGAATAGCGTACGAGATTGAAACTGATTCCGTCCGGCACCTTTTCGTTCCTTGATCCGGTGACCGATCTATCGCGGGATAATCCGGCCCCTGGTGGAACTGCGCAGGCCCTGGTCAGCTTCCGGGGAAAGATGAAATCCGCACGAGGAGTCCCCTGAAGAAGACTGCGCGTTTGTCGTCGCGGCCGGGGTGCGGTAGCTGCGGTGGGGAACACGCTCGTTTCGGGGGCCGGCACGGCTTCCGTGGCGACGGCCGGGCCACGCTCGACGACAAGACCTTTCTACGCGGGCGATTCCGTCGGCCCGGCACGTTGGCCGCGTCGCTCGGGTCGTTCGACGACCGCGCGTCGTCGATCAAGGTGGTCGGACCAGCAGCCAGGAATCCATTTGCTTCTGCCTCGATGCCAATGTCAGCGTCGCGCATTTCTCGGGGACGGTGGCCGCCGGTTCCACGTTCATGCTCCCGGTGCGGCGGCTTGTCAATCCGGCGTACGACAACTCCATTTCCTCGATTCTGCCCAAGCTGCCCGGAGACCGCAACCGACGGGGTGGACGGAGAATCGTGAAATCCTGAAGCTCGTCGCGGTCACCGACGATCCCGAGGCGCGCGCCATCGTCGACACCCTCACCACCCTGCTGCCGCGCGGACTCCGCGTCGCCGACGGCGGGGGACAAGGCGGCTCCGGCCACCTCACCGTGGACGACGCCCGCGGCAACACGCGGGGCTACGGTGTGCCCGCGCCGCGCGAAAAGCCGGTCCTCTCGTCCGAATCGCTCAGGCGCATCGCCCTTCGCCCGAACGGAAGAAAACGGTCGCGAACCGGCTGCGCTGAATCCCACCCGGATCGTGTGAAACCCGCACCGGGCCTGGGCAAGCAGCGGTGAACCGGCAGACTTCGATGATCCGGGAGACACTCGTACGCGGCCGCTGAACGGCGGGCGGCCGGAAGGTGGATCCATGGTGGAGGGGAAGGCCGGCGACATCCAGGTCGTCGAGCCCGTGGTGATCAACCGGGCGGTCGGCGCGGCCGCGATCGGCAACATCACCGAGTGGTACGACTTCGGCGTCTACGGGTACTTGGCGACGACGATCCAGAAGGTGTTCTTCACGGACCTGCCGGCTTCGGCCGGGCAGATCGCGACGTTCGGGGTGTTCGCCGTCTCGTTCCTGATCCGCCCGTTCGGCGGGCTGATCTTCGGGCCGCTGGGTGACCGGATCGGGCGGAAAAAGGTCCTGTCGCTCACGGTGATCCTCATGGCGCTGGGCACGTTCGCCCTCGGGGTGATTCCGAGCTACGGCGCCATCGGCCTCGCCGCGCCCCTGCTCGTGCTGCTCGCCCGGCTGGCGCAGGGCATCTCCACCGGCGGTGAGTACGGCAACGCCATGACGTTCATCGCCGAGTACGCGCCGGACCGCCGGCGCGGGTTCTTCGGCAGCTGGCTCGAGTTCGGCACGCTGACCGGCTACGCGTTCGGCGCGACGATCGCCACCGTGCTCAGCGCGGTCCTGTCCGACCAGGCGCTGCTGACGTGGGGCTGGCGCATCCCGTTCCTGCTCGCACTCCCGCTCGGGGCCGTCGGGCTCTACCTGCGCCGGCGGCTGGAGGAGTCGCCCGCGTTCGCGCAGCTCCAGGAGACGGAGAAGCCGGACGAACGCGTCCGGTCACTGGGCGGCGAGGTGCGCGCGGTGTTCACGAAGTACTGGCCCGCGATGCTGCTGTGCGCCGGGCTCGTGCTGACGTGGAACGTCGCGAACTACATGCTCACCAGCTACATGCCGACCTACCTGACGGAAACGCTGCCCGAGCAGCACACCGGCGTCGGCAAGACGGCGTCGGAGATCCTGCAGATCGTGGTGCTCGTGCTGCTGATGGTGGTGATCACGTTCGTCGGCCGGCTGTCGGACAAGGTCGGCCGGCGGCCGGTGATCCTGGCCGGCTGCCTCGGGCTCGTGGTGCTGTCGCTGCCCGCCGTTCTGCTGGTCCGCGCCGGCGGCACCACCTCGACGTTCTTCGGCCTGCTGGTGATGGGGCTCGTGCTGGTGCTGTTCTCGGCGATCCTCCCGTCGACGCTGCCGGCGCTGTTCCCCACGAACGTCCGCGCCGGCGGGCTGTCGATCGCGTTCAACCTTTCGGTGTCCCTGTTCGGCGGGACCACGGCGACGGTGATGAGCGCGCTCGTCTCGGGCACGGGGGACCTCAACTGGCCCGCGTACTACCTGATGATCGCCGGGGTGATCGGCGGGATTTGCGTCCTCTTCATGCGGGAGACGGCGCGCAGACCGCTGCCGGGATCCGTCGCGCGAGAGGGTTAGCCGGCGCAAGGCGTCACCCGTCCGGGCACAGCTGGTCACGCCTGAGCGGGCGCGACCGGCCATCGTGGTCGCATGGACAACACCTTCGAAGGTCGCCTGCTCATCGGGGCGACCGGCTCGGCCGCGGTCGCGACACTGCCGATGCACCTCGGCGCGCTGCGGACGGTCTTGCGTGGCCCGATCACCGTGCTCATGACGCACACCGCGGCGACTTTCCTGCCCGCGCACACCGTCGGCCTGTTCGCCGACCGCGTGGTGACGGGCGCGGACGCGGCGACGTGGCCGGCCGACAACCACGCCACACTGGCCGCCGGACACGACCTCACGGTGATCCTCCCGGCCAGCGCCCACACGCTGTCCACGGTCGCGGCGGGCGCCGCGCCGAACATGCTGGCCACGACCGTGCTCGCCGCAACGCACCCCGTCGCGTTCTTCCCGGTGATGACGGGGGAGATGTGGGCCAAGGCGGCGGTGCAGCGCAACGTGACCCAGCTGCGGGAAGACGGCTACCACGTGTACGACCCGGCGTCCGGCCCGCGCTACGACGTGGCGACCGGCGCGTTCGTCGAGAGCCCGCAGCCCCCGCCGCCGCCCCGGTTCCTGGAGATCGTGCGCGAGCTGATGGGCTGAGCCTCTCAGGGCCGGTTGGCCCGGAAGGTCCCCGGTGTCGTGCCTTCGACGGCGCGGAACGCCCGGTGCAGCTGGGCCGCGCCGCCGAACCCGGACTGCGCGGCGATCACGGCCAGCGGCAGGTCCGGCCGGTCACGCAGCAGCCGCCGGGCGCGGGCCACGCGCAGGCGCCGGATCAGCGCGGTGAGCGACTCCCCGTCGTCGGCCAGCGCCCGGAACATCGACCGCCGCGACAGCCCGCACCCCGCGGCCACCGCGCCGGCGTCCAGCGCCGGATCGGCCAGGTGCTGCCGGACGAACCGGTGGATCCGTTCCCGCGACAGCGAGGCCGACGTCGGGGTGGTGCCGCGGGCGGCCCAGTCGAGGGCCGTTTCCAGCAGGCCGACGGCATGCGGCAGCAGCGCGGCGGCCACCGCCGGGTCTTCGCGCTGCTGCCGGGCCAGCCCGGCGAGGAATTCGGCGACGAGCCGGCCGGGGCCGCGCCCGTCCAGCTCGACGGCCGTGACACCGGCCGCGGCCCGGGCGGGCAGCAGCGTCCGCGGCACCCGCAGGATGATCTGGGAGAACGCTCCCGCGAACTCCAGCCGATAGGGCCGCGTGCTGTCCAGCACCGTCATCGTCCCCGGCTCCAGCGTGGCCGTCCGCCCGTCCTGCTGCGCCAGGGAACGCCCGCCCGTTTGCACGTTGACCAGGAGGTATTCCTCCGGGTCGCGCGCGATCAGCCGCGTCGTGCGCGCCACTTCCTGCGGGCCGGACGCGACCGTCGACAGCCCGACGCCGTCGAGTGCGGCGTGCTCGAACCGGCCCGTGAACGGTGCCTCGCCGGTCGCACGGGCCGAGACCTGCACGAGGGCGTCGCAGATGACCTCGGACCAGTACCCGAACGCGTCGGGCGCGGCGACGTCCTCTGTGGACCAGGACGAGGGCTCTTCCACCTCGCGATGGTGACACAGGTCGACCTCGCACCCGCCTGGGGCTAGAGTTCGGGTTACGCCTGCGCGTGACGCCACTGATCGGTGAAGACCCGGGTTCTCCCGCCGCGCAGATCTTGCGACTCAGAGCCGGCAACCGCGCTCGGCGAGCGACTCGCCCAGACCACTCGTCCGGCGACGCCGGAACCTCGATCACGCGCCCGCCACGATGCGACGTGGTCCTCGTCCGTGGCGACCGGCGCGCCGAGAACCGAAACCACCGCTACACCGGGCAGATCCACTCCCACCAGAATCGAGCCGACCATGACCCGGTCCATGCCACCGATCACCACCGGCACCGAACGCCGCTTGCTCGAGAGCATGCTCGACCGCAACCGGGCCGAGCTGGTCAACACGGTGCGCGGCCTGTCCGAGGCAGCGGCTCGCCGCCGCTTCGTTGCGTCGCTCACCACCCCGATCGGATTGGTCAAGCACGCCGCGGTCGCCGAACGGATCTGGTTCCAGCACGTCCTGGCGGGCCTGCCCGAGAGCGAATGCGACGGCGGCACGACGCCGGGCGACGCCAGTTTCCTCGTCGACGACAACCAGAGCCTGGCCGACGTGATCTCCGAATTCGAGCGCGCCGCCCGGCGCTCCCGCGAGATCGCCGCCGGGTTCGAACTCGACGACATCAGGACACACCCCCGGGTCGGCGACGTCAGCCTGCGGTTCGTCTACCTGCTCGCGATCGAGGACTTCGCGCGTCACGCAGGCCACGGCGACATCCTCCGCGAGCAGATCGAGCATCCCATCGCACGCGGCTGACCACGGAGACCTTCGACGACGAACCAGATCTTCGCCAGTCCGCGGGATCGAATTCAGCAAGCCGACCTCGACGGAGGAACTGCTTGAGCAGGGTCAGCGTTCGGTGATGCTCGCCGCCAAGTCGAGGTGCAGCACGAGGTCGGCTTCCGGCAGCGCCTCGCGCGCCGCCCGGTCGTCGGCCGGGGTGAGGCCCGACAGCTCGATGCGCAGCGCGCCGAGCCGACGAAGGCGCACGAGGTCACGCGCCGGGGCCGCGGCGGTGAGGACGAGGGCGCGCAACGCCGGCAGCGCGGCCAGCTCGTCGACCTCCGCGACGGAGGGAACGCCGGCCGCGGCGACCGTGTGCACGTCGGCGAGGCGGGTGATGCCCCGCAGGTCACGCTGGTCCGCGCCCATGTCGACCACGAGCTCGCCCACGCGCAGGCCCTCGGGCAGCACGTCCAGGCCGTCGACGAGCTTGCGGTGGCGCACCGACAACCGCGGCAGGTAGATGCCCTCGACCGACGCCAGGGCTTGGATCGCGTCGAGCGTGCCGGCGTGCAGCCGCAGGTCGGTGAGGTGCATGCGTGACAGTGCCGAGAGGTCGGTCAGCGCACTGCCGAAGCCGGTGATCCACAGGGAACGCAGCGCGCGGCAGGCGACGAGCCCTTCGAGGTCGTGCACGACGTCGTTGGACTTGATCTCGAGGTGGCGCAAAGCGGGCAGCCGGGTGAGCGGGTGCAGCCCGAGGGCCGGGTCGTCGAGCGTCACGTCGCCGACCAGCTGGATCGCCGTGAGCGTGCGAAGGTGGCGCAGCCGGCGCAGCACGTCCCAGCGGTGCACCTCCAGCACGAAGTCGCCGAAGTCCACACTGGACAGCAGGGTGGCGGCGTACTCCTCGGAGTACTCGTTGTGGCGCCAGGCCCGCAGCAGCTCGTCGATCACCGAACCCCGGTGCGTGCGGCTGAACGCCTGGATCTTCTCCCACGACTCCTCGCCGCCGATCAGCGCGAGCGTGCGGATCACGCGCGCCGCCACCAGATCCACGTCGCCGCTCGCGTGCCGGGTGATCTCGGCCGGCCCGGGGAGCAGGTCGATCACGAACGAGCCGGCCTTGGCGAGCAGCTCCGCCTGGTCGAACCCGGCGGGCGGGATGAGCCCGCGGACCGCGGCCAGCACGTCGGTGCGCACCTGCTCGGGCTCGATCACGTCGACGTAGCTCATCGCCGCCGCGGCCAGCAGCGACAGCCGGTCGGCGACCTCGCGGTTGCCGCGCTTGCGCGCCCGCTCCAGCAGCCGGGCCAGCAAGTCGCCGGCCTCCCGTGCGCGGGCCTGGGCGGCGACCATGAACACGACCTCGTTGAGCGCGTCGTCGTGGGCGTGCTCGACGAGGTAGCCGAGCTCGCCGGACTTCACGAACTCGCCGGCCGCGAGGAAATCGCGGAACGTGCGGTGCACGAACGCGATCCGCCCGTCCACGGTGTTCTGCCGCAGGACGCCACTGCGCTCGAGCAGGTGCCGCAGCACCAGGTCGGGCTCGATGCCCTGCGAGCGCAGCCCGGACATCGCACGGCCGAAGCGCTTGCGCGCGTCTTCGGGGTGCACGAGCAGTTCGGCGTTGCGGACCATCGGCGCGGCGAACCGCTCCAGGAGGATGATCTTCTCGTTGTCCGACATCTTCAGCTCGTCCTCGACCTGCACCCCGCGCCGCGTGTCCCACTCGCCGAGCAGCAGCTTCAGCGCCTTGTCGAGCAGGTCTTTGCGGCTCTGCGGGAGGTACATGTTCTCCCGCCGGTAGAGCGCGCACAGCAGGGAGCACAGCAGCGGGCTCGAGACCAGCCCGCGCACGTCCGGGCGCGTCGCGAGCGAGTCGCCGAGCCGTTGTTCGCAGTCGGCGAGCCAGGAGCGCTGCAGCTCGTCGGTCTCCATCGCGCGGGCGGCGCTGAACCAGTTGCCGATGAGCTCCCGCATGCCCCGCCCGCTGAGCGGCAGGAGCTCGTACGCGGGGAAGGGCTCGCCGGCGATCGGCCACTCGGGGTCGACGACGGCGGGGCGGGTACTCACGACGTAGCGCGCTCCGGGGTACCCGCGCAGCAGGCCTTCGAGCCAGCGGCGCACTTCCTCTCGCCGCGGCTGCAGGACCTCGTCCACGCCGTCGACGAGCACCATCGCGCGCCCGGAGCGCAGCAGCTCGCTGACCACCGCGCGGGTTTCTCGCCGGCCAGCGCGGGTGCTGTCACGCGCACGAGGTCTTCGGGTTGAGGCAGGCCGCGGTCGGCGAACTCGCGCAGCGGCACGAAAAACGGCACGACGCCGCGCCAGGGGTCTTCGCTTTCGCCGTCGCCGGTGAACCCGGCGGTGGCCGCCGTGTAGGCCAGCCACTGCAGCAGTGTCGTCTTCCCGGCGCCCGCGCCGCCGACGAGCAGCACGCGCCGCTCGGCGGCCAGCGCGTGGGCGGTGTTGGTGCCCGCGCCGGTCAGCGCCGAGCCCTCGGCCGTCCCGCCCTGGCGGGTGACCGACGGCGCCGCGTAGTACTGCGAGAACGAGTGGCGCACGGGGGCGCGGCCGTGGCCGACCTGGAACAGCTCGAAGGTGGCGTAGTCCGTGGCGAGGTAGGACAGGTAGTGCTGCTCGAAGGCTTCGGCGCGGTCGCGCGTGCGCCGGTCCTCCTGGCCCTGCAGGTCGACGACGGCGCGGCGGATCTTCAGCACGTCGCCGGCCATCCCGGCCTGCACGGCGCGCATGACCTCGTCGACGGCCCGGGCGCGCCGGGCGATGCGCCGGCAGCACTCGTCGAGCAGGCGGTGGAACGCCGCGGTGCCGTCGGAGCCCAGGGCGGCGGCGTCGAGCGCGTGGCCGCCGGCGGCGCGGACGCGGGCCCGCAGGCGGTCTTCGTCGACGAGCACGGCCGGGTTCGTGCGGACGAGACGGCCCACGTCGGCGGCGTCGAGAGCGACCGCCACCGCGTCGAGCGCGGCCTGCCAGTCGCCGTCGGGCACGGCCGGGAACTCGACCCGCCGCAGCTCGGCCAGATCCTCCTCGGCCGCGACCAGCTGCCGGTGGGGGTCGCCCAGGGCTCGCGCCCGGCGTTGAGCGGTGAGCTTGTCGGCCCCGCGCTCGACCGCCCACTGGTACAGCGCGGAGAAGGTGGCACCCAGCGTGGCCACCAGTGCGGAGGAGAGCGGATCTACGACGACACCCCCAGTGTGCGTTCTGTCGTCAGTTTACCGGCCGGGGCGACCCGCGGCGAGGACGTGAGCCGCACCGCGTCGGGAATCAATCGAGGCCCGCGTACGCTTCCACGGGCGTGAAGAAGATTGGTTTCCTCTCGTTCGGCCACTGGTCGGACACCGCGCACTCAGAGACCCGGTCGGCGAAGGACTTCCTGCACCAGTCGATCGACCTGGCGGTGGCGGCCGAGGAGCTCGGCGTGGACGGCGCCTACTTCCGCGTGCACCACTTCGCGCGGCAGGCCGGCAGCCCGTTTCCGCTGCTCTCGGCCATCGGTGCCCGTACCTCGAAGATCGAAATCGGCACCGGCGTGATCGACATGCGCTACGAGAACCCGCTCTACATGGCGGAGGACGCCGGCGCGGCCGACCTCATTTCCAGCGGCAGGCTCCAGCTCGGCATCAGCCGGGGATCCCCCGAGCAGGTGATCGACGGCTGGCGTTACTTCGGCTTCGCGCCCGCCGACGGCGAAACCGACTCGGACATGGCCCGCCAGCACGCCGAGGTGTTCCTCAAGGTCATCGAGGGCGACGGTTTCGCGCAGCCGAACCCGAGGCCGATGTTCGCCAACCCGCCCGGCCTGCTGCGCGTCGAACCGCACTCGCCCGGCCTGCGCGAGCGCATCTGGTGGGGCTCCGGCTCCAACGCGACCGGCGTATGGGCCGCGAAGCTCGGCATGAACCTGCAGAGCTCCACGCTCAAGGACGACGAAACGGGCGAACCCCTCCACATCCAGCAGCGCAAGCAGATCGAGGCCTACCGCGAGGCGTGGAAGGAGGCCGGCCACGAGCGCGAACCGCGCGTGTCGGTCAGCCGTAGCATCTTCGCGCTCACCAACGACCTCGACCGCGCCTACTTCGGCCGCGACCGCGACTCGCGCGACCAGGTCGGCATGATCGACGAGAACACCCGGGCGATCTTCGGCCGTTCCTACGCCGCGGAACCCGACGAGCTCGTGCGCCAGCTCAAGGAGGACGAGGCCGTCGAGACCGCGGACACCCTGCTGCTGACGATCCCGAACCAGCTCGGGGTGGAGTACAACGCCCACGTGCTGGAGAGCATCCTGACGCACGTGGCGCCGGAACTTGGCTGGCGCTGAAGTTCTCCACCGAGGCCCGGCCGGTCGGCCGGGCCTCGGTCGTTGCGGTCAGGCCTCGTGCACCACGCGCCCGCCGACGACGGTCATCTCGACGGCGAGGTCCTTGATCGAGCCCGGGTCGGCCGTGAGGGGGTTGGCGTCGAGGACGACGAGGTCGGCGAGTTTGCCGGGGTCGAGGGTGCCGAGGGTGTGTTCGGCGAACTGCGTCTGCGCGCTGCCGAGGGTGTAGAGGTGCAGGGCCTCGCGGGCGGTGATGGCCTGTTCGGGGCCGAGGACGTCGCCCTTGAGGGTTTCGCGCGTGACCATCCAGCGGAGCGACCACAGGGGGCTGGGCGGGACCACGGGGGCGTCGGTGCCGCCGCCGGCGAGGAGGCCGGCGTCGAGGATGTCGCGGATCGGCACGGCGCGGGAGCCGCGTTCGGCGCCCCACCACTTGACCTGGTTGGCGCCGAGCAGCACGGGGTGGTCCTGCACGCTCGCGAGCAGGCCCATCTTCCGCATGTGCGCGAGGTTCGGCCCGCTGGGCAGGAACAGGTGCATCAGCACCCAGCGCAGGTGCGTGAGCGACGTGTCGCGGTGCACGGTGGCGAGGACGTCGACGATGAAGTCCATCGCCGCGTCGCCGACCACGTGGGTCTGCACCTGGAACCCGTGCCGCGCGGCGCGGCGGTACATCTCGGTCAGCTCGTCCTTGCCGCCGGGCGGCAGAAGCTGGACGCCGTGGTAGTCCGGGCTGGTCTGCTCGCCGGGCACGAGCTGGTAGGGGTCGCGCAGGAAGCCGCCTTCGACGCCGCCGTCGGAAAGGTACTTGAGGCCGTCGAAGCGGAGCATGTCGTCGCCGGTGCGCGGCTTGAACGCCGCCACGGCCGCGTCGACGTCCGCGAGCGCCGCGATCCGCCACAGCAGGTGTGCTCGCGTGGTCATCTCGCCGTCGTGCCACAGGCGCGTGTAGATCTCGATCTGCGACGGGTCCAGCCCCGGCTCGGTGACGCCGGTGATGCCCAGCGCGTTGTGCTCGGCCATCTGGTCGCGCAGCTGCTGCCGCTGCTGGTCGGCCGACGGCGGTGCCGGCAGGAACGGCGTCACGAGCGAGCGCGCGCGTTCCAGGAGCACGCCGGTGGGCTCGCCGCTCGCGTCGCGGACGATGACGCCGCCCGTCGGATCGGGGGTGTTGCGCGTGATGCCGGCGAGTTCCAGAGCGCGGCTGTTCACCGTGGCGACGTGGCCTCCACGCGGGATGAACACCGGGTTCTCGGGCGACACCGGGTCGAGCTCGGCCCGTGCGGGCAGCCGGCCTTCGGCCAGGAGGCTTTCGTGCCAGCCCGACCGCGCCTGCACCCACGCGCCGGACGCGCTCGCGGCGACCCTGGTGCCGATCGCCGCGACGACGTCGGCGATGCTGCGCGCTTCCAGCAGCGACACGTTCGGCCGGTCGAGCGCCGAGGTGAATTGGTGCAGGTGGCTGTCGATGAGCCCCGGCACGACCGCGCGGCCCTTGAGGTCCACGGTGCGCGTGTGCCGCCCGCGCAGGCGCAGGATCTCGTTCGACGTCCCCGCCGCTTCGACGCGTCCGCCGCGGATCGCGATCGCCTGCGCGGTGCGCCCGTGCAACGCCGCGGTGACGACGTGTCCATTGTGGAGGATCAGGTTGACCCCGGCGTCCGGGTGGGCCGCGGCGTTCGCCGGCGTCCCGAGCATCATCGGCGTCACGGCCAGCCCGGCCGCCGCGGCGAACAACGTCCGCCTCGAGACCGCGGAGCTTTCCCGCGCTTCGGAACCGCACAACTGGCACATACTTCGACCCTTCGGACGAAAGACCCGTGGTACATCGCGTGCTTGTGGCGGCGGTGACCGTATCAACACATCGGGGTCGAGTAATAGATCTTCCCAACCGAAGATCCTTTTGCTACAGCGACGTCAGCCCTCGCCGGGTCGCGATCAGTGACGCGTGCTCGCGGCCGGCGTGCGGCCGGTGCTGAACCGCCGCTCGGACCGCGCGCCGGCCGGCGAACGGGGCCGGCGCAACCGCGCGCACTTCGTCTACATCGGACTCGAGGTCGTCAAGGTGGCAGGGCTCGTCGAGCTCGGGATCGCGGCGCTCGCCGGGCGGCGACCTGGTGCCCGCTGCAGCACGACGTGCGGGCCGCGGCGACGTAATGCGGGTCGTGCCGCCGGAAGGCGGCGTCGGCGGGGTGGTCGGGGATCGGGGCGAGCCGGGTGTTGACCGCGGGCGTGGTCGAGGGTGCCGCCGAGGCCAAGGGCGCCAGCAGGGCGTCCACCGTGTGCACGCGACCGGCCACCCGGGTCCGGCGGACGTCGGCCGCGGCGGTGATGTCGGTCGGGTCGGCGGGTCAGCGGGTCAGCGGATCGGCGCCGAGGACGACGAGGTCGGCGTAGCAGCCGCGGGCGATGCGGCCCGGCGGTTCGGCCAGGGCTTCGCCGGTGATGCTCGTGGTGGTGGTCAGCGCTTCGAGCGCGGAACAGTCCGGCGACCACGTCGGCATCGCGATGTCGAACAGGTCGCCGGTCAGGCGCTTGGCCTGCCCGCCCCGCGCCGGCACGAGCCGCAGGACGCCGAGCAGGTCGAGGGCGACCTGGCGGCCCTCGGGGGAGACCTGTGCCGTGCCGAGGCCCACGGCCCCGATCGCGCCCACCACGCCCGCCAGGAATCCCCGCCTGTTGACCGTCCCCGAGCCCCACCTCCACCCCGACGCAAGATCGATCCGGACCCGAGTCCCGAAGTTGTGCCGTGAGCGAACCCTCGACCACGGAACGGCACGAAAGAGCAGTCGCCTTGCCCGGACGCCCCCGGTCACCGGGGCGTCCGGGGCGACGCCGAAAGGCCCGGTGGTCAGATCCCGGCCGCGCCGAACGCCGCGTGGAACTCGGCGAGCAGGTCGCTGTACTCCTCGATGTCGCGCGAGATGTTCGGCAGCGTCAGCACCGACTCCTCCACGCCCGCGGCACCCAGTTCGGCGAGGTCGCCGAGGATCTGCTCGATGCTGCCCTGGTACGGCGGGCGATCTGCCGTCTCCACGCGCACGAACTCGCCGCCCAGCGCGATGATCGCGATGCAGCGGATCACCCGCGGGTCCCGGCCGTGCTCCTCGGCCCGCTTGCGCAGGTCGGTCAGCGTCGAGGCGACCTGGGCGGGCGGCACCATGACCGGGAGCCAGCCGTCGGCGCGGCGGGCGATGCGCTCGAGCGGCTTGCCCGACCAGCCGCCGAGGAACACGGGGATCCGCTCGGCCGGCTTGGGGCCGGTTTCGGCCGGCCACAACGTGTAGCGCTCGTTCTCGAACGAGGCCGGGTCCGGGCCCCAGACCGCGTCGGCCACGTCGAGGAACTCGTCCAGGGCGGCGCCGCGCTCTTTCATGGGCCGGGGCGCGGTGGCGGCGAACTCGTCCACGGACCAGCCGGTGCCGAGGCCCGCGATCACCCGCCCGCCGCTGATCGCACCGATCGCGGCCAGTGAGTTCGCCAGCCGGTAAGGCATGTGCAGCGGCGGCAGGAGCACCGAAGCGCCGATCCGGACTCGTGAGGTGACGGTCGCGGCCATCGTCATCGCCACCAGCGGGTCGAGCACCTTGCGGTAGACGTCGGGCCAGGCGCCGTCGCCGTACTCGGTGAGCCGGTGGATCCCTGTCTGGTCCTGCGGGTAGAGCACCCGTTCGGCCACCCACACGCTGTCGTAGCCGATCTCCTCCGCCTCGCGGGCGCCGCGGACCAGGTCGGTGCGGGGGTCGAACTTCCAGTTCTGGGGCAACGTTACGCCGAGCTTCATCCAGGTCTCCTCGCTGAACACAAATCATTGACTGTCAATCAATGGTCAGCGTACGCCGAGACTGGTGGAGGGCGAAACCACGTGCGGGCTACAGGTGGGCGAGTGCCTTCGTCACGTCGAGGGCGGGGTCCAGTTCGTGCGCACCGCGCAGTGCGCCGGCGAGCAGCGCGCAGAACGCCTCCACCAGCGCGTCGAGCCCGAACGGCCGGTCGGCACGCAGCCAGTCGGCCGTGAGGCGTACGGCGCCGTCGGCGAACGAACGCAGCGTCGCGGCCACTGCGGGGCGGTCCGGGTCGAGACCGAGCAGTCCGGCGAGCACCCGCAGGTTCCGGTCGCGCAGGCCGGCGAACGCCTCGTCCCGGCCGGCGGCGAGGACCAGGTTCAACGCCAGGTCGGGGTGTGCGGCGAGGAAGGTGACGAACCCGCGGAACCGCGCCCGGATCCGGTCGGGCACCGCCGCCGGCTGCTCGGCTTCCTCCGCTTCGCGCAGCTGCTCGTAGACCTCGGCCACGGCGGCGACGTACGCGCCTTGCTTGCCTTGGAAGTGGTGCGACACCAGCCCGTGCGCCACGCCGGCGGCGCGCGCGATGTCGCCCACGGTCACCTCGGCGTAGGGCCGCCGCGAGAACTCCGCCAACGCGGCTTCGAGCAGCTTCTGCCGGGTTTGCTCGGCAGCGGCCTGGCGCGCGGTCGGCGGCTTCTCGGGGCTCACGGACCGTCACGGTACTGCAGGCGACCGACGGCGGCGTTCGCGGTCACCGCGGCAGTGGCGAAAAATGCGATTCTTTTTCGCGCAAAGAATCGTGGCGAATGGCGTGGGTCAGGCTTCGGCGACAGCGAGACCGCTCACGCACAAGCCGGCGGTGGCGAATCCGCTCACAACATGACCGAGAATCCTGCGAAGGCGAAACATGGTCATTTCCTCCCTGTCGATCCCGGTCGGCCGTCCGGCCCTTCGTGATCGACGCTAACAGGAAACGCGGGCCACGCCTCGCCTGAAAACGATCTTGCACGCTTTCGTGCCCCTGCCGCCCTTTCCGCTCACGCTCCGTCGTGGACGAGTGCTTTCCCAACCGGACTTCGCCGGAGGAGACCCCACGGTTTGAATACCGCGATCAAATAGGAGAACAGCAGCAGGCTCGGCGCCACGAACACCGGGTACAGCAGATCCACCGGGCGCGCGGCGGCTTCACCGGCCATCAGCGCCCGGGCGTAGCCGGCGGCCGCGTCGACCCCCGGCCGCAGTGCAACCAGGATGAGCACCGCCATCAGCACGTTGACCGCCAGTTTCGCGGCTACCCACCAGTACCGGACCAGGCCGTACTTGCTGCCCAAGCCGAGCACGACGCCGGTGGCGAGCGTGAGCAGGCTCGCGGTGAACATGGGCCACACGGCGAAGAACTCCAGCGCCTGCAACGAGGTCACGATCACGGCCGGGTCGTCGGTCAGCAGGGCCGTGCACGCGAGGATCCCCAGCGCGAGGTCGAGGCCGAACCACGCCGCCCCGGACACGATGTGCCCGACCAGGTACCACTTCCGGGTGCGCGCGCCGAGCCGCCACCCCTGTCCGGTCGCCATGCCGCCTCCTCCGTCGATGGCCCGTGCTGTGCGTCCATCGTCGGGGGAAGGCGGGCGGGCGTCGTCCGTCGAGCTGCGGTACTTCGGCGTACTACTGCCTGCGTACGCGGGTGATGCTCGCGACGGCTCGGTCCTGTGTAGAACGTTCTGGTGCGGCTACGCGGCCGGCGCCTCGATGTCGTCGTACACGCGGACTGCGCTCAGCAGCCCGTCGGGGCCGCGGTCGAAGACGCACACCCCGGCCTGCGGCGGCACGTCGTGCCGGCCCCAGCCGACGCAGTTGTACTCGAGGACGCAGCGCACGCCGTCGTCGGTGACCACGCACGGTTCCAGGTGGACACCGCCGGCGGTGAACGTCTTCGTGAAGAACTCGCGCAGCTCGCCGGGGCCGGTGTGCTGCGTGTGCGTGCCGATGGGCTCGCGCAGGTAGCCGATGGGGGCGAAGGTGCCGACGATCGCGTCGGTGTCACCGGCCGCCAGCGCCGCGAGGTAGTGCCCGACGACGTCGCCGAGCGGGGTGTCGGCGGAGGCGAGGATCGGCGGCCGCAGGTGCCGGCGCCCGTCGACCGGCCACTGGCTGCAGTAGGTGCGGAAGACCACGGACCGCTCGGTGGCCGACTCGGCGACCACCGCCACCGGCCAGGCCACCTCCTGCCCGTCGCCGCCGAGCCACGCCAGCAGCTCGACCACGGCCCGCCCGCCGACGCGCGTGGTCGCGATCGTCTCCGCGCGGGCGTGCTGCTCGCCCAGCCAGACCTGGTTCACGTGGACGAAGTGCCGCAGCTCCTTGCGGCTGCGGATCTCCCCGGCCCGAGGGTCGAACACCGCGACCTCGCCGGGCCAGACCGTCTCGAGCGTGTGCGCGTCGCCGTCGGTCAGCGCCGCGAAGAACTGCCCGACGGGATCCGCGTGCCCTTCGACGCGGGTCTGCTTGCGCGCCAGCTCGGCCGCGTTGACGAAGTCCGGGAACCACGGCATCTCGACCCACGCTCCTTCTCCCGAGCGGACACCCGGACCCCACCCTGCCGTGTCGGGCGCCGCGGCGACAGTCCCGAAGGGCTGACTTCACCCGGTGTATAACGCCCTACACGGCGCGGCGATGATCCTCGTCCAGGTCAGAGGCCGGTCAACCGCGTCAGACCGGCGAACCCGTCTTCGGTGCCGGGCCAGTGGGCCCGGACGGCGTCGATCCCGGCGTGGCGCACGACGCTGCGCAGCACGAGGGTGACGACGATGGCGTCGTCCGCGTAGCCGAGCACCGGGATGAAGTCCGGGATCAGGTCGATCGGCAGCGCGAGGTAGAGCAGCAGCAGACCGAGCCGCACCCGCACGCCGCGGGGGAGGTCCCGGTCGGCGGCCAGGCGGCGGATCAGCCGCAGGACGTCGGGAAGCAGGCGCAGCGCCTCGCGCAACAGGTCGCCGCGCGGGCGGGCCACGACGAGCACGGCCACGAGGGCGAGCCACAGCACCAGCACCCCGGCGGCGATCCCTAGCAGCAGGTCCCACCAGAACGAGCCGGTCACCGGTTCGGGCCGGGATCGTCGGGGGCGAGGTCAACCATCACGGCCTGATGTTACGGAAGCGCCGTTCAGGACCGCAGTCGGCGGTTCTTGATCCCGTACTGCGCCATCTTCCGGTAGATCGTCGCGCGGCCCATGCCGAGCTCGGCGGCCGCGCGGACGACGGTGGCCCCGGGCTGGGCGAGGCAGCGGACGATCTCGTCGCGTTCCATCGCCTGCAGGCGGCTGAGGCGGTGGCCCGTGGTGGTGAACACCTCCGGCGGCAGGTGGTGCGTGTCGACGGTGTCCGCGCGGGCGGCGGCCTCGGCGACGACGCGCCGGAGCTGCTTGGCGTTGTCGGGCCAGTCGTGGGTCGCCAGGGCGCGGGCGGCGGCGGGGGTGAAGGAGACGGCGCGGCCGCGGGCGCGGTGGGCGAAGTGGTGGGCCAGGGGGAGGATGTCGTCGGGTCGCAGCCGCAGGGGCGGGAGCTCGACGACGGTGTCCACGAAGGACAGCAGCGGCTGCGGGATGGCGGCGGAATCCGTTGCGGTCAGGACGAAACCGGTCGGGTGGCCGGTGAAGCGGGCGGCCAGCTCGCCGGCGGCCCAGGCGGGCAGGGCGTCGACGCCGGAGACGATCACGCAAGTGTCGGCCTTGCCGACCTCCGGGGCCCACATCGCGAGCCACGCGTCCACGTCGTCGGGCGCGGGCGGTCGTGCGTTGAGCACGCGCTCGCGCGGGTGCAGCTCACGACGGGCCAGCGCGGCCAGCGCCGTCTTGCCGGCGCCCGGCTCGCCGACCACCGCGACGGTGCGGCCGCGGCCCATCGTGTCCATCGCCTTCAGCAGCGCGTGCTGCCACGCGGCCGAGAGCTCCGGCGGGTCGATGCGGTCGGCGTACACGCGGAAGACCTCGCCGCGCGGGGCGGGGCGCGGGCGGCGGCCCGAGGCGCGCGCGAGCATCAGCGAGGAGGTGTGGCCGGCGGCCGTCTGGGCCAGCGCGAGCAGCAGGCCCGAGGACTGCTCGGACCACGTCGTGAGGTTCACGCTGCCCGCCAGCGCGCCCGTGATCGGGTCGGGCACGGGCACGGCGGCGCACGTATAGCCGCGCAGGCTCGTGCAGTAGTGCTCACCCGCGCGGACCAGTGACGGCGCGCGATCGGCGAGCGCCAGGGCGAGGCCGTTGGTGCCGGCGTTGCTCTCCGCGTAGGAGAACCCCGGGGCGAGGTGCACCCGATCGAGCGACCGGGTCATCCCCGGGTCGCCGCACAGCCGGCTGAGCACCAGGCCTTCGCTGTCGGTGAGCATCAGGCTGATGGGTTCGTCGGCCAGCGTCACGTGCAGGCCGCGCAGCACCTCGTTGCCGCATTCGAACAGCAGCGAGCCCGTGTCGACCGTGGCCGTGAACACGGGTTTCACCTCGTCGTCGGGCACCCCGTAGCGCGCGCTGCGCCGCCAGGACGCCCGAAGCCTCGGCGTGGTGTCGCCGCGGGGCTCGAGCCCGTCACCGCGTGTCATGCCACCTCCCGGAAGACGCCACACTGCGTCTCGGCCGTCTGTGCGTCCGGCTTGGGCAAGGCTAGAAGACCCAGGGTAGCCGCCGCCGCACTCTCGTGTCTCAAATCGAGACAGCAAGGGCCACCTCATCCGGCAATGATCGCCCTAAGTTCCGGTCTTGACGTGCCGATGTGGTCACGAATGCGGAGGAAAGCCCATGTACACCAAGGACGGCGAGAAGTACTTCATCCTCGATGCGCACGTCGCGCTCTGGGACGCCCGGCCGGAGAACCAGCGCAACATCCACGGCAAACAGTTCATCGACTGCTTCTACGACTACCACCGCAACCTCAGCCCCGAGTCCGAGGTGTGGTCGTACGAGGACTACCTCTACTACGGTGGCGAGCGGCTGATGAAGGACCTGTTCACCGACGGGTACGTGGACCACGCCATCTTCCAGCCCGCGGCCCTGCCCGCCTTCTACAACAACAACTTCGGGCAGACCGACGAGGCGTTCGCGCTGGCGCAGAAGCACCCCGACAAGCTCACCTACAACCACTGCTGGGACCCGCGCTACGGCGAGGACGGCCTCAAGCAGCTGCGTGAGGACGCGAAGCGCTTCAATCTCAAGGGCGCGAAGCTGTACACGGCCGAGTGGTTCGGCGACTCGCGCGGCTGGAAGCTCGACGACAAGTGGAGCTACAAGTACCTGGAGGCCGCGCAGGAGCTGGGGATCAAGAACATCCACATCCACAAGGGCCCGACGATCCGGCCCCTGGACCGCGACGCGTTCGACGTCGCCGACGTGGACAAGGTCGCCACCGACTTCACCGAGCTCAACTTCGTGATCGAGCACTGCGGCCTGCCCCGGCTCGAGGACTTCTGCTGGATCGCCACGCAGGAGCCGAACGTGCACGCCGGCCTCGCGGTCGCGATGCCGTTCATCCACACACGGCCGCGGTACTTCGCGCAGATCATCGGCGAGCTGCTCTACTGGCTCGACGAGAACCGCATCCAGTTCTCCAGCGACTACGCGATCTGGACGCCGAAGTGGCTCGTCGAGAAGTTCGTGGACTTCCAGATCCCCGAGGACATGACGGAGTACGCGCCGCTCACCACGGAGATCAAGAAGAAGATCCTGGGCCTCAACGCCGCGGCCATGTACGACATCCCGGTGCCCGAGGAGCTGCAGGTGAAGAACCCGCCCGCGGAGGCGAAGGCCGAAGCGGCGGCGGTTGCCTGATGCCCGATCTCGAAGAGCTGGCGCGCAGTGCGCTCGACTCGGTCTACGACCCGGAGCTCGACGAACCCATCACCGATCTGGGGTTCGTGCGTTCCGTGGCCGCGACCGAGGACGAGCTCACCGTGCACCTGCGGCTGCCGACCTCGTTCTGCTCGCCCAACTTCGCGTACCTCATGGCTTCGGACGCGAAGGACGTGCTCACCGCCCTGCCGGGCGAGCGGCGCGTGGTCGTGCAGCTCGACGACCACCACGACTCCGACCTGATCAACCGCGGCCTCGCCGCCGACGCCGGGTACCTCGGCACGTTCGGCTCCGAGGCCGAGAAGGACCTCGACGAGCTGCGGCTCACCTTCCGGCGCAAGGCCCACACGGCCGCCATGGAGCGGGCGCTGACGGGCTTGCTGCGCGCGGACAAGGACCTGAAGGAAGAAGATCTGCACGACGTCACGCTCGGCGGCCTGCCCGCGGGCCGCACGACCGACGCGCTGTTGCGGCGGCGGACGGCGCTCGGCCTGAGCGTCAAACCGGGTGAACCGGTGCTCGTCGACGAGCACGGCAAGCCCTACCCGCGTGAGGAAGTGCCGCTGCGGCTGCGGTTCGCCCGGTCGATCCGGATCTCGATCGACGGCAACGCGCACTTCTGCCGCGGTCTGCTTCGCACGCGTTACCCCGGGTCGGAGACCGACCAGACGACCCGGCCGCACGACCCGTCCGTTTCGGCTGTCGCCGGTGAGGAGGCACGAGCTTCGTGAAGGCTGTCCAGGTCGTCGGGTACGACGAGAAGCTGCGCATGACCGACGTTCCCGAACCCGAGGTGACCGGGCCGCACGACGTGCTCGTGCGCATCGGCGGGGCGGGCGTGTGCCGTACCGACCTCCACATCCTCGAGGGGCAGTGGGCGGAGAAGTCCGGCGTCACGCTGCCTTACACGATCGGGCACGAGAACGCGGGCTGGGTGCAGGCCGTGGGCTCCGCCGTCACGAACGTGGCCGAGGGCGACAAGGTGATCGTGCACCCGCTGATCACGTGCGGGCTGTGCCCCGCGTGCCGGCGCGGCGACGACGTGCACTGCGAGAACAGCCAGTTTCCCGGCATCGACACCGCCGGCGGCTACGCGCAGGTGCTCAAGACGTCGGCACGCAGCGTGGTCAAGCTCGACGACTCGCTGGAGCCTTCGGACGTCGCGGCCCTGGCCGACGCCGGCCTCACCGCGTACCACGCGGCGGCCAAGGCCTCGCGTCGCCTTCACCCGGGCGACAAGTGCGTGGTGATCGGCGCGGGCGGGCTCGGGCACATCGGTATCCAGGTGCTCAAGGCGATGACCGCGGCGGAGCTGATCGTGGTCGACCGCAACGCCGACGCGGTGAAGCTGGCCGAGTCGATCGGCGCGGACCATGGTGTGGTCGCCGACGGCGGCCACGTGGCGGCCGTGCAGGAGCTGACGGGCGGCCACGGCGCGGAGGTCGTGGTCGACTTCGTCGGCGAGGGCGGCGCGACGCGCGACGGCGTGGCGATGCTGCGCCGCGCGGGCGACTACCACGTGGTGGGCTACGGCGAGAACATCAACATCCCGACGATCGACGTGATCTCCACCGAGATCAACTTCATCGGGAACCTCGTCGGCTCCTACACCGACCTGTGCGAGCTGATGGTGCTGGCCGCGCAGGACAAGGTGAAGCTGCACACCACGAAGTACTCGCTCGACAACTTCCAGCAGGCCCTCGACGACCTCGATGGCGGCCGCATCCGCGGGCGGGCGATCCTGGTCCCGTGAGCGCGGCCGTCCACAGCGGACGCGCCCGCCGCGGCGCTACGCTGCTGAGGGCACGAAGGAGGAACAGATGATCTTCATCACCGTGAAGTGGCAGATCAAGCCGGAGTACGCGGACCGGTGGCCGGAGCTCTCGCGGGAGTTCACCGAGGCCACGCGAGCCGAACCGGGCAACAAGTGGTTCGACTGGTCCCGCAGCCTCGACAACCCGAACGAGTACGTCCTCGTGGAGGCCTTCGCCGACGACGCGGCCGCGGCGCACGTCAACGCGGACCACTTCAAGAAGGCGCAGGCCGACTTCCCGCAGTATCTGCAGAAGACCCCGGACATCATCAACACCACCCTCGACCAGGACACTTGGTCGGAGCTGGGCGAGATGAAGGTCGGCTGAGGCGCTCGAACACGACGACGGCGGTGCACCCCTGGGCGGGTGCGCCGCCGTTGTCGTCTGCCGCACCCTCTCGATCGAAGGTGGCGTGTCTGTGACGATCGGAACGGACGCGGGATGGTCGTGCTGTGGTCGGGACCAGTCGGCGGCCCGAGTGAACCGGATCATCGCGACTTCGCCCGACGGGCGGACTCGACGGCTTGGTCGGCGTCGGTACACGGGGACTCGACGTTCCGGCCGGCACGGTCCTGTCGGACTTCGACGACACGCACCTGGTCTTCGCCGCGCTCAGCGCCCGCGACGTGCCCGTGCATTTCGCGAGGACCATCCCTGAGCTGCTCGACCTGATCCGGCAGCCGCGCTTCGGTCGCGCCGCCGGGGGAGTCGGCGCTGCGCGGGAGCCTCAAGGCGGCCGGCTCGCCGATTTCACGGTGTGGCCGGGAGATCCGCTGACCCGCGCCGTCGGGGAACTGCGGGCACTCGTGCCGATGCACAAGGTCCTCGGCGGCCGGACGATCCACGGCGGGAGCTGAGCAGCGGCGGCGGTGCGAGCGCGTCCGGGGTAGGCAGGACGGGTGCGCGTCTCGGTGCTCGACACCTCCCCGATCGTGCGAGGGGCCACGGCGGCCGAGGCCCTGCACCGCACTGTGGACCTCGCGGTGCTGGCCGACGAGCTCGGGTACCACCGCTACTGGGTGCCCGAGCACCACGGCATGCGCGGGATCGCCGGCTCGGCGCCGGCGGTGGTCGTGGGGCGGCTCGCGGCGGCGACGAGCCGGACCCGGATGGGTGCCGGCGGGGTGCTGCTGCCGAACCACGCGCCGATCGTGGTGGCCGAGCAGCTCGGCACGCTGGCGGCGTTCCACCCGGGCCGCATCGACCTCGGGCTCGGGCGGGCGCTCGGCGGTCCTCGCGCCGCCGCGGACGCCGTGCGCGGCGAGCGGGAGCGCTCGGCGAAAACCTTTGCGGAACAAGTGAAAGAGCTGCTGGGCTACTTCGCCGGCGACGGGTCCGTCCGCCCGGTGCCCGCGGTCGGCAACACGCCGGAGGTATGGGTGCTGGGGTCGAGCCCGGCCCGGCGCGCGGGTGGCTGCCGGGCTCGGGCTGCCCTACGCGTTCGCCCACCACCTCAACGCTCGCGACGCGTTCGAAGCGCTGCTGTCCTACCGGGAGATCACCGTGCGCCCGACGCTGCTGAGCGTTGCCGTGATCGCGGCGGACACCGACGAACACGCGGAGTGGCTCGCGGGACCCGAGCGACTGAAGATCCTGAGACGGCACCACGCCCGCCGGATTCTGTTACCCGACCCGGAAACGGCCGCCGCGCACCCGTACACCGAGGCCGGCCGCGCGGAGCTCGAGGCGCGGTGCGGCCACCTCGTGGTGGGTTCGCCTTCGACCGTGCAGGAGCGGCTGCAGGGCCTGCTAGACCGGACGGCTCCGCACGAGCTGATGATCACCACTCCCGTGTACGACCACGCGGACCGGCGGCATTCGTACGAGCTCGTCGCCGACGTCGTGAACCGGCTGCTGCCCGCGCACAGCGACTAGGTCGACGGTCCACTGTGGTCAGAGCGGCCGTCGCCGCCGGGCCGTCTCGGAGGGCAGCTCGCCGAACCGCGCGCGGTACTCCTGCGCGAACCGGCTCAGGTGCGTGAAGCCGCAGGAGGACGCGATCTCGGCCACCGTCCGGTCGGCGCCGAGCAGGGCGCGGTGCGCGCGGCCGAGCCGGATGTCGCGCAGCAGCGCCGTCGGCGTGGGAACGGCTCGCCCCCGCGGCGATCTGCCTGACCGAGCCGGACGTCGTGCAGGAAAGACGAATCCATCGCGTGCTTCGGCAAGAGGCGTTCAACACGATCGTCGGGCTCACCGCGGGCGGGTGAGGCAGACTCGCCGACGCCGCTCGGAGAGGAGTGTCATGAGCGTGACCACGGGAAGCACCGGCGTCGACGGCGGGCTGTTCCGCGAAGCCATGGCGGGGGTGTGCGCGCCGGTGTCCATCGTGACGACGCTGCACGACGGGGTGGCCCACGGCACCACGGTCAGCGCGTTCGCGTCGCTGTCGGCCGATCCGCCGCTGGTCAGCGTCGCGCTGGACACCGGTTCGCGGCTGCCGGCCCGCGTGCGGCTTTCGGGCCGGCTCGGGATCAACGTGCTGACGCGCGAGCACGCCGGCCTCGCCCTGGCCTTCGCGGGCAAGGGCGATCGACAAGTTCGCCAGCTCGAGTGGTCTCTGGATGACCGGCTGCCCGGCGCGGGCTGGCTGGCCTGCACCGTGGCCGATCTCGTGCGCGGTGGCGACCACGTCGTCGCGTTCGCGCAGGCCACGTCGGCGGTGCCGCGGCTGGCCGAGCCGCTGACCTACCACAACCGGGCGTTCGGAACGCACCTGCCGCAGCAGGTCGGACGAGAGGAGAAGGCGTGAAGGTCGTCATCGGTGCGGAGCTTCGGCCGGCGCTGGTCGAAGCCGAGGAGCTGACGTCACTGTCGGTCGAACGAGCCGAGGGAGTGACCGAAGCCGACGTCGACGCGGCGTTGCGCGGCGCCGGCGCCGGCACCGCGGCCGGCGGGCACGCGTGGCTGTCGGTGGCGTGGCTGCGGGGTGAAGGACCCGGTCACGATCCACAGTGGACGGAAGCGTTCGGGAAGATGATCGTTTACGCTGAAAGCAAGGGCTGGACCGATCCGCAACGGGACGCGGTGCGGGCCCACCTGTCGTGATGGGGACGGCGTGAAGGGGAAGCGGATGCCGGACGCGATCGTGATCGGCAGTGGCGTCAACGGCCTGGTGGCGGCGGCCGAACTGGCCGGTGCGGGCTGGTCGGTGACGCTCGTGGAGCGCAACGACCGGCTCGGCGGGTTCATCGCGAGCGAGGAACGCACGCTCCCGGGCTACGTGCACGACACGTTCTCCTCCTGGCATCCGCTGTTCGTCTCGGGCGGCGCGTACGCGGCGCTGGGGGAGGAACTGCACCGGCACGGGCTCGTCTACCGCAACGCCGACGGGCCGCTCGTCGCGAGCATCGCCGACGACGGGCACGCCGTGGTCGCGCACCGCGAGCCGGAGCAGACCGCGGCGGAGTTCGCGCACGCCGAGGACCGCACCCGGTACCTGAAGGCGTTGCAGGACTTCCTGGACCACGCCGGCCCGGTCGGCGGGCTGATGGGTTCGGAGCTGCGCTCGCCTCTGTTGCTGAAGCACGCCGGCGGGCTCGCGCGCGGCCTCGGCCGCACGGGGACCGAACGCTGGCTGCGTGACTTCGTGAGCAGCGGCCGTTCGTGGTGCGCGCGGGAGTTCACCGGCTCCGAGGTCGACCACCTGTGGATCCCGTGGCTGCTGCACGCGGGCTTGGCACCCGACCAGGCCTCGGGCGGGTTCCTCGTGCCGGTGCTGGCGGCGACCATGCACGGGTTCGGCCTGCCCGTGGTCGAGGGCGGCGCCGGACGGTTCGTCGAGGCGTTCCGGTCGCTGCTCGAAGCCCGGGGCGTGGAGATCCACACGGGCGCGCCGGTCGAACGCATCCTCGTCGAGGGCGGCCGCGCAGTCGGTGTCGTGGCTGGCGGGAAAACCTTGCGGGCCACATGGGCCGTCGTCGCCTCAGTGACGCCGACGGCCCTGTACGGCGAGCTGCTGCCGGCCGGGTCCGTGCCCGAGCAGGTCACCGACGAGGCCCGGCGCTTCCGTTACGGCCGCGCGGAGCTGCAGATCCACGTCGCCCTGTCCGCGCCGCTGGACTGGCGCGACGAGCGGCTGCGCGAAATCCCGCTCGTCCATGTCTCCGACGGTTCGGCGAGCACCGGCATCGCCTGCGCCCAGGCGGAAGCCGGCCTGCTGCCGGACCGCCCGACGATCGTCGTCGGCCAGCAGTACCTGCTCGACCCGTCACGCGTCCCAGAGGGTGCGGCCGCGTTGTGGTTGCAGCTGCAGGAAACGCCGTTCGCCCCGGTCGGTGACGCGGCGGGGGAGCTCGACGTCACCGGCGGCTGGACGTCGCGGCTCGCTTCCGCCTACGCCGACCGCGTGCTGGACCGGATCGCGCGGCACGCGCCCGGGCTGCGGGACAAGGTGCTGGCCGTCGACGTGATCACCCCGCCGGACCTCGAAGCGGCGAACGTCAACGCCGTCGCCGGCGACCCGTACGGCGGCGCCGCCGAAGTCGATCAGAGCTTCCTCTGGCGCCCGTTGCCCAGCGCGGCCCACCACCGCACGCCGGTGCCGGGGCTGTGGCACATCGGCGCGTCGACGCACCCGGGAGCCGGGCTCGGCGGCGGCTCGGGCCACCTCGTCGCCCAGAGCCTCACCACGCCTTCGCGCGTGGAGACGGCGAAGGCCATGCTGACGTCGTGGTTGAGGGGCTCGCGCACCTGAGCGCGGGTCGGCGACGGCGGGTGCGGCGGCCGGGAAACCGACCTAGCATCAGCGGTCACGGCGGCAGGCGGGAGACGGCATGGCGGCCGGCAGCGAACCCCTCGGCACCCCGCCCGCGAAGGCGGTCCTGCGCCGCGCACGGGCGATCCTGCGGTCGTTCGACGCGAGCTCGTCCGTGCTCGGGATCAGCGAGCTCGCCCGCCGCAGCGGCCTGCCGAAGGCGACGGTCCACCGGCTCGTGCAGGAGCTCGTCGAATGCGAGCTGCTGGAGCGCGACGGGCACCGCTACCGTCTCGGCACCTGGCTCTACGAGCTCGGCCAGCGCGCGCCCGCACACCGCTCGCTGCGCGTGGTCGCCGCGCCGTTCCTCGACGATCTGGCGCACGTCACGCAGGAGACCGTGCTGCTGGTCGTGCCCGGTCAGGGCGGGATGCTGTTCACCGAGAAGTACGTCGGCAGCCGGGGCCGCGGCCGCGTCGTCACGCAGCTCGACGGCCGCGTCCCCCCGCATTCCGCGGCTTCCGGCAAGGCGATCCTCGCGTTCGGCCCGCCCGAGCGTGTCGACGAGCTGTGCGCCACGACCGGTCCCGAAACGCAGCCGCCGCTGGACGAGCGGCGGTTGCGCGCCGAGCTCGCCGAGATCCGCCGCCGCGGCTACGCCGTGTCGCACATCGAGCCGGCCCCGGGCTACGGCGCCATCGCGGCCCCGGTCTGGTCCGACGCGACCGTGGTCGCGGCCCTGAGCATCGTGGCGCCGGGTGACCGGCTCGACATCGGCCGGTTCTCGGCCGCGCTGCAGCTGGCCTGCACTGCGTTGACTCGCCGCCTCCGCGGCTCTCGCGCACAAGCGTTCCGCTGACTGGACCGTTGGCCTTCTGCGTGCCGCGGCGCCGTCGCACCATGGCCGCTCCCCATCGGGACGCGCGCCGTCCCGGCACCCGAGGAGGACCAATGGCGGACTCTCTTCACCCACCGCGGCAGTCGATGCGCCGCGTCGTGCTGGCGAGCCTTATCGGCAATGCCCTGGAGTGGTACGACTTCTTCCTCTACGGCACCGCCGCCGCGATCGTGTTCAACAAGCTGTTCTTCCCGGCGGTCGATCCGATCGCGGGCACCATCGCCGCGTTCGGCACCTACGCGCTCGGCTTCGCTGCTCGGCCCATCGGCGGCATCATCTTCGGCCACTTCGGTGACCGCATCGGCCGGCGCGCGATGCTCGTGACCACCCTGACGCTGATGGGGCTCACGACGGCGCTGGTCGGCGTGCTGCCGACGTACCAGCAGATCGGGCTGTGGGCACCGATTCTGCTGACCGTGCTGCGGATCGTGCAGGGCATCGCGGTCGGCGGCGAGTGGGGCGGCGGCGTGCTGCTGATCAGCGAGAACGCCGACCCTAAGCGGCGCGGCATGCAGACGGCGCTGGGCCAGAGCGGCGTCAGCATCGGGTTCGTGCTCAGTGCGGCGGTGTTCGCGCTGCTCAGCGGGACCACGAGCACGGAGGCGTTCCAGTCGTGGGGCTGGCGGATCCCGTTCCTCGTGGGGGTCGTGCTCATGGTCGTCGGGCTGGTGATCCGGATGAACGTGCTGGAGACGCGGTCGTTCGCCCAGGTGCAGCGGCGTCACGAGACCGAGCGGTTCCCCGTGCTCGCCGCGATCCGCAAGCACCCGCGTGCGGTGGTGGTGTCCTTCGGCGCCCGCCTCGCCGAGAACGGCGGCAGCTACATCTTCCTGGTCTTCGTGCTCACCTACGCGAGCCACATCGGCATCCCGCAGTGGGTGACGTTGGTCGGGGTGATCCTCGGCGAGCTCCTCGAAGCCTTCACGATGCCGTTGTGGGGCGCGCTGTCCGACCGCGTGGGCCGGCGCCCGGTGTACCTCGGCGGCGCGATCGCGATGATCGTGTGGGCGGTGCCGTTCTTCGCGCTGCTGCACACCCGCGAGACCTGGCTGGTGTGGCTGGCCGTCGTGGTCGCCAACGCCGCGTGCCACAGCGCGATGATCGGCGTGCAGGCGAGCTTCTTCAGTGAGCTGTTCGGCAGCGGCGTACGCTACAGCGGGGTCGCGCTCGGCCACGAGCTCGCGTCGGTCCTCGCCGGTGGGCTGTCCCCGCTCATCGCGACGGTGCTGCTGGCGTGGAGCGGATCGTGGTGGCCGGTCGCCGCCTACCTCGGATTGCTGGGTCTCCTCACGGTCGCCGCGCTCGCGTGGGCACCGGAAACGCGGGTCCGCGACCTCGACGCCGTCGGGCAACCCGAGCCCGCGCAGCCGGCGAGCGAGCTCGCCCGATGACCGCGGCTCTCGTCGCCGCGTACGAGCACCCCTACACCCGGCACGCGGGTCCCGGGACGACCACAGAGCACGTGCTCACCGCCGCGTTCCACGGGGTCCTGCGCGAATCCGGCCTGCAGCCGGACGACGTGGACGGGCTCGGCGTCGCCAGCTTCACCCTCGCGCCCGACCACGCGATCGACCTGGCCTGGCGGCTCGGGCTGCGGCTGCGCTGGCTCATGCAAGACCCGCACGGCGGCGCGAGCGGGCTCAACCTCCTGCAGCACGCGGTGCGCGCGGTCGAGGCCGGTGACGCCCGGACCGTGGTCCTACTCGCCGGAGACCACCTCGACCGCCCGGCGTTCTGCGAGCTCGTCGCGAACTACAACCGGGCGACGGCGGAAACCCTGACGCCACTGGGCATTTCCGGCCCGAACGCGCTGTTCGCCATGCTCACTCAGCGGCATATGCGGGCCACGGGGCTGACGGAAAAGGACTACGCGCAGGTACCGATCGCGCAGCGGTGGTGGGCCGGCCGCAATCCCGGCGCCGTGTATCGCGCGCCGCTGGGGCTCGACGAGTATCTGGCCGCTCCCGTCGTCGCGGTCCCGCTGCGCCGCTACGACTGCGTGCCGGTGGTGACCGGCGCGGACGCCGTGGTCGTCACCGCCGCCGCGCGGGGCGCCCGGGCCGAGGTTCGCGCGTTCGGGGCGAGCCACAACCACGACGGGCAGCAGGGCGACGGACTCCACACCGGGCACCACCTGATCGCCGACCGGCTGTGGGCGGACGCGGCGCTCGGGCCGGCCGACGTCGGTCTCGCCTGCGTCTACGACGACTACCCGGTGATGGCCCTGGCCCAGCTGCAGGACCTCGGCCTCGCGCCGGACCCCGGCCGGCTGCTGCACGAGCGGCTCGCCGTCGGCCACTGGCCGCTGAACCCGTCGGGCGGCCAGCTCTCCGCCGGCCAGGCGGGAGCCGCCGCCGGGCTGCACGGTCTCGTCGAGGCCGTGCGGCAGCTGCTGGGGCGCGCGGGCGAGCGGCAGGTGGCCGCCCGCCACGCGCTCGTGACCGGCTACGGGATGGTCCTGCACCGCTACGGCGCCTGCGCCAACGCCGCGATTCTGGAGGGAAAACGATGACGGACTCGCCGACCGCGCGCGTCGAGCAGGTGACCGAGGCGAAAGGCGTCCGCGTGGCGACGCTGCGCACCACGAGCGGGGCCGTGGTCGTCGGCCGGCTCGAGGGCGACGAGGAACCCGGGGCCGACGTCCGCGTGACCGCGGCACCGGAGGGCCCCGGCACGGCGTGGGTGCCGACGGCCCCTCGGCTGCCGGACCGGTCGGAGTCGCTGCGGGCGCTGTGGCCCGACGCGTGCACCGTGCCGAAGCTGCTGACCGGGCAGGCCGAGCGGCACGGGGACCGGCCGCTGGTCGTCTGCGGCGAGATGACGTGGACGTACCAGGACACCGCGGACCGCGCCGCGCGAGCGGCGGGGATGCTCCAACGGCGCGGGGTCGTGGCCGGGGACCGGGTCGCGCTGCTGTGCGGGAACCGGTTGGAACTGCTGGAAATCATGCTCGGCTGCGCGTGGCTCGGGGCGATCGCCGTGCCGCTGAACACCGCGTTGCGGGGCGCGGGACTGCGGCACACGCTGGCCGACTCCGGTGCGCGTGTGCTCGTCGCCGAGCCGCACCTGGTCACCGCGCTGGAGCACGTTGACGTCCCGGAGACGCTGGCGCAGGTCTGGGTGCTCGACGGCCCGGACCACCCCGTGCTCGCCGACGCCGTGCCACCGGTCGACGCCGCACCCGGTGACACGCTGGCCATCCTGTACACGTCGGGCACCACGGGGCTGCCAAAGGGCGTGTGCTGCCCGCACGCCCAGTTCTTCTGGTTCGGCGTCGGGGTCGGCGAATGCCTGGAGATCGGCGCGGACGACGTGCTCTACACCTGCCTGCCGCTGTTCCACATCAACGCGCTCACCGCGTTCTTCCAGGCTCTGCTGACCGGCGCCCGGATCGTGTTCGGCGCGAAGTTCTCCGTGTCACGCTATTGGGCCGAGGCGGCCGCGTGCGGGGCGACGGTGACCTACGTCCTCGGCGCCATGGTGCAGATGCTCCTGGCCGCGCCCGAGTCCGAAGTGGACAGCCGGCACCAGGTTCGGATCGCCCTGGCGCCGGCGACCCCGCCCATGTCCCACGAGCAGTTCCACGCGCGGTTCGGCGTGCGGCTGATCGAGGGGTACGCCTCGACCGAGACCAACATGATGGTCGGGGCTCACGCATCGACCCAACGGCCGGGCTTGATGGGCGTGGTGCTGCCCGACTACGAGGCACGCGTGGTCGACGCGGCCGGGCTCGACGTCCCGGACGGGGAATCGGGGGAGCTGCTGTGCCGCTCGCGCCTGCCGTACGCGTTCGCGACCGGCTACTTCGGCAACCCCGCCGCGACGGCCGCGTCCTGGCACGACCTGTGGTTCCACACCGGTGATCGCGTGGTGCGCGACGGGGCCGGGTGGCTGCGGTTCGTCGACCGCGTGAAGGACAGCATCCGCCGCCGGGGCGAGAACATTTCGTCGATGGAGGTGGAGCAGGTCCTGGGCGAGCACCCGGCCGTCGCGGCGGTCGCCGTGTTCGCCGTGCCGTCGGAGCTCGCCGAGGACGAGGTGATGGCCGCGGTCGTCACCCGGGCGGAGGTGACGCCGCTGGAGCTCGTCCGGTGGTGCGAGCCGCGGCTGTCGTACTTCGCGATCCCGCGGTACGTCGACCTCGTGGACTCGCTGCCGCTGACGGAGAACGGCAAGGTGCGCAAGGCCGTCCTGCGCGCCCGGGGGGTGAGCGACGGGACGTGGGACCGCGAGGCGGCGGGCTACCGGCTCCTGCGGTGAACCGGAGCCGGTAGCGCCGGCTCACCGCATGAGCCGGCGGGGGTGGTGGAGGAGTTCGCGGACGGTGGCCAGGAACTCGGCCCCGTCCGCGTTCTTCACCGCGCCCGCGCACGTCAGCGACAGCAGCGCCGGCAGTGCTCGTGCGCGGCAATCGGGCCAGTTGCTGGCGGACCGCGGCGGCGATGCTGCCCAGCGACCGGAGTCCGCGTCGTGCACCACGAGGAGAACGGCGCGCTGGCCGCTCCCCCCGTGCACTACAAACGAGCGGCCTTCCTCGACCCGGACGGGGAGCCGGTGGCGTTCCCGGCGGACCTGATGCGCAAGGACGTGGCGCCGGCCCTGTCCGTGGGCCGGGATCTCGGTGTGGCGCCGGAGCTGGGTGAGGTCGCGGCGAGGCGGCTCGACAGCGCGCGCGAGGCGGGTTTCGGCGCGCGGGACCTCGGGGAGGTGCTGCGCGCGTCTCGTCCGGAGGTATGAGACGGCGGCCGAGGTTCGTCCGCGCGGTCGATCTTCGCCGGCGCCGGTTCCGGGAGTCTCGACGCATCGGCACACGAAGGAGATCCCGATGCTGAAGACGGACTTCATCCCCGTGGCGCAGCTGCTTCCGGAGGGCAGGATCACCGGGCTGCCCGCGTGGTATTTCGTGCTCGTGGGGCTGCTCGCGGCGAGCGGGGACCTCACCGTGCAGTTCCAGGACCGGTACCCGTGGGTGGCGTTGCTCCCGCTCGTCGTGCTCGCGGTCCACCTGGTGTTGTGGTCCACGATGCTGGCGCGCCGACGCCGGCTGCTGCGCGCGGTGTGGCGCCGCAAGCAGGCGCTGGGCCTGGTGGCGACGCTGTTCGTGGCGCGGCTGCTCGTGCAGCTCGGCCTCACGCGGCTGACCGACAGCGTCGCGCCGCTGCACAGCTACACCCACCTGATCCTCGGCCTGGTGATGCTCGTGGTGACGACCGTGGGTGCGTGGTTCGACCAGTGGCTGGTGCTGCGCGTGGTGAACAAGGACCGCGCGTGAGCCGTCAGCGGCGGCGCTTCGCGTCCCGGAGCACGCGCTGGGCCGCGAGCCGGCCGGACGTCGCGTTGGTGCCGGCGCCCGGCCAGGTCGCCGCGCCCGTGAGGTAGAGCCCGTCGACCGCTGTGCGGTAGCCGTGGTGGCCCCAGCCGAGCGGGTGGAACACGAAGTTCTGCGGCAGGTGGTGGCTGCCGCCGACGCTGCCGCCGCCGACCAGGTTCGGGTTGGCGGCTTCGAGGTCCGGGGGTGTGTGCACCGCGTACTTCGCGATCCGGGCGGCCCGAAGCGGCCGAGCCGATGGCCGAACGCGTACTCGCGAAGCTCGAGCGCTACGCACCCGGCGCGTCGGCGTAGGTCTTGGCGAGGTCGTCGACGTAGGGCGCGGCGTGGACGTAACCGAACTCGGCGAGGTCCTCGCCGGCGGCCCAGGGGAGCGGGCCGTCGAGAGCGAGGTGGAGCATGAGCGTGGCGGGGCCGTAGCGGAAGTTCTTCGCCTTGCGCCGCGGGGGCGCCGCTGGACGGAGTACTTCGTGGCCAGCACAAACTCGTCACGCCGCCCGTCTGGCAGTTCGCCGAGGATCGTTTCCGACGAGCCGTTGGTGTAGTTGACCGCCGTGTTCAGGAAGGTGCCGCGTTCCCTGCCATCACGGTGGCAGGCACTGCGGACGGTGCGGCAGGGAGAGAACCTCCGTAGGACGGCGAGTACCACCCAGGGGCTACGGGCCGAAGACCTCCGCGTTGTGCTCTCCGACGGACGGCGCCGGGCTCGGGTCGAGGCGCGCGCCGTCGACCACGAGCGGCGACTTCGGCGCCAGGTGCGGGCCGACGCCGGGCTGGTCGAGGGAGGCGAAGAGGTCCTGGTCCGCCAGCTCGGGGTCGCGGCCGACCTCGGCGAAGGTGCGGTAGCGCTGCCACAGGATGCGGTGGGCGTCGAGGGCCTTGGCGGCGTCGGCGTACGGCGTGGTGGCGAACCAGCGGGCCAGCAGCGCCGAGATGAGGTCGCGGTGCTCGAAGCGGGCGGCTTCGCCGGAAAAGTCGATCGCGAGGGAGTCGGCGAGAGCGGCGAACGCGGCGGTGAGGCCCGTGGCGGCCAGCAGCTTCGTCCAGTGGCGTTCGGTCAGCACGACAAGCACGACGGGCACGCCGTCGGCCGTGGTGAAGTCGCGGCCGTAGGTGCCGTGGATGTCGTTGCCGGACTTGGCGCGTCCGTGGTCGGTGACCTGGGCCTCGGTGAGGTAACCGAGGTTGCCCGCGGTGGCGAGGGCGACGTCCTCCAGCGCGACGCGCAGCGACGCACCCCGGCCGGTCCGCAGACGGCGGCGCTCGGCGGCGAGCAGGCCCGTGGCAAGGTACAGACCGGCGGCGAGGTCCCACGCGGGCAGGACGTGATTGACCGGCCCGGGCACGTCGGCCGGGCCCGTGATGAGCGGGAACCCCGTGGCCGCCTGGATGGTGTAGTCCACCGCGGCGCCTCCGTCGGAGCGGCCTTCCAGCAGCACGTGGATCACGTCAGGACGCCGCGCGGACAGTGCGGAGTGCGTGAGCTCGGGATGCCGATCGGTGTTGGTGACGACGACACAAGGTCCACCGTGGACGATCAGGTCCGCCACCCGTTGCCGGTCCGCTTCGGACGCGAGGTCCACCGCGATCGCGCGTTTCCCTTTGTTGAGCCCGGTCCAGTACAGGCTCGTGCCCGATCCGGCCAATGGCCAGCGCGTGCGGTCGGGCGCGCCGCCCAGCGGCTCGACGCGCACGACGTCGGCGCCCAGCTGGGCCAGGGTCAAGCCGCACAGGGGAGTGGCGACGTAGCTGGAGATCTCGACCACCCGCAGCCCGTCGAGCAGCGCCTCAGGCATCGGCGCCGCCCCGGCCGGTGAAGTCGGGCTTGCGGCGTTCCCGGTGCGACGCCAGGCCTTCGCGCACTTCCGGCCCGGCGAACCCGTAGAACTCCAGCGCCAGCGAGGAGTCGAAGATCGCGCCGGCGATCTGCCGGTACCACGAGTTCAGGCTCTGCTTCGTCCACCGGATCGCGTTCGGCGCGCCGAGCGCCAGCTCCCGGGCGAGGCCGCGCGCGGTGGGCAGCAGCTGCGCTTCTTCGTCCACGCACAGCGAAACGAGGCCGATCCGCTCGGCCTCCTCGCCGGTCATCGGCCGGCAGGTCATCAGGTAGTACTTGGCTTTCGCCATCCCGCACAGCAGCGGCCAGCAGATCGCCGCGTGGTCCCCGGCCGCGACGCCGAGCCGCGTGTGGCCGTCGACGATCTTCGCGGTCTTCGCCACCACCGACACGTCCGCGAGCACCCCCGCCACCAGCCCCGCGCCGACAGCGGGGCCGTGAATCGCGGACACGATCGGCTTGGCGCAGTCGATGATGTTGTAAACGAGGTCCCGCGCCTCCCGCATGGTGCGCGAGCGGGCCTCGAAATCGGTGGTCAGCTTCTCGACCAGGTCGAACGACCCGCCTGCGGAGAACCCCTTGCCCTCGCCGCGCAGCAGCACCGCGTTCACCTCGGGGTCGCGGTCGAACTCGCGCCAGATCTCGGCCAGGTCGCCGTGCGCGGCCTCGCTCACGGCGTTGAGGTTCGGTCCGTCCAGCACCAGCTCGACCACGCCGTCCTCGTCCGGCCCGTCGACCCTCAAGTGCTCGAAACGCGCGTACCGGCTCATGCGGCTCCCTCCGCTCGTGGGTGATCAGAGCTCAGTCTGCACCGTCGGAGCCCAGGAGTTCGGCCACGACGGCCGTGGTCGCGCGCCGCACGGCCTCGCGGTGGCGCTTGAGGCGGGCGGCCGGGTCGTGGCCGGCGGGGGAGCGGATCCCGTGTGGAGTGAGGTTCCACGACTGCGCCAGCGCGAGGGTGAGCATGAGGACGTCGATGCCCTGCTCGTCGTCGACGTTGTGCCCGGTGGAGATCTCCGCGGCCTTGTCGAGGTGGGCGCGCACCTCCGCGGCCGACGCTTCTGGGCGCTCGAGCGCCTTCCACTGCATGAGGCGCATCACGGTCGGCTCGGCGACGAGGTAGTCGAACAGCGCGCCGATGTAGCCGGGCAGGTCGTCGGGCGTGAAGGGGACCAGGTCGGCGAGTACGCCGAGCCGCGCGTCGAGGACGGCGTCGAACAGGGCGTTCTTCGAGCCGTAGTACGCGTAGATGGCCTGCTTGTTCGCCGAGGCCGCGGCCGCGATGCGGTCGACCCGGGCACCGGCGAGGCCGCGCTCGACGAACTCGTCGTGGGCCGCCTCCAGCAGGCGGGCGCGGGTCGCGTCCGAGTCGTACGTCATGGCCCCAGACTAATAAACCAACTGGCTGGTTGACAATCCACGGGCGCCGTGGCTAGGTTTTAAACCATCCAGTTGGTTTCGTATCGGCAGATTAAACCAACTAGTTGGAACTATCGAGGGAGCGCGACATGGGTACCTGGTTCGTCACCGGTGCGTCGACCGGCATCGGCCGGGCGGTCACCGACCAGCTGCTGGCGCGGGGACACCGCGTGGCCGCCACGGCGCGCCGGCCGGAGACGCTGGCCGACCTGGGACACGCGGACCTGCTGTGGACCGCGCAGCTGGACGTGACCGACACGGCGCAGCTGCGGTCCGTGGTCGACAAGGCGTTCGCGGAGCTCGGCCGCATCGACGTGGGTTCTCCAACGCCGGCGCCGCGACGTTCGGGGCGGCCGAAGAGCTGTCGGACGAGGCGATCGAGGGGCAGATCGCGCTCAACACCACCGCGCCGATCCAGCTCTTCCGCGCCGTGCTCCCGCACATGCGCGCGCAGGGCGGCGGGCGGTTCGTGCAGACGTCCACGATGGGCGCCCACATCTCCAGCCCCGGCGGCAGCATGTACCACGCGTCGAAGTGGGGTGTGGAGGGCTTCCTCGAGTCGGTGATCGGCGAGGTCGCGCCGTTCGGCGTCGGCATCACGATGGTGGAGCCCGGCGCCGTCCGCACCGGCTTCGGCGCGGCGATGACCGTCGCCGAACCGCTCGACGTCTACGCGGACACGCCCGTCGGCCAGATGCGCCAGTACCTCGAAGGGGCCGGCAACCTCACCGGCGACGCCCCCGGCGACCCGGCCCGCGTCGCGAAGGCCGTGATCGACTCCGCCGGCGTCACCCCGGCCCCGCGCCGCCTCGCCCTCGGCAGTGATGCCTTCGAGGCAATCCGAGCCGCACTGACCGGGCGCCTCGCCGAGCTGGACGCGGGCGAGGACGTGGCCCGCAGCACCGATTTCCCCCGCTGAACCTTCGGTACCCGGGTGCCGAGAAGATCGAAGAGAGCTGGAAAAATGACTGACACCGCACTGCCGTTCACCGCGTCGTCCACTGCCGCCGAGGTGCTCGACGGCGTCGACCTCACCGGCCGCCGTGCCATCGTCACCGGAGGCGCGTCCGGCATCGGCCTCGTCACCGCCCGGACTCTGGCGGCGGCCGGCGCCGACGTGACCGTGGCCGTCCGCGACCCGAAGGCCGTCGAGGATCTGCCCGCCGTGCAGCTCGACCTGGCGGACCGCGCGAGCGTCGCGGCTTTCACCGCCGCGTGGGACGGGCCGTTGCACATCCTGGTCAACAACGCCGGGATCATGGCGCTGCCCGAGCTCACGCGCACCGCCGACGGGTGGGAGCGGCAGTTCGCCGTGAACCACCTCGGCCCGGCCGCGCTCACCCTCGGCCTGCGCGACGCCCTCGCTCGGGCCGGCGGCGCCCGCGTGGTCAACGTCGCGTCCTCGGCCCACCTCATGGCCGCCGTCGACTTCGACGACCCGCACTTCGAGCGCACGCCCTACGAAGCGTGGACCGCCTACGCCCGCTCGAAGACCGCGATGATCCTCTTCACCGTCGCCCTCGCCGAACGCTGGGCGCCCGACGGCATCACCGTCAACGCCCTGCACCCGGGCGGCATCATGACCAACCTGCAGCGCCACCTCGACAAAACGCAGCTCGGCTTCGTCGGCGCCGTCGACGACCACGGCAACGTCCTCGCCGTCCCGCCCGGCTGGAAGACTCCGGACCAGGGCGCGTCGACGTCGGTGCTGCTCGCGAGTTCGCCCCTGGTCGAGGGCATCACGGGCCGCTACTTCGAGGACACGGCCCTCGCGCCCGTCCAGCCGAAACCGACCCCGGACGGCAAGGGCGTCGCGCCGTACGCGATCGACCCCGCACTCGCGGCGCGGCTGTGGGACGAGACGCGGAAGCTGCTCGGCTGAGGCCGCTGACCACAGTGGACGGTCCGGGACCGGCTAGCTGTAGTGCCCTGTGAGGTTGTTGACCCGGGTGATGGGTGGGTGGCCGTTGAGGGCGGTGTGGGCTCGGTGGTGGTTGTAGTGGTGCA